>JBGSVK010000027.1:0-7693 GCA_041752975.1 Minisyncoccia bacterium | reverse complement strand
TTGCGGGTTTATCAGAGTTAAAATCTAGATATTCTTTAAGTGGCCTTTGATAATGCGTAGGTAGCTAAATATTTGAGCAATTATGGCATTCGGGTAGTTCAAAGCGTGATTCTTTACAATACTTCTAACTGCCAAAGCCATTTTGATGCCGTGATCATTTTCGCTGTTGTTATGCACTCTGTGCGCTGTATAGTTTGAAGGAAGATTTGCCAATAATCCAAGCTTGCCAAGTTGGAGAATAATTTCTAAATCTTCAGCCAAGGTAGGTAAATAACCCTCAGTCTTGATTAAGGCTTCGCTTCTTATGAGCAAGCTGGAATGGGTAAATTGATTACGAATTAATATTTTTAAGCGAATAGATGAATCATTGGTGGCAAAGGTACACTGTCCAATATTTTTACTATTAGCATCAATTAAGGTTGTCATCGTTCCAATCACAACATGATTAAGATTTTCTTCTAGAAAATTAACCTGCTCCGCTAACTTTTTACTGTCTGTCCAAATATCATCGCTGTCCAAAATAGCAGTATATTTAGAGGTGGCGTAAGCTAGGGACTCTTTGCGTCTTGCAAATAGACCGGCGTTCTGTGGGTGTTTAATGTACTTTATGCGTACATCCGCAAAACTATTTACAATCGTTTCTGTATTATCGGTCGAACCGTCATCAATAATAATTAGCTCCCAATTTTTGTAAGTTTGGTTTAATACACTAGTAATAGCTTCGTGTATAAAATGAGCACGATTATAAGTGAGCATCAAGATACTCACTAAAGGATTCGGTATTTTTATTTCGGGAGTTGTTTCCATGATGCTGGGATGAGGTTTTCGTCATAAGGAACCTTATCAAACCAAGGGGTTGGCGCAATGACAATTTTATTTGGGTTTTGGTTTAGCCACGCTGACCACCAACTAAAACTACTGTTGGCTATTATATTATGTTTACATTTACTCATTAAGTAAAGTTCTTGTGAATCACTTAGTGACTTTTCCTCGACAAATACAACTGGTTTGTCCGCTATGGATAAATTACTTTTAGCCCAATCAATGTCATCTGAAAATATATAGAAACATCCATCGGGATTAGTTTTAATCACCTCAGTGATAGCCTTCTGGTAGTAGGAGATACTACAGGCACCGTATTCGTCAAGAACACGAGAGTTATTTATGTAGTCGCCTCGTCGCACGTGAATGGCGATAGAGTTATTGCTAACAACTTCTACTTCAAGTATTTTTCCACTTTCAGGCAAAGGTTCTTTAAGTTGAAAATCATTAAGCAGAGTCTCTCTAATGTTTTCGAAGTACTTTGGACTTTGCCAATATCCATCAAGATATTGGTGTCCTGCGAGCTTTAGAATTTTTTGATCAAAAACCACATTAAATTGCCTAAGGATTTTTCTTTTAACTAATATAGATAGTTTAGAAAATAGACCATATGGATATTTAAACTCATTGATTTCTTGTTTGGTTGCCAGACTATCAATAATCATAAAGTCGCTGAGACTAAATGAGCGATAGATGTTTCCGATTTCAGTTGCTCTTGATAGATTTTCGGTATCAAGCTTTAAGACATCGTTATTCATTTGTGAAAGTGCTCGACCAAGTGCGTATTGAAACATTTGATTTCCTAGCCCTCCAGTCAAATTTACAATTATCATATTTACTCAGGTTTAATAAACCAGAAGCAACCACATGCGTAAGTTTCATTTTGTAGTTCTAGAGGATTAGCATTTTCATGAATTCCATCAGTACCACGCTCAGGGACAAAAGAAAATTCCTTCAGTTTTAAATCCGGAAACAATTTTAAGACCAAATCATAGGTATATATACGGTGAGCATTAAATTGAATTACGGCATTTTTACCAACGGGAGTAACAAATAATAGGGAGCCACCTGGAGCGACTACCCTTGATAGCTCAGTGCAAGCTTTAACATCTCCTTCAGGATCAATTGGGTCACCATAGCGTCCAAGACCAATATGTTCGATGGTGTGAAGACATGAGAGCGAAGCGATACTATTTGATTCAAAGTGTAGCTTTGTTAAGTCAGCATGCTTTGTGTCTAGACCACTTAAGACTAATGGAGCCGGACGATAATCGTAAAATTCAACTGGAATAAAAGCCGAGACAATTCCAGGAAAATACAGACTAGAGGCAATATCAACATGCTTAGCTGGGCTAATCTCTTTTACTTTTCTGGCTGCCCAAGCTGTGTGGTAGACATAATGTCTGTCAAATCCAGTAGTTAAGGTTTTATCAAATATTTGGGGAAATAAATCTTTAGGTTCCAGAGTGAATCTAGGTGTGCGGTCTAAATTTTTGAAATCTCTGTAATCAGAAATAATAAAAGGGCTGAGCAGAAAATTTTTTCCAAACTTATAAATTTTTTTAGCGAGCTGGTACATAATTTTCTATACTAACTTATTATTTGCCTAATCGCATCTTTAAACCTAGTAGTAATATAAAAGCACCAAGAGGCATTTTTCCATTTAGTTCTATTAGCCAGCGTAGTATCTTTTAACTCTAAGTCGGTTACCTTGAAATGTTCTTTGTAAATACTAATAAATTCATTTGCTTGCTTACCTAGCGGGAGATTTATTTCAATATAACTTCTTGGTGTAAAAGTTTTTAAATTTGTCAAAAAATGAGATAGGGAAGTATCAAGCTCATCTTTTTCGTTAAAGACTATTCCGCAACTATTATCAAAATAAGGAGCTGCTGTCGCAGATGTAAAATCTAGTTGCTCTTTTGTAAAACGCTCGTGTCCACTGCCAGACCATTCACCAAATTTCTCAATGTCCCAAACCAGAGTAGGTACGTCAGTAGCTAGTGCTTCAAGTAAGCCAATTCCTTGGCTTTCAGAGCGACCAATCCAAATGAGGGCTTTGCTTTCTCCTAAAAGCTTTTTGTAGTCTTCTTCATTGTAGTTGCCATATGTAATAACCTTGTATTTTTCTCCATGGGCTTCTAGAGCTCGGCAAACTATTGAAACTTCTTCGTCACTACGTTGCTTATTATAGACAAGGATTATTTCTTTTTTATTTATAGAGTCTGGATGGAAGACTTTGGTATCTATGCCAACTGGACAAACAATACTTTCAATTTGGGTCGTCATGGACTGCTCCCAGAATGCCTTCACCCATTTTGCGGGGTGAATCCAGATAATGCGAGAAGTATCAATGGTACTTGGAATTTCACTGGGCAGAGTGTAGATATTAGGTCCAGCAATAATAGCTATATCTGTAGATAGTTTCGTGACCTCTTCTAGAGCTTCTTTGTCATCATGTATCCAGATTACTTTGGTAGCGTCCAAAGAAGCGTTTATTACATATGGATACTTAATTTCATCTAGCCCTTTAATTAGATTCAAAACCACCTTTCGCGGTCCGCGATTGTGTTTTGAAACATAAGATCTAGAAATAATATTAAGCATTTTTGATAAATAAATGATCGTGGTTTATTGAAGAAGTGTGCTTGAAATTGTACTTATTTAGGATAGATGTAACTTTATCTAGCTCAGTACTTTCAATCATAATACAAGAGTTGTTGCTCATTTCTCGTAAAGTCTTTTCCATCCCTGAGAGCACATTAAACTCAAAGCCCTCGGTGTCGATTTTAATAAAACTGATTCGCCACGCAGGTACGTTTTTCATTACTTCATCAAAAGTTTCGACAAGTACCTGTTGAGCTGTATTTTTTGAGGTACTAATTCGACCACCACCTTTGTGCATTGGGTCACATTCAAAATTGACGGTTTCACTTTTACCACCTAGCGCATAATCGTGAACGGTGACTTTATTTAATAAACTATTTAATTCAATATTCTTTTGCAAAATATTTATTACTTCTGGGTTTGGTTCAAATGCATGAACCAATTTATATTCAAAAAGTGTCGGGGCAATAATTGTATAGATACCTCGATTGGCACCAATATCAATAAAAATATCTTTAACTGTAGGTGTAGTTAGCCAACCCCGGAGTTCTTTTTCGAAGTAGTCCGAACAAATGGTCGTACTATCATCAAAAGCTTGTACTAAAAAAATACCACTTTTATTTTGAATAACGAAGTTTGGTTTAGGAAGAAAATAGACTAATCTGTGAATTAATTTATTTAGCAAATTACTGCTTTGTTGCATTAAAGAAAACAACTTAGTTAGCCAAAAAAATAAAGCAAAGAGAAGATTTGAACCTTCTATCACATTCGTATTCCGGTATTCAGTTATTAGAGTTTTAATTTTTTTCATACAGACTTGCCTTTAAGTCTAGTTAATTCAACTTTAAGATAATGGTAGATAATATAAGTACTAGAGAAGGCGAGTAGGAATATATATGGTTGTATAGGCATTCGGTAGCGAGCATTGCCATTTGGTCCTGCCATTAGGACAGTGATTATTATCATGGAAGATATTAACAATAACCCCAAAGTTTTTTCGTCTCTTCGCCATATTGCGACTATAACACTAATCGGCATCAATATAGTTACCAGTGCCATTAAACCAGCGTCTGAAAAAGCCAGAAAGTTGTTTTTAATTAAATCAAAACTAATACCGTAAGTGTAAACGTGCTGAACTAACCAAGGGGTGGCAGAGAAAATTGGTTTACCTAGTTCGGTCAGTTCATTATTAAGCATTTTTATCCCGCTACCTACAAATGTCAAAATTGAACGCTTAAGGTGGAATGCTAAATAGGAAATACGGTTTCCTCCTAACTCATTTTGAATTTGCTCGCTCTCGTAATCGCTAGCTCTATGAGAGCCAATTTTGTAGCCGGCCTCGTTAGTTCTTTGAACAAATTCTGCGTTTATACTCAACCACCCTTCCTCAGCACCTTTATTTTGAGCCAAAAACTGCGGAATATATACATAAAGAATATTGTAATTTCCAGCGGTTGATAGTGCTGGGTTACCAAAATCTCTTTGGTTGGCATGAAGCCAGGGAGCAAGCACTACAAAAATAGCGATAATTACGACTCCAGCTGAAATCATTTTTTGCCAAATATTATTTTTACCCAGAAGAATATACGCAATCATGAAAGGAATGATGTAAATGAAAGATGGTCTAACTAGGGTAGCTATTCCGGCGGTGACGCCAATAGCCACGTACTCTAATGTTCGGTATTTAGGTAGGGTAAGTAATAACCAAAGTGAAAGAGTAGTAAAAAACATGAATAGTGTTTCGCTAAGTATTTGAGTATTTAGAAATGCAGTAGTTGGATAGATGATGTATGCGAGAGTGGCTAGAAAAGATATCCGAGCACTAGTTAACTTTATGCCGATACTGTAAATAAGTGGAATTGTCGCTAGGGCAAATAAAATTTGTAAAAAAATAACAAAGTGTGGGTTATCAGAAATTGAGAATGCTCCTGCTAAAAAGAGCGGGTAGCCTGGAGTACGTAACCCTCTTGTCAAATCATCATCGGCGACTAGTGACTCATCACCATTTAAGATTGACCTAGTCATATCTATATAGCCACTCGAGTCACCTCTTTCGTAGTACAAAAAATTTGTCGATTGACCACTAGTATTTACAGCGCTAGCATGCCACAAAAATATTGCACAGTAAGTAATGGTGGCAACTAATAATAATGTGATTAGAGATGCACTCGGGAGGAATTTTTTAAATGATACTTTGTATCCAATCCTTAGTATGGCTACAAATCCCTTTAATCCATCCTTCATTACGTCCAACTTACTTTCACGGTCTGGATAATAATTTTCTTGCCAAGGTATAGAGACTTCCGATACTTTGAGATTGGCTCGTTCCGCCTTTGCAAGTAATTCAATATCAAAAAACCAACTCTTTTCTACACAGGAAGCAAGTACCTCCTGACCTTTTTTATTTAAGGCTTTTAAACCACACTGAGTATCAGTAACATTAATACCTAGAATCATTTTCCTAAATATGTTAAATAAACGCGAAGAAAAGGTTCTAAGATAAGAACGCTGAAGTTTTGAAGTGTCCAATAGCCTTGAGCCAATAGCAATATCTGCTCCGCCTTCAATTAATTTAATAAGTTCTGGAAGGGAGTTGGGTGATGCGGATAAATCTGCGTCAATAAAACAAAAAATATCATCCTGACATTGCTTGACAGCTTCTACTATCGCGGCACCCTTACCCCGAGTTTTAACTTCTAGTACTGATGTGTTGGATATTCTTCTAGCAATATTTGCGGTGCCATCTGTTGATCCGTTGTCGGCAACGACAATTTTCCAGTGATACTGTGACTCTTTACGACAAAAATCGTTTATCGTTCTGAGAGTCTGCTCAATTATCTTGGCTTCATTATAAGCAGGGATGCAGACGGTAATTTTCATAATCCTATAATTTAGTTAGTTCATTAGTTGAACTTAAGGGGGGTTCGTTAATACTACTGCCGACATTAATTAATACCATGCCAACTATAAGTATAGCGATTCCAATATATTGTAGGGTAGATAGTTTTTCATCAAGCAAGTGCCAAGCAAAAAAAGTCATAATAAGTAAACTCATCCCGACATGAACACTGTAGACGATACTAATAGGTAGGGCCCTAGCAGCTAAATTAAAAAAAACAAAAGACAAGGCCAAACAACAAATTGAGTAGGCGATAGTTCGGGCGTAGGCTGTTGGTATCCAAGTATTAAACAAGCCTAGGTCTGCGTAGACATTAGAGTGTTTGACTAATAGTGCAGCTACAGCATTCAAGGAGAAGGCTAAAACTAGCCAAAGATAGGTATACATAGGTGTAATTGTAGCTTATTTTATTTACTCATTCAATTTACGATTAATATAGGCCACGATTATACAATTAGTCTATATAATTAGACTCGGTTCAGACATTTTAGTTTGGTGTAAATAGGTACATATGAACACCGTTTGGTATATCATCTGTTAAATCAACTAGGCCAGCGGGAGTATTTCTTTGAATCTTGTAGTTCAGACTAGTAAAGAGATTTGTAATATCATCCCAGTTTTGGTGGATGAAGTTCCGCTCTGGAAAATTTTTTGCAATTTCAATAAAACAAATCGGCCGATGCTTTTCAATGGTTTTGGTTGAACCCTTTAACACTTCCCATTCATATCCTTCTACATCAATTTTTATAAAATGAGGTGCGGGCAGATTGAGTGAATCTAGTGTTTCAACGACAACTTTTAGTATTGGTGAAGAATTGTTGCCTAAAAAATTTTTAGCCAGTGTAGAGCCAGAACCAGATAAACTAAGTTCCAAACTATCGTGCTTACTTCCAAGCGCCATGGTATGAGTTATGACTTTTTCAGTCACTTTGTTAATTTGCGCTGATTCGGTTATACAAGCAATATGTTCAGGAATTGGTTCAAAAGAGTGAACATTAGCATTGAATTTTGTCGCTGCTAATATTCCATAGTAACCAGTATTGGCAACTATGTCATAGACAGTAGGTTTGTCTAACTTAGATAAAATTTTTATCACAAGATTAGTATCATCTTGCTCGACTCGGCCGTTTTGGGCTATGCCATAGGCAATATCTGCACTATCATATACATTTCCCACATACCAAAAACCAAGTTCAGACTTTACGGCAGTTTTACCAAGAGCATTGTGCTTATTTGGTGTAAGGTAGAAAAGTTTTTTACCGGTGATTTTGGCAAACAGCCGACTGAAGATAGAGAATATTTTTTGCACAGTGATTTAACCTAAGTATTTTCCTGCGAACTTTTCAAGTTTTGAAAAGTTATCCT
>JBGSVK010000026.1:0-40959 GCA_041752975.1 Minisyncoccia bacterium | reverse complement strand
AATTAATTGACATGACTTATGCCTATGGTGTTTTTGCCAACAAAGGTATTAAAGCTGAACCTAGAAGTATTCTTAAGATTGAAGACAACCGAGGAAATATTGTTGAAGAAAGTACCGTCCAAACTAAACGTGTTTTAGACGAAAACGTTACCTTGATGATTAGCGATGTTTTATCAGACAATGTTGCAAGAACTCCACTCTGGGGTGCAAACTCTTTAGTTAACTTCCCCGGAAAATCAGTCGCTTCAAAAACTGGAAGTACAAATAATTTAAGAGATGCTTGGCTAATGGGTTATTCTCCAAATATAAGTGTGGGTACTTGGGTAGGTAACAATAACAATAGTCCTATGGGTGGGGGTCTTTCAGGTTTAATTGTTACCCCGATGTGGAGAGAATTCATGGATATAGCATTAGCTAAACTGCCAGAAGAAAGCTTTACTCAACCAACTATAAACAGAGTGGGAGTTAAACCAATCATTAGAGGTGAATATATTGATACTACCGATATTATTAGTCTTATCCAAAACAACGAAACAATAGACGCTTCCTTAATCTACAAAAACATCCACTCAATACTTCATTTTGTTGATAAAAGTAACCCTTCTGGACCAACTCCACAAAACCCCGCCAACGATCCTCAGTATGAAAACTGGGAATATGCCGTACAAGCCTGGAAAAAAGAAACCTACGGCATTATAGACGATTCTAACGACCTACCAGAACAAGAGGAGGGAGAGGAAAACTAAAAAAAAGAACTTATAAAATTGTTTGGGGTGAATTTTTTACTCCTAAACGTTTTTTTAACTCATCAATAATACTATTGTGTTTTATCTTCAACTCTTGTTTTATTAAACTAGGAGCATTAACCGAAAGAACACGTGTACTCACAGTGTAGCTAACTTGTTCTTCCTTAAGTTTAAGATTGGTTATTTCCCCAATAACCCTAATCGCTTCAAGTTCAACCGTCTTCTGAGGAGCTTGTAGGGTTTTACGATATTTTTCAAAAAGATCCTTAACGGCTGTAATCTCACCTCTTCTTTTAAGCATATTATCTATTCATTGGCATCACCAAATAACGCAAAGTAGTATCTGAAACTCCAGTAACAACTAACGGTCTGCCAATTCCTGCAAAATTTAAAACAATACTTTCATCGGTAATATGTGAAAGTGGTTCAATTACATACTGTTGATTAAAATTAAGAGTTAATTCATCACCGCCAACTACTGCGTTTACAGTATCGGTAATATGACCAACTTCATTGTTTTGAGAAGAAATAGTAACAGCTTTATCGGTAATTGTTAAAGAAACCTGCATAAATTTATTCAAGAATACAGAAGTCTTTTTAAAAGCGTTCTGTAAGTCGTTTTTTAGCAAGGTTGCTTTTGTTACATATTCCTTTGGAATAATCTGTTCATAATCAGGGAAAGAACCTGAGACTAATCTTGAAGTTAAATATACTCCCTCATTAGCAAAATCTAGAGCACACTGATTTTCAGTAACAACCAGAAGAGGGTCACTTTGTAATAAATCACAAATACGAGCTAATTCAATTGCATTTTTTTGAGGAACTAAAAAAGAATGTTCTAACACAACACCTTTTTGAGGAACAGTTTTTTCCATTAATCTAAATGAGTCGGTAGAAACAAATGTTAACGAATGTTCTTTCTTCTGTTGTATATAAACACTACCTAATTCTGGCTTAATTGAAGACTGAGAAGCTGCAAAAGCTGAAGTTTTAATACCCAGAGCAAATAGTGATCTGGTTAATAAAACACCCTTCCCCTCAAGATGATGAATATTTGGAAACTCATCAGCTGAAATTGATTTGATTGAGGTATTAGTTTGTTTTGATTCAATTAATAAAACACCGTCCTCTACTCTAAGAGTTATATCTGACTGATTACTATATTGAATACTCTGTAAAAAAGTAGAGGCTGGAATAGCAATAGTCCCCTCTTCATTAATCCTTCCTTCTACAACCACTTCGATACTTAATTCTAAATTAGTAGCTTTAAAAATTATTTTATCTTTTGTGACTGTAATTAAAACACACTGTAGTACAGGGAGAGTAACATGCTTGGTACTTATTTTTGTGATTAACTCAAGTGCTTTAACAAGCTGTGTATGAGGGACTATTATTTCCATATTTAAACTATTTTACTCTCTACTATTAGGGTTGTGGAAGTGTGCATATCTAAAAAATATGTTGTATTAATTGATTCCTTTACGATACTTATTCAACACCAAGTTTATAATTTCGTGTTGGTAAGTGTTAATTGCTTGGGGAAAGATATTAAATTGATTTATAAAATTCATTTTTTCTCTAGTTAAAACACATATTTTTTCCTCAAAACGTCTCTTTTAAGAAGATTATCAGAAAGTTATGTACATAGCTTAACATAGTTATCCAAAACTGCTTCTGGAATAAACTAAAAGACTACCAGATGGTAGTCTTTTAGTTTATTTGAGAAGCATTCTGATTTGGGTGATTTCTTCTTCCAGCTCTGAGTTAGATTTAAGTTCATTCTTGATTTTCTCACAAGAGTGAATAACTGTCGTATGGTCTCTTCCTCCTAATTTTTTACCAATAGCTGGATAAGATACTTGAAAGTCTTCTCGTAGGATATACATTATAATCTGTCTAGGTTTTACAATCTCTTTTCGACGAGTTTTTTCATAGATACTTGATTGATCTATATCAAAATATCGTGCCACTTTATCAACAACATCTGAAACTGCAAGAGTTTTTCTTGGTCTAGAACTATTTTTTATAATCGACTTAACCTCATCTAAAGTAAGAGTTCGGCCAAGTAATTGTGATTGGCACATAATAGTATTAAGGGCCCCTTCAAGTTCACGGATGTTCCCTTCAATTGTTTGGGCCAGGTGTTCAACTACATCGTCAGCCAGAGTTATGCTGTTTTGAGCAGCTTTAGCTTTTAGTATTGCCGCTCTAGATTCAAGATCGGGGGCGGGAATATCAACTATCATTCCTTGAATAAATCGTGACTGGAGTCGCTCTTCTAGTCCAGAAAGTAGCGCTGGGTGAACATCACTAGAGAAGACGATTTGTTTATTTGTGTCGTGTAAGGCGTTGAATAAGTGAAATAGCTCTTCCTGAGTTTTTTCCTTACTAGCTAAGAATTGAACGTCATCCATTATAATAACGTCGTATTGACGATATTTATCTTTAAAACTATTTGCAGTACCACTTTGTAGAGAGTTAAAGTAATCGACGGCAAATCTTTCACTTGTTACGTAGAAAACTTTCTTTCCAGATTTCTTGATTTGATTACCAACCGCTTGAATCAAATGAGTTTTTCCGTGGCCAGTTTTACCGTAAATAAAAAGTGGGTTATATGAAATACCAGGCTTCTCACTTACTGTTTTGGCGGCTGCGTGCGCAAGTGCGTTATATGGTCCAATAACAAAAGTATCAAAAGAGTACTTAGGGTTTAGATTGTCGCTTTTATTTATGTAATATTCCTCTAGAGGAAGGGCGGCGTTTACTGTTTGGGTCTTACTACCTTCATTTCGACGGTCACTTCTTTGAACAACTTCATATTCAACACTTCTTACGTATGGAGAAATATCTCGGAGAGTCTTGAGAATCATTGATTGAAATTTATCCTGTAGCCAGTCTCTGACAAAGACACTAGGTACTGCCAAAGTAGCGGTTCCATCTTCTAAAGATAAGATGTAGGTATCTCTAAACCAAGTTTTAAAATTGGCTGGAGTGATAGAAAGTTCGATTTTGACTAAGGCGTCATCCCAAAGCTTTTTAACATCAATATGTTCGGTGCGAACGATGCTGTTGGTAGAAGAAGGGTGTGAGATAGGATTCATAACTTGCAAACAATCTAAACAGTAACAAGCATTATACTCTCATCGGCCAACCTGTAAAATTTTTGTCTAAAGATATTTAAAAAGCCACCTCTTTTGGTGATTAAAAAATGCAACTGTGTATAAACTGTGTATAAATATCTTCCCTATTGAATTATTAATACATTCATGTATAGTTGTGCGGTATGAGTAAAAGAACCTATCAACCAAGTAAAAGAAAGCGAGCCACCACTCACGGTTTTTTGGTACGTAGCGAAACCACTTCCGGAGCAAAAGTCCTATTGGCTAGACGCCGAAAAGGACGAGCTCAGCTAACTGTAAAAAAAGCTCAATAGGAGCTTTTTTTCGTAAGGAAGTATAATAACGTTAATCGTTATATATGCTCAAAAAAACAGAGAGATTAGATAGACCTACCTTTTCAAAGGTATTTAGTAAAGGAAAGCGCACGCATAGCCCTTATATTACTGCTGTATATCACCTTAGTGATGTTTTTTTATGTTCAGTAGTAGTCAGTAAAAAGGTTTCAAAGAAGGCCCCAGTTAGAAACACAATTAGAAGACGAATGTACAGTATTATTGAAAATCAAAAAATCGCAATAAAATCTGTCGGATCCTATATATTCATAGTTAAGCCTGAAGTCTCAAAACTAACCAAAAGAGATTTTTCTATCATTATTAAGGAAGAAGTTGGAAGAGTTTTAAAATAAAGGTAGAATAGCCACTATGTTTAATTATATTTGGCACACATTTTTCTTTGACCCTGTTTATAACGGGCTAGTTTTTTTTATTGATGTAATTCCTGGTGGTGACGTGGGTTTGGCAATTATTGCAACTGTAGTGGTTGTAAAAACTATTCTCCTTCCCCTCTCTATCAAGGCGGCCAAAACTCAAAAAATAATGAGAGAGATAGAACCAAAGCTAAAGGAAATAAAGGAAAAACTTAAAGATAAAAGAGAGGAGCAAGCGCAGGCAATGATGAAAATTTACCGCGAAGGTGGAATCAATCCTTTTGCAAGTATTTTCCTAATGTTTTTACAAATACCAATTATAATTGCTTTGTATTTCTCAGTTTACAGTGGAGGAGGGATAGCCTTACCAGCAATAAATGTTGATATTCTCTATAGTTTTATTCCAGTTCCTGAATTTGTAAACATGAATTTTATGGGAATTGTAGATATTACGGCTAAAAGTCTAATCCTAGCGCTACTTGCAGGAGTTACTCAGTATTTCCAAATTACTCTTGCTATGCCTAAATTGGCCCCTAGAGATCCAAACGCGGCCCCAAATTTTAAAGATGATTTTGCTAGAAATATGCAACTGCAAATGCGTTATGTAATGCCTGTCGTAATTTTCTTTGTTGCTTACGCCTTAGCAGCCTCCATCGCTCTATATTTCTTTGTAAGTAACCTAGTAGCAATTCTCCAAGAAATTTACATAAGAAAGCATCGATAAATTGTAAACTAATTATTTTTAAATAAGCCACTCACTGTGTGAGTGGCTTATTTAATATGCAATTTATATTTTAATACTGTTCACTTTGTCTACAACTCACTTTACTTGGATCTAATGAGCCGTTTATATTAAAAGCTTGAGAAGGCACACCTCCCCCTGAAGTACACGACTCAAATGCTGTAACACAATTGTATTTTCCACCAGCAACTGGAGTACAATCTATCTTTGGGTTTATTACGCGTACGTTATTAGCTGTTGGGGAGGCTGGGGCACCTGGTCCGGAAGAGCCAGAGCCGGGAACTCTATCAACAGGGCTTACAAAAAGAGTGGTTTTGGTTAGTTGTGGGTTGATAATGTTTAGGACTAACACTGCTGATATCACAACTAGTAGACCAAAAAGTGCCCCTTGAATATCGCTCTTAGCTTCTTGTTTACTAGTAACAACGTCTGATAGCATCCACTTAACTCCAGCAATAATTATTTTGATTACTGCTAGTAGACCGGCAATACTAATTGAGAGAGCGTACAGGGTATTTATATAGGTGCTAAAATCTGCATCTGCACTCACACCCGGTATACCCACAAGTGGTACAAATTCCGCAAAAGATACTGTAGGCAAAATCAGTACAACAAAAATGATTAAACTAAGAAAAGTTTTAGATTTCATACATCCAAAGTGAGTTATCGTTTTTGTTAATAAAGTAAAGTTCCTCACCTTTTTCTCCGGTCTTTATATCAACAATATCTATTTCCCGACTACTCTCAGTGTAAGTATCAATTAATAGCTGAGAAGTTATTTCAGTTCCAGAGATGGCATATAAAGAGTCTTTAAATGATGTTTCGCCCCTATACCAAGAATCAGGGAACTGATAAGGCTTACTAGTTGCTTCATAAGCACAGACAAATATTAATCCTATTTTGGGAATAAAGCACTTCTCTGGTAATACCATAGCATCAAGGTTTTGTGTCTCACCAGTTTCTCGATTATAGACTCCACTAATTGCGGTATTTCCTTCTAGGTAGCTGTAAAGAATCATTTCGTTATTAGCAGCCGCAGAAAATCCAAAACCATCTAAAGGTAGTCTTGTAAGCTTATTATTTTTAACTTCGTAAAGAAAACCCTCTAGAGCATAACTGGCTTTGGGGAAGATATATTGAGAGCCAGTAGAACCATCACTACTCCATTGTATGTTGGCGTCTACAAAAGGAATTGAAAAGAGGTTACTCTTCTTTTTATTTGCTAAGTTGTAATAATATCCAACCAGTTCCCCATTCACTAGAGACGAATACATTAGCTCGTTTTTATCACTAATTGAAAAATCTCTAACGGTTTCATTAAAGTCAGTCAATTCCAAGTTGCTCTCGGTTGTTGTACTCATTTTTCCTAATACTAAGGGCATGTTCTTTGAGTTTTCCAAAGAAGCGATAGCGACATAGTCTCCTAGAGGAGAGATTTCAGCCTTGTAGGTATTTTTTACAGTGGTACCAGATAGTCTAGTTTCAACACTAGAATTCAAATCAATTGAATAAATATGTCCTGTCCCCATTTCTACATAATAAACATATGGAATACCATCGCTTCCTGTAACTTCGCGATAGCCCGCTACTAACTTGGTAGTCAACTGGCGAAGTTTTGGCTTTTCTACATCAACTACAGGTTCTTCTACTACTGGTGTCGGTACAAATGTAATTTCCTCTTCTTCCCCGCTCAATCCTAGCTCTGTAAACACATCATTAGCATCTTTGGGAGTTCCAAAAATAAGTAGATAGGCCCAAGTCACAATTAGGATTAAAACTATGACTGCCCCAATGATTATAAAGATTTGTTTATTCATAGAATTCTAAAAGTTTATCTGGAATCCACCCTCAGCACCTTGCAAAAGTTGCTTCAAGTTTCTGACGTGAAAATCAATTCTTGAAACACCACTTAAGGTTTGTCCATTTTCTCTAGCAAACGTTACTTCATATGGGCTACCCTTACCTTGAGTGCTTGTGTAACCGTTTATTTTCCACTCTAGCATGTCGGGTGAATTGTAGGTGATAATATCTAAATTGTAAGGCTCGGCTTTTACAGTAACACTATCTCCTATCAAATTGAGGTTCTTTACTGGTTTGTTTGCTTGTCCATAAAGTGGGTTTATCTCGTAGAACAATAGAGAAGGACTAATTGTGGGTATTTGGACTGAACGTTTATAGACACTTCCATCATTTAGATTTGATACTTCAAGAGTAACAATCGAAGCTGTTCCGAAAGGAATTGTCGTTGTGATTTTGTTTTTACCTAGCTGGGATCCTTTCTCGAGGGTGGTATCATTTAATTTCCAAGTGTATACCAAGCCACTATTATTTGTTGAGCCATTGACTAAAGCCGTAAGATTGATTTGGCTACCAATACTTGGAAGTGATCTTCCTAAGTAAAACGAAGGAGTTCTGGTTTGTGGTTCGATTATTATGTCAATAAAGGTTGGAGCAATTGTTTTTTTAACTATTTCAGTCAATCCTCCACTAAAAGTTACTATCGCTTCAACGGTTGTTTTTTGATTAATACCTTTTGTTTTTAAAGTAATAGTGCGTTCATTGTTGGATTCAGTAATTATTGCATTGTCAACTCGCCATTTAATACCAGTAACCTGATTTCCTACCGAATAATCATTTAGAGAGGCAGTGAATTCAGAATAAGGTTCTGGGTATTGTGGTTTTAAGTCAATATCAAGACCTTGATTAGCAATACTAAGGTCTGTTTGTGCAGAAGAAAATGAGAGGGGGCAAAGAATAAGTAAAAAAGCTATTAGGATGTACTTCATGCTTATTATAATAGCAAATTAAAACTAAGAAATATGGTGGTTTACCACTATCTTGGGTATTTCCAAACTACCGCCATCCAGATCAGGGCCCAAGGGAATATATTTAATACTGGAGTTGAATAACCAATTAGAGCAAATATTAGAGAACCTAATTTTAGGCCAGCTTTGTTTCCAGATAAAGGGTGCAAAAATGAAAGTGAATATTGTAAATATGCAATCAAAATAGTCAAAATACCAATAGCCAAAACTATTACATAGGGAATAAAAAATAAACCTTCAGCCATAGATAATAGATTTACATCAATCCCAGAAACAAATTTTACACCGTCTGCAAGTTGTTTAACCAGCCACGTTAATGCCCCACCAATCACACCACTTTCTTGAATAATTGAGTTTGCTAATCCCATTACACCAAGCATAGCTACACCAAGAAGTGAAAAAGGAAACTGGACAGAAAACCATAACGAACCTCCCCAAGAAATAATTGAGGTGTTTACAGCTGAGACTCTAGATTTTAGGGCTACTTTTGTTGCCAAAGCAGTGGCTTTTTTCCTCGCAGCTAAACGAGCAAGTTGCTTTAAACGAAAGATGTTCTGAGACTCCTCTTCGTCTTCAGTACTCTCATTATATAAGTTATCATTGGCAGCTACTCTGCCTTTTCTTACTTCATTTAGGTTTTGAGGTTGAAGTCCTTTAGTTTGATAGGTGGCATTAAATCTCTCATCATTTGTGGCATAGGGAGAGACACTTTTGGGGTCAAGGTAAGCCCAGTCGTCATTTATTCTTCTTACCTGCTTAGAGCGAGGGATAGCTTTGGCACTGTCATAACGACCCACGTTAGGATTTGGTTGTGCGTTGCTGTTTGCCATATACGATTAGTATACTATACGCGTGATGCCTGTAGTTCTTCTCTAGCTTTCTTTATTTGGAGAAGTTGTGATGGGTCTGAAGTAATGATTTGGTCTTCTGTATAAGAGGCAATAACTTTGATAGCAACGTGCTTAAGTCCAGCAAAGAATATTCCTTCCCCTACACTGGATTCTAGGAGTAAGAATTTCTCTTCATCAGTCAAATTGAAGGTTTTTTGGATATTATCAATTGCAGTTGGAGACTGTTTCATTAGGAACTGAAGTGAGGAATTGGTAATCATCGGTACACCATATGGAGAACGTAAGAAGTCATCAACGTCTTGTGTAATGGTAGCAATGCCTAAGTAATACTTTCTACCTCGTTTAGCAAGACTAAACAAAAATGAAGCAGTATCTTCAGATTTCATCATCCACCAAGCCTCGTCAATAACCAAGAGTCTCTTAACCATTCTTCTTCGAACCGAGCCCCAGATAAAGTTAGTAATGATGTACATGGCGATTGTCTTTAGTTCGTCTTCCATGTCGCGAAGTGAAAAAACCACAAATTTTTGATTGATATCAACATTGGTTGGTTTGTTCATAAAACCAGACCAGGTTCCAGAGGTGTACTTTTGGATTCTGGTTATTAGTGATGCACTACCATCCATTCCAGCCAAAACCATTTCAAAGTCCGATAGTAGTGGTGGTTCTTGGTTACTAAAATCTGTATCGCCGGTAATATCTTTTAGGGCGTAGGTTTCTTGGATAGCCAAATCTAGTACAGTTTCTTCTTCGGGCGAGACCCCTCCCAACATCAGGCGGAAAAGACCGATAAGTTCAATAATGTGTGACCTGAGAATATCTTTGGGGCTTTCATCTGGCTGTGGTAGAGGCAAATCAAAAGGATTAATGTGGTGATCTGAAGAAAGCGATATGTTGAAAAATCTTCCTCCGGTCGCTTCAGCCAGGTACTCATATTCCCTTTCTGGGTCCAGAACTATAACTTCGGTCCCAAACATTAATGAACGAAGTATCTCAAGTTTTAGTGCGTATGATTTCCCTGCGCCAGAAGTGGCAAATGTTACTGAGTTATAGTTGGTGAGTGAAAATCTATCGAACAATACCAAAGAAGAATTGTGTCGGTTTATACCATACAAAATACCGTTATCAGAAGTTAAGTCAAAGGATGTAAACGGGAAGAAGCTAGACAGGGGTGAAGAATTGAATTTGCTATGTACCAACAATTCATCATTTGCTAACGGGATAATACTCTGCATCCCTTGCTCCTGTTGAAAAAGGGCCGGTTTGATATAGATAAGTCTTGAATCAAGGATACCCTTGATATCAGTTTCAGCTTTGTTTAAAGCTGCTTCATCTTTGCCGTAGACAGTTAAATACAATCCAACATTGAATAACTTCTCTTCTGCTTGTTGTAGTTTGTCACGTAATTCCTCAAGGTTTCGATAAGCCGCTTCTAGTTGAGGGTCTCTAACCTCGCCTTTTTCGGCCTTGATGTTAATTTGACTCTGTACCTCGGCTACTTTTTTTTGAAACTTTTTTAAGGTGTCAGAAGTATCGATTGGGTGAATAAAAATTGAAATATCAAGTTCTTTTTCAATATTTAAGATTGGTTCAATCCAGCCTTCATTCAAATACCTAGGATAAGCAACAACATAAAAAACTCTGGCACTAGTACCGCTAACGTTTATACTGCGAGGAGCAATGTTTATTGCTGATGGAGCAATTACGTCAGTTAAAGTCATGAGTTGACCATCGACACCAGAAGGTTCGTTGGAACCACTTTTTTTTGGTTGTAAAAAATCAAGTAAACTCATATGAATGGCTAAGTGTTAAATATTGGGGCTGCTCCGGTCGGGTCAGTAGGGTTATAAATATGATAATAAAGCTCAACTAGGTCGTCAGATTGAAGAGGGACAGTCCTTACTCCCACTCTCGATAGTCCTTGTTCAACTATAGATACTCTCTGATCAAGTTGAATACGTTGTTCCTCAAAGCGCATATCAGACGGGGTGGCCTTGTTGCCGGCTGGTGTCAAAAATGAAGTAATACTTTTTGTAATATTAATCGGTGAAGCAGTGTAAGGAATAATTACAAAGAAATTCTTGCTCATGACGTCTACTTCCCTAGTAAAAGTTCGGATAAAATCCATATATTCACGAAGTTGAATTCTCATCAAATCATTGTCCTGCATTGATTCACGAGTAGATAGTAGTTCAAGGTAGGGTTCAATATTTAGTCTTCTTGACTGAACATAGATTTGTAAAGTGAAGTCCAAAGTATTCAAGAAAGTCTGAAATTGTTGAAGTATCGCTTGTTGTTCATCAGCAGATTTAAGGGCAAAGTTAACCGATGATGCTAGTAAAACAGTACACATCTGGCCATTTTTTAAAATAACCACTCCGTCTTTTATGTCACGGATACCGACAAAATCTTGTGATGCGGGTGTAGCTTTTGGCATATTATTCTTGTTTTTGTAAGGCTTCTAACTCAAGTCGACGAGCCATTGAAGTAATGTTTTTTTGGTTTCCTCTAGGGGCAATGTTGGGTAAGGGTTGATTCGGTATTTGGCTTGGTGTGAATTGATACTTATGGATTACTTCTTTTCTCTTCCAAAGATAAAGTTTGTGGCCTCTTACATAATTAATGATAGCTTCAAGAAAATATGAAAAGGGACGACTGTTAACTGGATAAAAAGCCAATGCTCCAGCGAGTAGTGCTAGAGGTAAGCCAAAGATAAGAAAAATAATAAATGGAGTAGTAAAAAATAGTACTGTTCCCATACCAACTCCACCACCAAGATACAAAAATTGTCGCCAAGTTAAAGGACCAAAAATCTTATCCTCAATTTCAATAAATTGTGGTACTTCAAAACGCATACATATGTATTATACATGCTTACGTTGGCAACGAGATGAATTTGTACGTCTCCTATCCACAACCAAAAAGACCACTTTAGGCAAAGTGGTCTTTTTGGTTTACTTTCTTTCGTTTAAGATTGCTGACTGGTGACTAGAGTACACTTGTTCTTTTTGATTACTGTCCCCTGCCATGGTGCGGATAGGAGATATCGTTGTTTCTAATACTGCTTCAGTCTCAGCAATTTCAGAAGATATCTCCTGTACTTCTATTTTATCAACCAAGTCTTGAATCTCTCCTTCTGATGATTTCCAGTTAGGGTTTGATAAAGGTTTCAAGAACTCTAAAATGTCTGGAGTAATTGATTCAGCAGTAGCTTGATCAATACTCAATTCTTTTTGCAGTAGAGAAACTAATTGGTTAGCGCTGTAGAATCCTAGTACTACATCACCTACTAACAAAGCAAATTTTGCGTAATTAGGCTCTTGATTTTGATGGTGCTTTGTAGCGATTTGCTTTAAAGCTAAGCCACTTTCCCCAGAGGCATACAAGTATTTTTGTACTTCTGTTCCCTGTTCGTACCGAGTGTTACGTGATTCTTTAGAAGGCATATATTAATTTAATTAACTAACCCCAGTTATTTCTAGCGTGCTTTGAGTTAAAGTAGCCTACTGCTGAAGGATGAGCTGCTAGAGGAGAAAGATTAATTCTGGTCTCAATTTCTTCCTGTTGAGTTGGGTTTAGGGTTCCATTGGTTGCAATCTCTCTCAAGACATCAGCTGATAAATACTTCAAGGCACTTGGATTCATTAGTAGGTCAGCTGGAAGTTTGGCAATGTCTTTAGGTTTTTTACCTTTCATTACTTGCTCGTATTCAGCTGGAGCCGGCATTCTTAAAGCCGCCATATCTTCGAACTTTTTCTTTCTCTTAGCACCAAAGGTGTTCTTTTGTGCTTCTATATACTTTTTACTGTTCTTCACCTCATCCATTTGAGCATCTGACAGAACATGAGAATTATCTGCTATCCAAGTCTCACCCAAAGTCTCAATTTGAGAAATGCTGAGTTTATTTACCTCTTCCATCACTAAAGCATTAGACTTACCGATAAGTTCTTCTATCGCCGCTTTGCGAGCATTACTGACTCCACCTTTAGCTTTGTCAGAAATCTTCTCACTCTTATTGATATTTTCTAGTTGTGTTGAAGTAAACAAACCGGCAATTACTTCTCGATCTTGATCCCCCATCTCCTCTATAGCTGAGGTACTCATTCCCGCAACGTATGATTGAAGTTCTGCCTCTCTTGGTTGTAGAAGACTAAACTTCTTGGAGTCTTCTACATTTAAAGGTCCCGAATCCATAAGTTTATTTAATCGGGCCAGCTCTACTGCAGCATTAATAGCTTCAGTATTCTTCGCTCTCGTTTCAGTTTTTTGTCTGTATGCCTCTTGCTCCTTGTTAGAACCAGAAGTACCAAACTTTGCATTTATGGCCGCAGTAGCAGTTCCTCTAACTGTCCTGTCAACAGCGTTGGACTTTAAAAAATTAGCCCATTTACCATCACCACTTTGACCGGTGTTCAATTTTCTTGTTACATAATCACCAGAGGCGTTTGCTGCCTTTCGACCAACAAATCTAGGTACATAAGTAGCGGTATTAGTTGCATATTGTCTAGCTTTGTCTTTCATTCTATTTCCAATTGCTATTGCGCTAGTGGCACCTACAGCCCCCATCTTTTGTGCTACAACAATAGCGGCTATCAAGAAGACTGAAGTGATAATAAAGAACGGAATAGTGGATTCAAAGCTTGATTTACCCAGAGCACCATCTGCTGAAATGAGTGCTTCTCTCATTGCGCCTGGGCCCGGGGCGATTTTGATATTTACCAGAATCTGATGGGCAAAGTAAATCATCAAAATATAGGCTGGTGCAAAAAATGCTCTACTGAGAAACCCGCTCCAATACTCTTTGCTGACATTACTAAAACCTGGAAAAACCCATCCCAAAAACATAAGTGGGGAAAGAATCATGTAGAGGTTCAGTACTACAAATCTTATGATGAGGAGGATGCCACCAGCTGCGAAGACAAAGGCTGTAACCAAGTATAGTATTAAGGTTCCAAAGACGAAAGCGAAACCTGCTCCAGGAGGCATGGAACCTATTGTTGGTCCAGACCCCATCAGGGCAGAGACGCCCATTAAGTTAACAAAATTGGCCGAAAATTCATAAGTACCCCCACTCAAAAAACCTGAAGCCAATTGAGTGGCGGCAATGTTTGAAAAATCAATTACAAATTTGGTTATAAACAGACTGAAGTTTACTAGTAGAGCCGCTAAGATTAAGTAAACAAGAGTTGATCTCGAATTGCTATCACTACTGTTAAATATCATCTTTAGACCAATAAAGACCAAACCAAAAATGAAAGTTAAGTTAAAGATATCTCGTACGGTGGCCCACAGCGTATTGATTGAGAATCCTAATCCTGACTCTTTGTATATCTTGCCAAAACCAACTACATATTCAGTGATGGAGTAGTTTAATAGCCAGCCTGCCAGAACCACAACTTTACCGAAGAAGCCAACAACTAGTGACCAAATAATTGCCAAAACACCTTGTGATATTGTGTCCAATACTGCCTCCGCGGGATTAGGAATTGTAACTACTAGTATCGCTAATATAGAAGCGATAAGTACGTTCATTGGTTTGTGAGTTAGTCTTGGCATGTAGCTAATTAAGTATACAACATCATATTACTTTACCATTGCTTTCCAAGAAGTTTCTGCGATAGAAACTTCACCTGGGGTATGTAGTCTGAGTCTACTGTACTCTTGAGAGAGCTGATTTCGAGTGACTGAAGTGGCAGATGTTTCGTTTTGAGGTAAAGGTAGAGCATTATATCTTGCGAGAATACTATTTAGAGAAGTAATATTGCTTTTAATATCAGCCAATAGTGTAGTCATTTTACCTAGTTCAGCTTGTACGTTGTTTCTTTGAGCAACATTATTTAGGACATTACCTGCATAAGCCGTTAAGATGCCTTGGTGAAGTATTGTCAAATCTCGGTATTTAATTTCAGTTGCCAACGAATCGTTTATTTCATCACGTAATGATGTTGGACTTACAGCTTGACCAGTACCGTCTGCTGATAGTTGATTAACATAAGCCCCTGGTCCACTTGAGTTGGAACCCATACCAGCTAAGCCGGAGATGGCTTTCTGTGATACTTGGCTAATAAGAGCTCCAATGATTTCGTTAATTTCATCAGCTTCAATTAGAGAGCGCTGACCAGTAGAAAGTTGAAAGTTAAGAGCTTCACTAATTACGGCTCCGGGTGTTGTAATAGAACATTTTTCTTGTGCCGAGCCCGCGACCCCAGTACATACTTTCTTTGACATAAAACCGCCACCAAAATCAAGAAGTTTAGTCTCCTCATTTTTTGCAGTGACTATTCTGATAGAGGCGTCCATTTCTGCCTCAAGTAAACTTCCTAGTCCGGTGTATCGAGTGGGATTTGAGGTGACTTCAAACCAGGCTTCCCAACCTCCTTGGTCAAATGTCCCTTCAGTAAAATTTTCTAGATTTGTCAAAGCGCCACTTAAGGTACAGGTAGGTTTCTTGACTTCTCGGTCTATCAAGTAACTATTTGAAATAGCGATACTTATATCTAGTTTGAAAGGTGAACAGAGAGATGAAAGTGGTCCGCCCAACTCCTCTAGATACTTACCAAAAGCTTCATCTCCAGCTTTCAAAAGGAAACCTTTTAGGTCTTGAACAAAGGCTGGGCTACCTTCAAAACCTGAATTTATCCAACTCACTATACTGGCTGTCATTTGGGAGATAATTTGCTTGGCCAACATCCAGCCTAGACCATCTAGCAGATATTCCTTAACCCAGTTGTTTGCTGTTGCACCAGAGGTTATTCCACTAAAACTAGCTGTGGCAGCAGCTGATATGTTTCCAGACTTTAACTGAACGTTATTAAGTATTTGAGTTATTTCAGTAGAGCCACCAATAGACCCTGCCTGTGCCGACTTCACATCGTTCCAAGATTGTGGAATGTAGGTACTAACAATTACAAAGCAAAGTACAAAGAAAGTAACAATTGTGCGTTGTAAAATGATGTGAAAGTTTTTCATATAATTATTGTAAATCTGGACTAAAAGTAACAAATAAAATCGCCGAATCATTCTTCTCAAAAACTTCAGCATAAGGCTCAATTGCAAAGTACATGTTTTGTAAGGCGAGACCTAGACCTAAAGTATCTTCCTCGTAACGTTTGATTCTTAGAAAAGAAAGTACTGGGTCCTCAATAGATTTTGACATGGCTTCTATATCATAGTAAAGCGCGTTATAGACATTAATTAAATCCAAGTGTTCTTTTACAAGCTGTGGAGGTACTGGTAGCTTCAATATGTCGTCTCTGGTGTCCAAGTAAACTTTGGCCAATATTTTTAGATTTTCAACGCCATTTGGGTCTTGGCCGTTTAAGACATCTCTAAGAATGACAAGTTCATTTTCAAAATCGTAGACACTATTATTTATGATTGCATCTGCGTGAGCGTTTGCATACAGTCGAATAGCTTCACTTGAGGAGTCGTTTGAAACTAAAATATCTCTAATATCTATAATTTTGTCAGTTGCGAACCGAGTCATTTGCTCAGCTGTTTCTTCGACAATTTGCTCCTTACTTTTACTAATTCCCTCGTAACCTTCTGAAGCAAGTATTCTTTCAAAAAAAGCAACGCTAACTTGTCCAGTCAGGGTTTCTGGCGCTACGTACGTTTCTCCTTCCTGTTTTATAATGACAGGAGAGCTTTCCACTAGTTCGTCTCGCCAGTCTTCGACACCGTCGTTATTTGAATCTTTAGTATCTATTAACACTCGAAGAGGAGCTTCTGACACTGTGGCAGAAAGGTTATTGGGTGGAGGAATGGAAGACCTACCAAAAGTCTTGACTGTATAGGCTCCGGCAACAATCGCAAGACCTACAACAAAAGCACCAACAATTTTAATTCTAGATTGGGCAATCATGCTAATAGTATAACAGTCAGAAACATGACATGGGCGAGATTGTGTATATATCTGTGTATGAAAAGTGTATAACTAATGAATAGTATTAATACTTGGACAGACTACTAACTAGTCTTAACCAAACATCGAGTGGAATATCTTCACCGCGGGCTGTCAATTTTATATCTAGACTATTAAATATTTCCTCCAAATAGATTCTTGGGTATTTTTCGGTCAGATTGGTTAATAATTGCTTCCTCTTCTTCCCTAAGCCTAGGTGGAGAATTTCAAAAAATAACTCGGGGGTAATTTTTTGAAAATTATCATTACTAATATTAGAGATGGTTAAAATGGCCGAGTCGACGTTTGGTTTAGGGAAAAAATGCCCGCGGGAAACAGTTTTTTGGTAGTGCGGTTCCCCAAAGGCCTTCACTGATAAAGACAACAATGATTCTTTTTTGTCTCTAGCTATTCTTTCAGCTAATTCTTTTTGAATTAGGAAAGTAAGAGAGCTTGGCTGATTGGTACTCTCAAGAGTCGATCTTAGTAAAAACCCAGATAAATAATATGGAATATTGGCCACCACTTTAAATGACCCACTACTCAAATTCAGTTCTTTGGCGGTTATTTCTCTGGCGTCTCCATGATGGATGGTCAATTGCCCGGAAGCAATTTCAGTCTTGAAAGTCTGTATTAATTGTTCAACAGCACGGCTATCGGCTTCAACAGCAATAACTTTTGCTCCCCTTGCAAGGAGGACCTTTGTAAGCATCCCTGTTCCGGGGCCAATTTCTAAAACTGTGTCTCCTAAAGTTACCTTACTTGAGTCAGCCATCCAGTTGGGTACAACGTCACTAGTGAGAAAATTTTGTCCTAATGAGCGTTTGTGTAAAAATTTATTTGAAATTTCGGATTCTGGTTCGGGTTGGTTATGTTTTGGCTTGGTCGTCATATGGCGAGCATACATATATGTATGACAAAGAGCAAGACCTAGTCAAGAAATATAGTGGTTTCGTATCCAGAGTTACTACCACTTTCTCTTGGGTTACCGCCCTCAACGTGTTTGGTGCTGATATCGTTCAAAAAAGAAGATGGTATGTTTACTCTTTGGGTCCCATAAATGGTCCGTAGATGTGCATAGGTCAAAAAGAGTTTTTTGGCGGCTCTAGTTAGAGCAACATAAAAAAGCCTACGTTCTTCTTCGTGATCAATACCAGTATCATCTAGTCTTTCATGAGGGAAGAGGCCTTCCTCTAAACCACTAATAAATACATAAGGGTACTCAAGTCCTTTAGCTGAGTGTACAGTCATCAAACGGACCGCGTCTTGTTCTTCTTTTTCCTTCAATTCGTCTTGGTCACTTTGTAGGGCGGCGGTTTCAAGTAAAGCCTCTACTGCTTCTTCTGGTGAGAGTTTATCATATCGACGACCCAAGCTCACTAATTCCTGAAGATTTTCTAGTCGAGACAGGTCTTCCTCGGTACCACTTTTTTTAAGTTCAGTTTCGATGCCGGTACGTTTGATTATAAATTTGAGTGTTTCTGATAAAGGTTTGGTTCTAGCTTCATCTGCTATATCCATCATAATTTGATCAAATCTTGCAACCTTCTCCAGAATTGCCCCTTTTAGCTCAGAACGATTCCCTTCAATTATTTTAAGCATGGTTACCTTCCCTATACCCCGAGCTGGTTCATTAATAACCCTAACTAGGTCGGCGTTACTTCCTGGGTTTAGGGCTAGTCGTAAATAAGATAGAACATCTTTAACTTCTTTTCTTTCGTAAAATTTTGTTCCAAGTAGTTGGTATGCGACTTGGTAATTTAAAAATGCTTCTTCAAGTGCTCTGGATTGAAAGTTGGTTCGATAAAGAACAGCAATGTCATTAGGGTCATTCCCTGCTTCTATAAGTGACTTGGCTGTTAAAGCAATATATTCAGCTTCATCCTGCCCAGTCATGGCCGCGTATAGAGTAATTTTGTCCCCTTCTTCGTTACTAGTGAAAACTTCTTTAGGAATACGATTTTTATTTTTTTCAATCACTTCATTTGAAGCGGCGATAATTGTCTTGGTTGAACGATAGTTTTCTTCTAACAGAATTGTTTGTGCTCCTGCAAATTCTCTTTCGAACTGCAAAACGTTTTTTATATCTGCCCCTCGCCAAGAATAAATATTTTGGTCGATATCACCCACTACACATATGTTTTTATTTTCTCCAGCCAATAGCTTGGCAATTGAAAACTGCACCGCATTGGTGTCTTGGTATTCGTCAACGTGAATATACTTAAATCTACTCTGAAGTCTTTCTTGAATAAAGGGGTTATTTTTTATGAGCAACAGTGTCTTTATTAATAAGTCGTCAAAATCCAAAGCGTGTTCTGTGTGTAGTATAGACTCGTATATTTCCCAAACATTAGCAGCTACTTGATCAGGGAAACTGCTCGCTGATAACTTATATTCGCTCGCAGTGATAGCGTCTCCTTTTGCCTTAGAAATTTTCCCTAAAATTTTTCTTGGCTCAAATTCTTTAGGATTATAACCAGCCTTTTCTATAGCTGATTTTACAGCTCTTAAACTGTCAGCTCGGTCATAAATTGTGAAATGTCTTGGTAGACCCAAGGTTTCATGAAATTCCCTCAAGATTCTAACTCCAAGGGCGTGAAAAGTAGTGACAACCGGCAGAGAGTCTATAACTGCACGTTCTGAAGGAGGATATTTTTTAACCAAATTCTCCACTCGCTCACGCATTTCTTTGGCTGCCTTATTGGTAAAAGTTACTGCCAAAATATTAAATGGAGCGATACCTTTATGAATTATATGGACAATCCGATGAGTAATAACACGGGTTTTTCCAGACCCAGCGCCAGCCAGTACTAGTAAAGGACCCTCAGTATGCATGACTGCTTCACGTTGTTTACTATTTAAACCTTCTAAATATGGGTAATTGAGCATGTTTTCCAAGACAACACTATAGCACGTTGCCACCAGCGCTCCACAAGGTTAGATGTAAAAAATTAAAGTACAAATATAATTATGTGTCAATGCTAGTTTAGCTGGCTTAAAACAATGGTATAAATTGAATAAAAAAATTATTACGATAAATGTGCATTCGTCAATTGCGCTCCTTGGTCTGTCTAGTAGAATTGTCTTTATACCGATTCAAAGGTACAGAGTTTTAAGAGCGTCGCAAGACCGCTTTTTCTTTCCGAAATTTCCCGTAATGGTTGTGTAGCGGTGAGTCCATAACAAACTTCGTATAAAACCTAATTTAAAAGATTCTGATTCAAATATTAACTCAGTTGGAGTAAATCAGATGATAGAAAATGAAAACACACATCCATCATATCGGGTGTTTTTAGAGTATGTTGCTGTTCTTTTAATAATTATTATTCCAATATCAGTCCAAGCCGGTATTTTTGGTAATAACCAAAATGATGCTAGTAACGTAAATACTATTGAGGATATTCAAATGAGTAGTTCCCCAATTGATATTCCGGTGCTGTCTGCTGAGCAAAATCCAAATCCTCAAGGAGCTCGAGGAGGGGCTGAATTGTTAGTAAATGAAGGAGCTTTGGTTTCTTATGGACCGGTTGGTGCTGATGTTATTGCAAGTACTAAGGCATTAAGTGGAGAAATTAGTGTTTATACTGTAAGAAAGAACGATACGCTTTCTCATATTGCTGAGATGTACGGAGTGACCGCCAATACAATTCTTTGGGCAAATGATTTAACAAGAGCAAGTAGTATCAAAGAGGGACAAACTTTGATTATTCTACCGATAGTTGGAGTTAGACATGTGGTAAAAAAGGGTGACACTATAAATAGTATTGTAAAGAAATACGACGGAAATCTTGAAGAAGTTTTATCCTACAATGAATTATCAGCTGAAGATTCATTAGTTATTGGATCTATATTGGTAATTCCTGGAGGAGAAATGCACGCTGCACCTGCTACAAAATCAGCTTCTCCAACACGTGTATCAGGATCTAGTGCTGGCGGAAGTTGGCTGTCTCACCCTGTTCCTGGGGCGGTGAAAACCCAAGGACTCCATGGTTATAATGCAATTGACCTAGCCGCTGGTGCCGGTACTCCAGTTAGAGCGGCTGCATCCGGTGAGGTTATTGTCTCAAAGAGTTCTGGATGGAATGGTGGCTATGGTCAATATATAGTTGTAAGACACAGTAACGGAGCACAAACACTCTACGCTCATCTTTCAAGAAATGATGTCGGAGTTGGAACATATGTTAATCAAGGAGAGGTAATTGCAGCTATGGGTAACACTGGTCGTTCTACTGGTACACATCTACACTTTGAAGTTCGAGGAGCAAGTAATCCTTTCTAGTTTGATAATTCAGACATAAAAATACCCCTTCTTAAGGGGATTTTTTATGTCTGAATTCTATATTGAAGAGCCTCTAATACATGCTTTGTTTCAATCTCTGATGCAGATTCTAAATCTGCTATAGTTCGTGCTACCTTGATTAATCGATGATAACTTCGAGGAGAAAGATTTAATTTTTCTGAAGATAGTTTTAATAATGTAGATACTGCATCACTTAGACTAATACAGTAATCTATATCGCGACTAGTCATTTCCGCATTAGTAACAACTCCCCTGCCTTGTAGTCTTTGTTTTTGATTTTTTCTTGCCTCAGCTATCATGACTCTAGCTTCTTGAGTTTCATTTGAAGTCCTTTTCAGATTTGTTAGTGTTTCATAATCTACATGTGGTACTTCAATCCATAAATCAATTCTATCCAATATCGGTCCAGATATTTTACCTTTATAGGTTTCTTTCATCGCTCTAGCTAGGTCAATTGTCCCATCTTCTTGTCCTCGGTATGGATTCATCGCTGCCACAAGAATGAAATCGGCTGGGAACAAAGCTGTCCCTTGAATTCTGGAGATGCTAACCACTCTATCTTCAAGGGGTTGTCGCAGAGCATCAAGTGATCTTCTTTCAAATTCAGGAAATTCATCCAAGAATAAAACACCCTTGTGAGCTAAAGTCACTTCTCCTGGTTTGGGGTGAGTTCCTCCTCCTACTAAAGCTGTGTGTGAAGCAGTGTGATGTGGAGAGCGAAAGGGTGGTCTGGTGGTTAGTTGTAAATTATTTTCACTAAGTGAGTAAATAGCCGTAACAGCCAAAGCCTCTTCTCTTGATAGAGGCGGAAGCAAGCCTTGAAAAGCTCTAGCAAGCATAGTCTTACCTGTTCCTGGAGGACCTACTAAAATCACATTATGCCTACCAGCGGCTGCAATTATTAAAGCTCTTTTAGCACTTTCTTGACCTTTAATGTCCTCTAATACCACTGAACCATCAGTCCATATGGAATCATCGATGATAGTTAATGTTTGAGGCTGTATTTCTTTGTGTTCAGGATGGTTTTTATCGATATGTCTTAGGACTTCATTTAAATTATCCGCAGGAAAAATATCGATACCATCAATTAAAGCTGCTTCAATTGCATTGGCAGTTGGAACAATAATTCTTTTGTAACCATTTTCTTTTGCGGCAACTACTATATTCAAAACCCCCTTTACTCGTCTAATACTACCGTCAAGTCCCAGTTCACCTACATAGATTGTGTCTGTTGGGCAGTTTATCTCTCCTGCAGAAACCAAGTAGGAAATTGCGATTGGTAAGTCAAAGAGGGGACCTTCCTTTTTTAGGTCTGCTGGAGAAAGTGAAATAGTTATTTTTTGATTCTTACTTTTTGGTGAATCATAACCAGAGTGTTTAATGGCGCTACTTATTCTATCTTTAGATTCCTCAATTGCTTTCCCTGCTAAGCCGACGATAGAAAAAGAATGCAGACCTAGCGATAGGTCTGCTTCTATACGAACGATTGTTCCGGAAAGAACATGGGGTTGGACAGTATGCACCAAGGCTAGTCCCATGAATTAAATGGGTAGTTGGCTTTCTTCGTCCATGTGAGCGATACAAGTGCGTGAATCTGGTTTTGCATCAAGACGCTTTTCTTCAATTGGTAGACCAGATACCTCACAGATTCCATAAGTACCATTTTCAATTTTTGTAAGGGCTCTTTTGATATCTCTGTATTCTTGAACGAGAGCGGTTAGAGTTGCTCTCCTCTCATCCCATTCTTCATTGAAATCAGCGCTTTCATTTTCATCTGCATCAGCCGCGCTGTCTTCCTCATCAGGAACTGCTGTCCAATTATCATTTTGTTCGTCATATATTCCAATCTCAGTTAATCCGTCAGTTATAACCTTTAATTGTGCTTCCAATTTTGTTTTATATAAATCAAAGTTAGTCATAGATATTTATTTTATTAATTTAGATAGTTCTCCAAAATCAGACATGTTGGTCGTAATAATAACTGTATTGTTCTTTATGCCATAGGTAATTACTTCCCCCGTTTCATTCTTAAGAATTCTGATATCTGTATTGGTAATTGAAGAATCACTAAATTTTTGATTGGTTAATGACTCAGTTTCAATATTTAAAATATCAGCTAGGTCATTTGCTATTGTATTCTCCCAATTTAACAATCCTCCCTTGGCTACTATTTCATCTGATACTTTCATAACAATAAATGGTTTTTTATTGTTAGTAAATCCAAATCTCAAAATTGATATTGACTGAGCAAAATTCTTTTCAAGAGTGATTCCAAATATAGATATTAATATTTGTGGCGGAATTGGTCTTTCATTATATCCATTAAACAAGAACTCAATTTGAGTACTGCTATTTGACTCATTTCTTACAATATCCAAAACCTTAAGTAGGGAACGTCTTTCGTTTGTTTCTCCAGTAGCTAATTTTAAAGGAGTATCAATAATTAATTCTATAGTTGTATCTGTTGACTCAACTATAATTGCCTCTTCTCGATTTAGGATGTAGTAGAAATAAATAATAGTTATTATTAAAGCTATTACAAGACCAGAAACTCCAAGGGCTAGAGTATTTGTATTAACTAATAGTAGTCGGAATCTTTCAGAAACTGTAGCTTTGCCTGTTTCATTTGTGTCACCTTCTGAAATATATTCTGGTTCAGAGTAAGATGTCGCCGGCGCTTCTGGGGCAGGTAACTCTGGAGATGTTTCTGTAGATTCAATGATTGGCACCTCAATAGGAGGAGGTGTAATTGTTACTTGTGTCTGAGGTTTAACTTCTTGAACAGGCTGTGGTTGAGGAGCTGGGGTACGAAAACTCTTCTTGGCTACAACCTGAACGTTAGTAACTTTTGGAACCTCAGGTCCATCCAAAAGCAAAAAGACTGGTTCTGTGTTGGCAGTCCAAGTTGTGCTAGGCTCTGACTTTTCTTCGCTTTCTTTTCTTTGTCTGATTCGTTCATGTATTGAAGAAAAATCAGAAGTAGTTAGCTTACCAGTTACTCCAGTTGCCCTTTGGATAACTCCCTTTCTTCTTGTACTCTCAGGGACTGTGTACTTGGGAGTTTTTCGTTTTTTGTAAGCAACTTTCTTTTCAGAAAACCATTCCTTAATCGAAGTGATTATTGCTGGAAAAAGTTTGAAACGGTCGCGCTTAGTATCTGTGATTATTGTGGCTCCTATTTCATTATTACTATCATCAACAATAAAACTTGAGTTCTTGGTATTAATAGCTATTACTTTTGTTGGGCTCTTTTTTTCTTTGTGTAATGAGCTTAATGGAGGTAGAGAAGCCATCTCTTTTCTTTTGGGTTGTGGTGGAGTGGGGACATTAATTTTTTTGTTTTCAGTTTCTCTGTGTTTCAGTTCAGCTTTTTTCTCGGGAATACTTATTGTTTCATTTGTAATTGCACTATCAGAAGCCAAGCCTTGGGCTTTTCTATTTTCTTCTAGGTCTCTGGCATAAGTGCGAACAGCAGGTATTTTGGCAGAGGCTTGGTTCTTGGTGTCCATTGCTACTAGTATTGCATGAATTGCGTGGTTTGTGGTGGGTAGCCTGTGACTTTTATGGCTTTTGAATATTGCGTTTAATAGAAAATTCTGGATCAGCTTGTTTAATAGATAGGCCAATTTTACCCTCTTCTATTTTACTAACAATGGCTGGGAGAACTTCACCTACCGTTAATATTCCCTCCAGACTCTCAAGTCTAAATGGAGCAATTTCTGAAATATGAATTAATCCTTCATTATAACTATCTAGTTTGGCAAAGGCGCCAAAGGTCGCAATTTTTGTAATAGTAACGTCAACTTTTTCCCCTACTTCGTATCTTTTTGTTAGAGCCTTTATTTTGTCAGCAGCCGCTTGAGCCGTACCATTCTTGCCAGTTACAAAAACTATTCCATCATCTTCAATCACAATTTCTTCTACCCCAGTTTCATCTTTAATTCCGTTTATGGTTTTACCTCCACTACCGATAACTAGCCCGATTTGCTCTGGTAGGATTTGTAGAGAGATTATTTCTGGTGCTCTTGGTGATATGTTGGCTCGAGGTGACGCTATTTCTGTTGTCATGACCTTCAAAATACTCAAGCGAGCTTGTCTTGCTTTCTCTAAGGCTTGGCCAAGAATTTCAATTGAAATTCCATCAACTTTTACATCCATTTGAATTGCGGTTACTCCTTCGGTTGTTCCGGCTACCTTAAAGTCCATATCTCCAAACTCATCTTCAGGACCTTGAATATCGGTTAACAGTGCATGCTTATCTCCGGCTATCATTACCCCAGAAGCTATACCAGCCACTGGTCTAGTAATAGGTACTCCCCCATCCATCAGAGCAAGTGTCGAAGCACAAACTGAACCCATAGAACTTGAACCGTTACTGGACATAGTTTCTGATACTAAACGTATTGTATAAGGAAAGACGGTTGTTTGTGGAATAACTGGAAGAAGCGCTTTTTCAGCTAATGCACCATGTCCAATCATACGTCGATTAAATCCTCCCACTCTGCCAGTTTCTCCTACAGAGAATGGCGGGAAATTATAATGATGCATGAATTGTTTTTTGACATCTCGTTCTTCCATCGTATCAATCATTTGTGCAGATTCGGGTCCTCCCAAAGTTAGGGCCGAAAAAATTCTGGTTCCTCCACGATAAAAAATTCCTGAGCCGTGAAGTACTGGTGAAATCCCTCCAGCTTGAGCATACAATTCTCGAAGTTCATCCATCCCTCGACCATCAGCTCTTTTGTTTTCTTCAACCGCTCCAACATGTAATTCGTGATCAATCATTTCTTCAAAAAAAGAACTAGCGAGCTTTTCTTCGACTGGCTCTTCTTGGTTTTTCAGTTCGGCAATAAAGAGATCCTTTACTTCGTAAATATGGTCCTTGCCTGCCCTGCCAGAAAAAATAGCCGAACGAAGTTTTTCTCCAAAAACGTTATTGTATAAATCTACAACAATCTGAGGAGTTTCTGTTCTAGGAAATTCCTTTTTTATCTTACCTATCTCAGTGATTATATTTTGTTGAAATAGTTCTAGTTCTTTATGAACTAGAACTGCTTTCTCCAAGAAGGAAATAATTTCAGCTTCACTTACTTCTGAAGCTGCTGTTTCAATCATATTAACTTTACCGTCTTTACCACACGCTAGTACTTCAGTATCCAGCGCATCAGTAACTCTGTCTTTGTAAGTAGGATTTATTATTATGGCGTTGTCACTTTTTCTTCTGGCAATACGAGCAACTCCAACTGGTCCTTGCCAAGGTATATCAGAAACTCCTAAAGCTAACGAGGCACCAATAACCCCGAGGATATCCGGATCGTCTTCTCCAATTGCTAAGACAGTTACGACAACTTGTACATCAATTCTTAGGTGAGATGAAAAAAGTGGTCTGATAGTTCTGTCGACAATTCTAGCTGAAAGCACTGCTTCATCGCTGGGTCTACCCTCTCTTCTTACGAACCTGCTCCCTAAAATTTCTCCAGCTGCATAAAATTTTTCTTCAAATTCTACTGAGAGTGGAAAATACGGTAAGTTAGGATTATTAGATTTTCCCATAACTGCTGTCACCAAAACTACAGTTTCTCCATAGCTCAGCATGACTGATCCATTTGCGTGAGTTGTTAAGTCATTGAACTCAGCAGTTAAGGTTTTTCCTCCCCACTGGGTAGTATAAATTTTTCTCAACATAATTTTATTTTCTTTTACTGCTCAGACCTCTACAAGTTTTAGATTTCAATTTTTTGAAATCTACCTACATGTAGAGCTCATTGCTAATACCTAGAGCATAAACAAAAATACTACTTGGTACAAGTACCTAGTAGTATTTTTGTTTAGACTTGGTTACATTCCGTCTGTATCAGTACCAACAATTCTCTTTAGTTGTTTTCTTAAACCGGAATTAGTTTTTTTCTTGTTGGTCTTAAAGCCAATCAGAAACTCTTGAGGATTTTCATCCATGTCAATAAAGTCATCGACTGTCTCTCGTAACCTAGATGAAGCAGAGCGACCAAAAGTAATCACTTCAACTTGGCATCCTTGGTTTTTGACATACTCTACTAGAGGCACAAAGTCACCATCACCAGATGCCAAAACTATTGCGTCAACTTTGTTTGCAAGTTTGATGGCGTCGATAGCTAGACCAACGTCCCAGTCTGCTTTTTTTGCTCCTCCATAAAATATCTGCAAGTCCTTGGTTTTGATTTCAATACCAACTTTTTCTAAGGCATCAAAAAATGCATTCTCTTCCCCACCTTCTGTATTAACTACATATGAGAGGGCGCGAATAAGTTTTCTCTCACCCAGTGCCGCCTTCACTACTGCTGCAAAGTTCACTTTTGATTTGTATAAATTTTTCGCACTATGATAGAGATTTTGTGTGTCTATCAAAATTGCGACCCGTTGTTCGGGATGTCGTATAACACCCATATTTATTATATAAAAAAACTATTAAAATTTTTAAAAAACTGCTCTCATACAACTATAGCTTGAAAAATAAAAATGCTCCAGAGTGGAGCATTTTTATTAGCGCTTAAGACCTAGTTTCTTGATTAGACTTTCGTATGATTTCTCATCCTTCTTCTCAAGATATTTTAAGTGCTTTCGTCTGTCAGCTACCATCTGTAGTAGGCCACGTCGAGAGTGAAAATCTTTCTTGTGCTTGCGCAGGTGTGTAGAAAGCTCATCAATTGCTCTTGTTAGTAGCGCTACTTGTGCCTCTGGAGATCCAGTGTCACTGTCGTGACGTTGAGCATCCTTTAGTGTATTTTCTTTGACTCTTTTTGTTAGCATATATATGTATGAAGCGGTCACTTGTATTAGATACGCACCGAAGTGCTTACAAGTAACTCGCAGTAATAACCGCGAAGGTTGTTATTACTATAGCATAAAAAATTAAAATATGCAAGTCAGACCGTTAGTTTCATAGTTTGTCAAAACTATTGTGGGATAAGCAATGTATAATATAAATAATGACAATAGTGGAACTGAAACGACAATTTTTGGAATATTTGGAAATCGAGAGGGGACGAAGTGTTAAAACTATCGAGAATTATGATCGGTATTTAACTCGTTTTTTGGAGTTTTCTAAAGTCAAAATCCCCAACGACGTGACTGAGGAACAGGTCCGTGAATTTCGTCTGTATCTAAATCGGCAAGCGGGGACAAAGATTGGTGGTCGAACTGAGACCATGAAACGTCGTACTCAGAACTATTACTTGATTGCCCTGCGGGCGTTCTTGAAATTCTTACGTAAACGTGGAGTCGCTTCTCTCTCTCCAGAAAGAATTGAGCTGGCAAAAGTACCTGAACGTTCCCTTGATTTAATTTCTGCCAATGAACTAACTCGCCTGCTTGATTCTCCGGCCAAAGATACACTTGAAGGTAAGCGCGATAGAGCAATTTTGGAATTATTATTTTCGACCGGGTTACGTATTTCTGAGCTATGCTCACTTTCGATTGATGATGTAGATTTAACTAGAGACGAATTTTCGGTTCGAGGAAAAGGCGATAAAGTCCGCGTAGTATTTCTTTCTGAAAATGCCAAGAATGCAATTAGAAATTATTTATCGGAACGCAAAGATATGGATGACGCACTATTTGTTCGTTACGGAAAAAAAGCTCACATTGGTGAAGATGCTAGAGTGACTCCGAGAACAGTGCAAAGACTATTAAAACACTGCGCAGCAAAAGCGGGTATTACACGAAAAGTTACTCCCCATGTAATACGACACAGCTTTGCCACAGACTTACTAAGTAACGGAGCGGACCTTCGTTCGGTGCAGGCTTTGCTAGGTCATGCACATATTGGTACTACTCAAATTTATACTCATGTTACCGATGCTCACTTACGAGAGGTGCACAAAAAGTTTCACTCTAATCGTAAAATTTAATTCTAAAAATATGACAGAAGAAATTATTACTAAATCAATTACTCCTAAGTGGTTGCTTCTAATTCATAGTATTGTCCTGGTTTTAATAGCAATATTTTTGATTGATGTTTCGTTTTTCTATTCTTCCTTACTTCCATATATGGGAATGGACACCTTGTTGCTTCCGGTATATTTATTAATTTTCGAACTACCTCATATAATCGCTAGCCTACTTACTTTTGCTGACAAGTCATATGTGAAGTTTTACAAAAACCATTTATTGTTCGGATTACTGCCAGTACTTTTTATTGTGAGTTTATTATTTTATTTAAATCCAGTTTTAACCTTTTTAATTTATATAATTGCAACTATGTACCATGTAATTCGCCAACAGACTGGCATTGCATCTATTCTGACTAAGGTAAAAGGGATCTGGTTCCATTTATGGACGAGTTCGCTCATAGTTGCGACTTCGACAACATTAACTTTACTAGCTATGCCTTATCTTTTTAATAAGGTAGAAGTAAGACAGTTGTCCTTAGTTGCATTGTTTTCAGTTGTGTTCAGTTTATTAACGGCAGCTGTTTATGCTTGGCAAGCCAAAACCAAAATCGGTCGTTTGTTCATACTAGCTACTTCTGTTTTATTAATTGTCTCCTACTTCTTTACTTTGGTCGGATATATATTCTTTGCTTTCTTTTTATATCGCTTTGTTCACGATATTACGGCTTTTACTTTTTATGTTGTCCATGATCATAATCGTAATGTTGCCTCAGTAAAGAATAGCTTTTATGGTCTATTTAAAAAAATACGATTACCTTTTCTCTTGGCTGTTCCTCTATCTTCAATATTAATTGCTCTACTAATTAGAATCGGTATAAGCGAAACATCAATAGCTTTGGCAGCGATTGTACTACTTGGCTTTGCTCATTACTATGTTGAGGCTATTATGTGGCGAAGAGACTCACCTCATCGGCAACAAATTATTTTTTCTAAATAGTTAATAAAATAACCGCAACACTTTGTGTTGCGGTTATTTTATTTAAACTTACTTACTCTCGTTCTCGGTAGAGATTAAATAGTGCTTCGATACCTAATAGGTTTTGTTCCCATTCAGGTGACGTTCTAGTCTTTAACTCTACTGTTATGGCTGGAATATTTATTGAAGCCAACCAACCTTCTGCATCACCAGTAACTGGGTAGGCATCAAAAGTTGAGACTGAATTATATCCCGCTGCTTTTGCGTAAGTATTCATGATGGTTAAAGTTTCTGGAAGGACACCCTTTTCACATTCAGATGCATAGACAGTGTTCGCTTGACTGTGCCAGAAGACAACTGCCTTTGGATTAATTTCTAAAACTAAATCCCTCAGGGCAATAGCCTCTGGTTCTGAAAATGCCGAAGTCCCCGCTTTTACAGTTTTGCCTCGCCACGTGCTTTCCGGTTTCCATTTACAATCGAAGTTTCGATTTAGATCGACTGCATTAGCATTGAATCGACCTTGTCCAGTTGTATGGGCATCATTCTCGGGAATTTCTTCTGTTGTAAATCGACCTTCTTTTTTTACTACTGAATATAATCCATCCGGGTTAAGTGAAGGAATAATTACTACTTTCAAATTGTCGGGAATTTGAATAAAGTCATTTTCGAGATTGTCGATAAAATCATAAGCTAACAAAGTACTGTTCCATTCATAGCCTCCGTGAATACCACCAACAAATAATAAAGTCGTTCCACCCTTACCATAAGTGTAAGTCTCGATATTTCTACCTTGGACTGATGTACCAATTACTTTAACTTTAGATTCAATAACTTCCGGCTTGGTAACGGGAGTGTCTTCGGTAGTAGTGACTGGTGTAGTAGGTTCGGCTTGTTCTTCTCTAGCAATAAAGGTAGATACAACCAAAACTAATAAAATAGAAATTATGGTCCCTATAATTATTAGATTACTTTTGGTCATCTAGTTTTCGTATTGCTTTAGGATAGCTTCAATTCCAGCTTTATTTTTTGAGAGCTCTGTATTTTCGTGGTCAGTCAAAAGAACACTGATGGCTGGAATATTTTGTGCAGAAAGCCAGTTGACCATGTCGCCACTAATCTCGTAGTAATCAAACTCTTCGTGAGCAGTGTATCCAGAAGCCTTGGCAAACAAGTTTGTCAAAGATAATGTTTTTGCAGAAGGGCCGTTATTACAATTTGAGGCATATACCCCACCGGCTGCACTATACCAAGCAACCGCTGAAACAGGTTCGTTGTCTAGAACATATGTTCGAAGGGCTTTGCTTTCTGGTTCTGAAAATGGGGCGTCGCCTCCGCTAACTGATTTATTTTGCCAAGTTCCAGTTGCCTTCCATTCACAATCGAAGTTTCTATTAAGGTCAACTTCATTAGCATTGAATCTACCAGCGATTTTTTCTGATTCAACTTTACTTGCTTCGCTTGAAGTAAATCTTTCTGTACTGCCAGTGACTTTCTTGAGCCCGTCTGGATTTAAGACAGGAATAATTGTCACCTTTACATTTTCTGGAATAATACTTTCGTCACTAGCTAGCCAATCAATTAATTCAAAACCGAGCAAGCTCGTATTCCAAGAGTATCCCCCGTGGATACCGCCTACCAGTAGTATTTCATTATCACCGCTACCGAAGTGGTAGGCAGTAATATCGTTTCCTTCGACGGACTTACCAATAACACTAGTCGGCTCATTTTCTTCTTCAGGATTCTCTTCGGTCACTGTAGCTGGTGTCTCGGTAGGAGTCTCGTCAATTACCGGTGCTGGAGTGGTAACACCAGGATTATTTGTGTAGGTTTCGGCCGTATCTCTAATTAGGAAATAATAAACTCCACTAATTACTACTAATAAACCTCCCACTATCAATAAAATATTTTTCATACTTATCTATTGTATTCCACATAGGGTGACTTAGCTACTAAAACCAGATTATCGCGTTGTTATTTCTAAAGATTATGTTAAATAATCATAGAGTATAAGCTCTTGTGTCTAAACCAATCTGTGAGAGGAAGTTGTGATAAAAAAGTTAGTCCAATAAAATGGTCCCTGCAATGAAGACTGTTTACGAGCGAAACCTTCGTTTCAAGAAGTGACGCGTAAACCCCCGAGGCAATGACTCTGTTAAAAGAGTATATTGCCTCGGGGGTCGTTTCGTCCTTTCTATGTATGTTTTGAGATTCGCTATGTGCCGTAGGGTTACTCTTCATCTTCTGGAAAAAAGAAGTAATAGAAGTCCAGCATGATGTCAAAAGCTATCAAGCCCAGTCCCCAGACTGCAAACAAAAAGCCCCTCAGTATCTCGTCTATGTCGCTGATTACTTTGGTGACTAGTCGGTATTGGATATAAGCGAACATAAGTTCTCCTTGGAATTCTGTGGATGAGCAGTGTACCTAACCTTGCGTAGCATACAATTTATATTCAACAAAGCAAGTTAAATAAAACCACAGCCAGACATAAGTGTCTGGCTGTGTTTTATTTATGCTGGGACTTAAATTACTGCTAATTCTTCAGCAGTAAAATCAGCCTTGGTTAGATTGATAGTTTCTCCTTTGACTGCTTTACCACTGATTATTAGCTGAGCAATCTTCTCTTCTACTACATTTTGAATAACTCTTTGCATTGGTCTGGCACCGAATTCTGGACTGTACCCCTTATCAACTAGAATGTCTATTAGGTCGCGGTTTATGACAAGCTCAAAACCTTGTTCCTTTACTCGCTCATAAAGACCCTTCAACATTAGTCCGGCGATTTGACCTTGACCTTCTTGAGAAAGCGGTTCAAATATAACAGTACTATCAAAGCGGTTTAGCAGTTCGGGTCGGTAGATTCCTTCTTTGACTATGTGATTAATAATTTCTTGACTGAGAGTAGCTAGAGCCTTTCTTTGGCTAACGGTTTTGAGAATCAATTGGCTACCGGCATTTGAGGTGGCAATTATGATTGTGTTACGAGCGTTTACTTTTTCTCCACGCGCATCAGTAAATATTCCCTCATCTAGAATTTGCAAAAAGATATCGTGTACTGCTCTAGCTCCTTTTTCAAATTCATCAAGTAACAATACTGAGTATGGATGTTCTCGTAGCATGTCAGATAGAACTCCCGATTTTATACCATCACCGATTAGTCGCTGTAGTGCATCTCCGCCACTAAACTCAGACATATCAATTCGGTGCATATTTTTTTCGTCGCCAAAGAAAACATGAGCTAAAGCTTTTGCGGTTTCAGTTTTTCCAACTCCAGTTGGTCCGAGGAAAAGAAATGAACCAATTGGTTTATCTGCTGATTGAATACCAGCTCGGGCTCGGCGCATAGTTCTTGCAATAGCGTCGAGGGCTTGCTGTTGCCCGATTACTCTTTCGTGAAGTTTATCTTCCAAGTTTAGAAGCATATCCCTCTCTTGATTACCGATTGGTCCGGCCGGGATTCCGGTTTTCTCGCTAACGACCTCGTATACATAGTTTGCAGAGATGACTGGTTGCTGACTCTGTTGCGCTCGAGTTGCGACATCAATTAACAGTTCGATAGCTTTGTCAGGCATTACCCCTTCAACAATGTATCTGTCAGCTGATGTGGTAATAGCAACTAATGATTCATAGGTAAAGAGGACTTGATACTTGTTTTCGTTACTAAGAGCAATATTTTGTAGTACCCTAGTAGTACTACTTAAGTCTGGAGTATCAATTAGCACTTCCGCAAATCGACGAGCAAAAGCCCCGAGTGGTTCAAGGTGGGTGTGATAGGCTCCTGGTGTGTCTGTGGCAACTACATGGAGAGCAGGTGTTGCCAAAAATGGGTCTAGCAGTTCGGGTACAAACACACCCATTGCTTCGGCCTCTCTAACAAAAGTACTCAAGTTTTCAATGACAATGATTACGTTCCCTGCTTTGGTGGCTTCAGTAAATAATGAAAGCAGAGTCAGTTCTAGTTCATTTTTATCTTTGTTGGTAGCAAAGATACGGTTTGTATCTAGAAGAACCATGTGTTGGTCAGCAACTGAATTTATCGACTTCCCGGTTCGCATTCTTCTGTCCACTTCAAGTAAGAGATCGATTTTACCTACCCCAGCTTCACCAATTACCAAAACGTTTGAGGCTTTTGCTCTGGCGAGGGCTATTTCCACTTCGGCAATTTTCTCTTCTGTAAAAGCAGAATCATCTCTAGAAGTTAGGTTTGAAAATACAGCACTGGTTCGAATGTCTCTGGAAAACTTCTCCAAGATATAAGCTGTACCATATGACCATTCTCTACCAATACCTTCGGTTTTGGAAAGATTATCTTTCCCCCACCAACGTTCAGCTTTTTTTTCATTATGGTGTGCTGTGACCACCCAACGCAATGAACCTAGAAAAACTTCTTCGGTTATTCCCTGTTCTTTGATGAATTTTTGGAAAGTACTATCTTGTTGCAGTAGATATTGACCAAGTGTTATTAAATTAAAAACCTCACCTACTGGTAGCGGTATCATCTGAGTACTAATTTTTGGTCGAGTGGAGTGTAGGTAAGTATCAAGAGCATTTAAATCTATCCCCGCTCTTAATATGACTACAGTACCAATGCGTGATGAACAAAATGACTTTGTAACATCTGACTCGTCTGGAAGTAGAGCTTCAGCAATATCATAAGTAGTTCCGGATATTTTTTCGTCATCTATCCCTAGTACAGAATTAAGTCCATAGAAATAGAAGCTGTTGTGATAACTATAAATAAGTATTTGCTCAATCCATAATCCGGTAAAAATTAGTGACAATCCTATTAATAGAGAGGTGTATTCTCCAGGCATAAAAAAGTATCCTCCGGCTCCAAGTACTGCACAAGTTGTTGCAACGATAAAAAATAATGTCCTTAGTCTAGTTAAGGTTTTTCGACTTAGCACTTTAACTAAGGTCAAGGTTGGTTTGTAGCTCGCGATGTTGTCGGCAATTGTATACATATATATGTATTAATTATGAAAAAATAAGAACCAAGCCATAGTACAAGCATGCAACTAATAAGATAGGGGCAAATATCCAAAAAATATAAGTAATAATTATTGCCAAAATTAATACTAAAATAGCTAGTAAGCCAACTGAAATAATAATCGTCCGTAGTATCATTCCAATGATTCGTGAAATAAGATTGATGATGATGAAGCCAGCCAAGTCTTCAAAATTAAAAGTATTACCTCTTTCTTCGGTCATTCTTTTCCAGGGAGAAAAGTACGACTTAAACATTTGTGGTAGTGAAAAGAAATTATAGGTAAACCAAAGTAGGTTTTTCCAGACGTGAAGGATTTCACTAAAAGCTGTGGTGTAATGCCACAAAATATAGTGGTGCATGATAGATAGAAAGAGCATGTCCAAATAGTATACCTTGATTCAGGTATTATTTGACTGCTAATAATAAACAATAGGCGTAGAGTCTAATGACTCTACGCCTATTGTTCTATACCCGAGGGGTATATTTATGCTCGACGTACGTTTGTTGCAGCTGGTCCTTTTGGTCCTTGCTCAACATCGAATGTTACGGCATCGCCTTCTTGTAGGTCGTCAAATGCAACTTCTACAAGTGATTGTGCATGAAAGAATACATCCTTTCCGCCATCATCTGGCTTGATAAAACCATAACCATTATCACGCTTTCGAACTATTGATCCTGTCATTTTATTTTACTTAAACTTTAATTAACCACAAAACTTTACTTCACCTGATCAATGCTTTCACCTTGTTTCGGAGGAGTTTGTTTCGCTACTTGTATTAAATCACATTTACATATAAACACAAGGCTTTTTGCCAAGATGTGCTAATACTAGACATTGAAGTATGAAGAATATTTCCCAACTATTGGCAGAGCTTTTTCCTTCTTTTGAACAGCGTTTACAATACCAAAGATTGAAAGTACGACTAAAGCCAAGTTTATTAGGCTTAGAATTGACCCAAGTGGACCAAGCACCATGTACATGTAATTACCAATTACCCATAGCGCCAAGTAAGGAACTAAGAGTACCAAACCTTGCTTGATATGAAACAAGACAAAAGGATTATCCTTTTTGGTTAGGTAAGGAATAATTACTAGTGGTCCAAAATATGACAAAGCAGCCATAATAGTCACCTCATTAAATTCAATATTTGAAGTTGGTTCTGTAGAGGTATTTGTAGAAGCCTCTGGAGCCACCGTTGCCGGCACTGAAGTTTCTGGCGTTGGTACAGATTGATTGTTTACGTTTTCGTTTGGAGTTTGGTTTCCTTCCATAAATTTAGATTCAATAATAATTTATAATGTCGTATCTCTATATATAAGTGTATTACTTTACTAAAGCAATGCAAGACCCGCAGCTTTGTAGGCTGCGGGTCCATCACCCATTTTCTTCATCCGAGGGGCTGTACTGAAAGTTGCTCCTGATTTCCTCCAGTATTATTTTGGCTCGGTCTCTACCAAAAAATAGCGGAAGTGTTAAAGTGAAAACCTTCCATGTAGGTAGCGTGATTAAGTTGAAACAACCGTATACAACTACCCGAGAAACTACTTCTGGAAAGACCCGCTTCCCAATTTTTTTCATAATTGACTCCGCTTCTGTAGGTGTTGGAAAAATGGTGATTCGGGAACTTTTGCTTAAAGTAAGATAACAAAAATTTCTAGCAATGCAATGACCCAATAATTATTAAATTTGTAGAAAAGAAACGAGCGCCGGCGTGATGCGGCACTCAGGCTTCAGAGACGACAGTAGACAAAGTCTTCCCCAAGGTCGTCCTCTCCACCGTAATTGGAAGGCGAAGGACTTTTTGTTGTAGGTTCAGTTGTTATGAGCTCAGTTGTAGGGGGCTCAATCTCAGGAAAGAGCAACCCTTGCTTTTGCTGTTGTTGAGGTAACGTATGGTTTCCATCCGGACCTTTAGCTTGCTGGTACATGCGACTCCTCCTTTCTCAACTGGTAGTCACCTATATATCTTACTCCCCTCTAATATAATTTTTTGTATCTATACACTATTTTTTTGAGTATACTCTCCAGTAAAATCAGTTATCGCTGAGATTTAGATGTTGTTTCGTTGCTTCTCTCCTGCCAGTTACTTTTTGCCTCCTCATAAAGTTCTAGGGTCCTGGACAAATAAAAGTTTGCTTGGTTTCTGGTGGCTTCATCTTCAATCTCTGTAAGCGCTTGAATAAGATTATTTTTATTAAACCTCAGTATTACACCCCCATCGTTAACAACAAATGGTTGCATAACATCCAAGTAAACTGCCGTTCCGTTTTTATTAATAGTGAAGTTACCTGGATTTTCTGAATCTATCGGAAGTCCAGCGTATCTCATGGCGGTACTAAGTTCGCGAAATTGTGGATTTAAAATAGCTTTATCAGCAAATGAGTCTATAGCATTTCTTTCACTGGAGCTAAAGACACTTGATTCTTCTCCCATTAAATACTCTTCATCTTCCACGCTATAGTTAGCCAGTTTTTCTGCGGTAGGATCCAAACTAACCCTAGGAGCAATAAACATACTTTTATCACTAAGTCCGTCGTTACCCACTTGAGTCGGAGCGGTATAACTTTCTGGGAAAAGTAATTGGACCAGTTTTCCAAAATAGTAGACTGACTTAATTTCTTCATTAGTTAGTTCATCACGATACTGCCCTATCACTTTCTCGGAGTTGTTGGGGTGTTGAAATACACGTTTTTCATTACCGGTCCCAATTGGTTTATTTAGTAGCGATGGTATCTTTTCGGGCATAACTTGATTTTACCAGATTAGCATCTATATATGATAAGAAATTTTTAAGGGAAGACTCTAATGGTTTTGATGTTGAAAGTAAATTCTCTCTTTTATAAAGTTTATTTAGTTTTGTTTAAGACAGTTAACTCTAATGTGTTGTCGTAGGACCAACTTCCTTAATTGCTTTAGTTAATTGAGCAAGTTTCATAATTGAATCTCCACCCCTATGATTCTTCTCCGCTTTTAGTTCTTCTAAACGCTGCTCGATAATAATCCCCTGTTCACCCAAATCAGCCAGAGTTACACCACTGCCCATTTTTTCTAACAACTCTTGAACCTGTGTTTCTCCTGCTTGGATTCTATCCTCGATAGTTTGTTCATATTGCCTTTCTCTGCCAGAGCGTGAACTAGGTTGTGGACCGTGATTAACAGGTATAGAATCAAAATTTTTCATATAAAATTAAAAGATAAATAAGGGGATATCATAATTATAATATAGGTATTTTAAACAATTTAACTAAGATTGCCCCATCTCCCACAGCATCATAAAGAAATCTTTGTAGTTAGTGGCTATTTGTTTTGACTTGATTACATACACCAATGGCGGGTTAAGAAATGAATAGAATGAAACTGTATCTTTACGAATCAGCATATGCGTTTTCCCTTTGGGGAGTTTTTCTATGAAACGGTATTCCTGGTTGGCAAATTTTCCAATGTATTTTTGGTAAAAGTTTCGTTCATCAGGCGTGCCCAGGTATTTAACTACGATTTTCTTTTTTTCTTTGATATCTAGGTACTCTGTCAATACATCGCTCATCAGGTCGCTAAAATTACTAGAAGCTCCACCAATAATAAATTCTTCTTCTCTTTCTTCTGCATGCTCCACATAAAGTAGTTCATATTCTTGAATTGCACGGATACCCTGCAGGACCTCAAATTCCTGCTCGTTTCCGATATTACTGAGTTTATTTAGCTCTCTAGCTAAATCACCAGCTTCTATTGCTTTCCTGCGCCCTAAAGTTTCAATTAACTGTGGCGGTCTCGCTTTGTATTTAGCTTGCTTTCCTTTCTTAATTTCTTCTACCAAACCCTTTGCAATTAGCTTAGGTAGAGAAATATATATGTATTGTCGGTGAAGTTTTGAACGGAGTGCAAGCTTGGTGCCACCAAGCTCTTTTCCATATTCTAGCAGAGTTATGTATATACTTGCCTCATTTTGGGTGAGGCCAAATTCAACTAATTTTTCTATTAAAATTTGATTTGATGATTTTAAACTTGTCATAAATATAGTTACAAAATATCATTTTAAGCATAAAAAGCAAGCAAATATGTATAAAAAAGTGACATTTCATTATTGACAATATGATGCAATTATGACATAATAGATGCAGAAAGTTGAGAGCATACTAGCGGTTCGGAAGACCAAAGGCACTTCAACGCAGATCCTCGAAAGGAAGAATCATGCAAAGGGTAAATGTTCAAAGATTGGCAGTTGTGACTGTTGAGTGGACAAGTGGCTGTAATCGCCGTCTATTCAACGTACTTACAACATTGAGTAAGGCGGGCGATGCTGAGCGAGCTGAAAAGGAACTAGCCAAGCTCAGGGCAGAAGGCAGTTTGATCGGTAATCCTTCCTTCGGAGAACTCTACGCAAAAATACATGACATCACTGGCACTGTGTCCGCACATATGAAGTTTATTCATATCAGCGAGTTCGAGGTTGATGTCGATGTCATTAATTTACTCGCCCCATCCCGAGATGGATGAAAAACCTCTCCGCGCTACTTGTTCCGCGTGTAGGCAAGTTAGGGAAGCAAACTCCGAAACAGTGTTGCGACAAGCGAGTCGGTATTCTACCAGCTCGCGTTTTTGTTTGTTAGTCTATTTTGCTAGTTGCCACAGTCCCTTAAAAAGTTCGCGTTGATTTCGAGCCAATACAGCGTCATGGATTTCTACAAGGTAATGCGGACGAACACGTGTTTGTATCATAATCAGATATTCCCCAGTTATCCAAAAACTGGAATCGAATTCTATTCCTTGAGGTAGAACCTTCATGTTCCTTGTCTTGTATTTCTGTTTCAAATCTTTTTCTATTTGTGACTTGTTGACGAAAAACTCAACTTGAAGTGACTTTTGGATATCTTGCTTCCAGGTCCAGTCAATCCACTCTTGGTAGGTTGTAGTTAATGTGTCATCTTGGAAACCTCTCCATATGTTGCTATGTGAGGAGACGCTTTCTGCCCAGCGCGGGTAAGCATTATAAAGATATTCACGTAAATCAATTTCCTCAATAAACCTTATACGTGGCACTGAGAATTGTTTTTCAGCAGTAATCGTTTGGAGTTCAGCAACTAGGGCTTCAGCCGCTTTCTTCTTTTCTGCTAACTCCCTTTCCTCAGTTTGATAGATGGTAAGAAATTTTTCAGGAGGTAAAGCTACCAAGTAGTGTATTTTCTGACCAAGATCGATAGCGATTAGTCCTAGTACTTCAAGTTTCTTGGCTATCGAATAAACTGTAGTTCGATTGATGCCCGTTAGACGTGCTACTCGATGAGGAGGTATTTTTCCCGCTTTAAGTATTTCTAAATAGACGGTCTGCTCGTTTTGATTGAGGCCAAGACGTTTAAAGTAGCTTTCCATAATAACTTGAGTATACAACAGTTGTTGACGCAACGTCAACATTATTATGAATAATATGTATAAATCAAGCAATATATAGCTATATTATGTTGACATATACAACATATGTCATGATACGTTCATCCTTGTGGCAAGGAAGTACATTGAAATAAGCAACAAAGGAGCTCTTAGATGTGTAAATTAGACATTTTTCTCAAGCAAAACCCACCAGAGACTATAGTAGATAGATTTGATCTGAGTGAGATAGAAGAGATGTTGTTCTCAGCACTGGCACAGCGAGATGTCTTGACTGAAGACGCTGTATATTCACTCCGTTACGCACTTTCCTACTGGGTGTTATCGGCCTTGTCGCGACCAAGTGACCTCGAGACAGTTCTACTTTGTGATCGGGTATGTAGTGGTGCAAGTCAACTTGTTCCCCTATCGGCCAATATTTTTGATGCCTATCGAGATTTGCTCGAAATAAAGCGTCATGATATAGCCAGACTAAAAAGTGGTCGGTGTCCAAGGCAAAGTAAAAAAATTCTCACCATACTTGATGGTCAGGAAAGGGATTTTGGTTAT
>JBGSVK010000025.1:0-11682 GCA_041752975.1 Minisyncoccia bacterium | reverse complement strand
AGCAGTTAGATGAATTAAATGTACCAATTGCTTTGGAGGGAGATGCTAAATGGCTACATTCTGAAGTTGATGTGACTGCTGGTTCTAACTATATTTATACAGACTACTATAAATCTGATGTCAGTAGTCGAGTAGTTGTGCGCTACAACAAGGGTACTTGCGTTACTAATGATGTTGGTTGTACCTACGATCAACTGGCTGTACTACCACCTGCAAGTGATTGGACTAAGTTTCAAACACAATTTACTGTCCCAGAAGATGTAATATCAATAAATGTCTTTCATTTAATTGAAAATGTTGGAAACTTGGAACTGGATGCAGTTAGTCTAGAAAAAGTAATTGAATTAGTCATTACTGACATGGTTCCTAATAATTCAGTTGAACAAAGTATGACTGGATTGACACCCTTGGCTTGGTACTTTGGTAATTGGGGAGAAAATACTCCTGTCTTTGAATATGTTACCAATGAAGGACAAGAAGGTGCTCGTAGTGTAAAGGTGACTCTTGAGAATCATACTAGTGGAGATGCAAAGTGGTATTTTGAGCCACAGGCAGTGGAGGCTGGAGAAGATTACAAGTTTACTGCTTGGTACAAATCAAATGTTGTTCCTCATGTAGTAGTTCAGTTCATAAAGTCAGATGATAGTGTCTTCTATTTAGGACTACAGCGCCCGCAACCACAAGGAGAAGAGTGGCAAAAATATGAAAGCGAGTTTTCTGTACCATCTGGAGTTAAGAAAGCAACAATATTCTTCTTTATTGATACTGTTGGTTACGTACAGACAGACAATTACCATATTACGCCTTATACCTATGAAGGATTTGATAGAGCTCTAGTTTCACTTACGTTCGATGATGGGGCGGAGGCTAATTACGAGACGGTACTTCCTTTTGTTAATAATTTAGGTATTAAAACTACTCATTGTTATGCAACAGAGTATGTTGAAGGTAATGATGTACAAATTATAAGATTACTAGGATTTTACAATTCAGGTCACGAAATTTGTTCTCATTCAGTTAGTCATCCAGACTTAACAACCTTGAGTCCAAGTGATTTAACATTTGAATTAACTCATTCTAAGGAATATTTAGAATCAATAATTGGTGCAGCGGTTCCAAATATAGCTACCCCATTTGGAGCTTATAATGAAACAGTTAACAATCGTATTAAGGATATATATTCATCGCATCGAACTGTGGATGAGGGTTATAACTCAAAAGATAATCTAGACAAGTATCGATTAAAGGCTCAGAACATGAAGCCAACCACAACTTTGGCAGAGTTTAAAGAGTGGGTTAATAAGGCAATTGCTGATAAGACATGGTTGATATTGGTTTACCATGACGTAAATACAGAAGAGATTGGAGTTACTCCTTATGGTACTTACACACCTGACTTTGAGGAGCAAATGACTTGGCTGGCATCAACTGGTGTTACTGTTAAGACGTATCAAGATGCTTTGAATGAAGTTACTGGGGTAACACCCGTGTGTCCTGTCGGAACTACATTAAATGTTCATAGTTGTGAACCAATTGTCTGCGAAGTGGGAACAAACTTGGTTGGAAACGAATGTGTACAAATTGTTTGTGATATTGGTTTTTCACTTGTAGGTAACTCTTGTGAACCAATCATTTGTGATTTAGGTTCAACGCTAGTAGGTAATTCCTGTGAAGTTGATCCAATTATTTGTCCAGTTGGAACAACTTTGGTTGATAATATCTGTGTTCCAAACCCAAAGAAAAGTAGTGGGGGTGGAGGCAGGAGTAAGCCTAAGACCCTCAATCTTCCTTTGGTAGTGGTAGCAACAACAACTGTTTCAGATTTGGGTACTGTAGCTGGAGTCTCTACTTCTACACTAAATGGTAATAATGGAGGTAAATATCTATTCACTAGAAACCTAAAAGTTGGAATGCGAGGTGATGATGTGGCAGAACTACAAAAAAGACTTACAGAAGAAGGATTGTACTCGGGTCCAATCACCAATTACTTTGGTACTATGACCGAGTCAGCTGTAAAGTCATATCAGAGAAAGTATGGTATTCCAGCAACAGGATTAGTTGGTCAAATGACTATTGCAAAATTGAATAGTACAGCAGTAACCGAATCATCAACAAACTCAATTCCAGAACCGAAAGCTACCCAAGAGCAAATACTTGCTAATCTGCAAAAACAATTGAAGGAATTGCAGGCAAAATTGGCAGAATTGCTTGGTCAGTAAAATCTAAACCAATACCCTTATATTGATATTGAGGGTATTGTGTTTTTAGAGAAGAGTTGTATCATTTAGCCACAAATGATGCTCCAATGAGGGGACAGTTCTTTCGGGTAAAAAATCATTATTATTTACAGTATTTATTATATTTATTATGAACAACACATTAAATCTTAGTCTAAAAAACCTTAGTTTATTAGTAGCGATATTACTTATTGCTATAGCTGTACCCACTTCATTCGTTGGTGCCCAAGTTGATTTGGAAGTTGAGGATGTAGATGTGGAAGTGGCAGACGTAGTGATTGATTTGGTTTCTGGTTGTACAGACAGTAAGGCACTAAACTTTGATGATAGTGCTACAACAGATGACGGTTCTTGTACTTATCCAGTTCAAGAACTTCAACTTGTGGTTGATATGAGTGTCGTTGAGGACTTCAAGAAGTCAGATGAATATTGTCCAAGTCCAGAACTAGTTAGGATTGAAATGTGTAAGTTTAATGTTGAAGATGGTGTAGTACCAATGGCTGGCTGGGGAATGATTTTGACAAATGGCGATGGACTTTGGCACGAACTAACAACCGGTGAAGATGGTTGTGTCAGTGTAGAAGTTGATCCAGCTGTTGGACCTTGGGAAGCTATCGAAGAAGATAGAGAAGGCTGGCAACAAGACTCTGTTTCTGTTGGAAATGGAATTGTTTATATAAATCAACCCGAAAATGCTGAAGCTTGTCGATTTTTTGAGGAGGCTTCAGAAGAAGTCAAAATCAAGGCTTTTGTAGTAGATGAAGAAGAGAGTGATGAAATTACTCATCGTTGTGACTTCTTCAATGAACCAATTCCAGAGGAAGTACCTGTTTGTACTCCAGAATTAAATGGTGGTTTTGCTGACAAAGTAGAAGCTTTCAATCAAGCTGATAGAAAAGACGGTTCTGATGTAATTGCTGAACGTTCAAGTTCAACTGATGCTCTAGGAACAAATGACTGGATTGATGGTGGCAGTACAGGATTTTTAAGTCTAGGTTTTGGTGGGTCAATGATTGTTTCGTTTGATAGCTATGTGCCAAATGTAGCTGGAAACGATATATCAATCTTTGAAGCTACAAATGGAACTTACCCAGCTGAAACTGCACTAGTTGAAGTTAGTCAAAACGGAACTACTTGGCTAAGTGTTGGAACTGCTACAAACCCAGGAGAATCAGCTTTTGACTTTGATTCAACTGGATATGAATGGATTAAATTTGTTCGTCTAACAGACACTTCAAATCCTGCTCTCCATTCAAATGATGCCGATGCGTTTGATGTTGATGCGGTAAAAGCTACTCAAACTGTATGTCGTCAACCTGAAGATGAGGATGAAGACCCAGAACCAGTAGTTGATACTTACATAATCAAGGGTTATGTTTGGCACGATGATAATACCAATACTCTTTGGGATTTGACTGAAGAGCAACAAGAATCATTGGTAAATGAATCAGAAAACCCACTAGCTGGATGGACAGTAAACATCACTAATGGTTCATCAACTTTTTCTACAACCACTGATGAATACGGATTCTACTACTTTGAAGTCCCTGCTGGAACCTGGACAATTACAGAAGTAGTACAAGAAGGTTGGGAAATAACTACTCAAGAATCTCATGTAGTAACTGTGCCAGCTGTTGTAACTATGAATGTCTTTGACTCAATCATGAATTACCTTGTACCAGTTGCTCATGCCGCTGTACTGGGAACTTATGGTGACTACAACTTCGGAAACAATGAATCAGTAGTTCCAACCGGTTCATCAAGTCGAGGTAGTGGTGGATCAAGAAAAGCAACACCGACAGTAGCCGGAGACTCAATCTCAGTACCAGAACCTGAACCATTAGTATTAGGTGAACAGGTGTCTGTAATGCCATATGGTGCTCCAGGAGCAGGACATGGTGGAGCATCTGCTCAATCTATTCCATTCTTTATAGGACAATTTCTACTTGCACCAAGACGAACCCAATTAGTTAAGTAAAGAATAAATTAATTAAAAAACACCGCAGTCAAAGACTGCGGTGTTTTTTAATTAACCTTTAGGACTATTGATAGTAGCTGGTAAATGTATTGCAATTTTTTAAGGAAGGGAAGTATCACACAGTTAATACCCAAGTAATACACAAGATATACACAAGGTCTCAAGTGATAATAGGGCTAAAAATATAGAAATTTACTAGAGTTATCCCCAGTTTTGACCTATAAAACCTCGACACACATGCGTCCATGTGTTAAGTATCGCGCTTGCCTGTGTGGGTGTACGATTTAGTCAGTGAATTTTGTAAGTGAAGTAGAGGTTCGCTCTATTAGTTATATATAAATAATTATTTATTGAAATTATGAAAAATATTATTACAAGCTTGGGTGTAATTGTCTTCGTTGGCGCATTGGTCGCTGGTGGTACCGGAGCATTCTTTAGTGATACTGAGACTTCAACTGGTAACGTGTTTACAGCTGGAGCGATTGATTTAAAAGTTGATAGTGAACAGCACTATAACAACGCTGTTTGTACTAATGGTGTATGGGTTCTTGATGAGGGTGAAACTATTGATAATCCACAATATCCGGTACTAGGTAATCCTTGTAATGGAACTTGGCTTCCAGCTGATTTGGGTGCACAGACTTTCTTCAATTTTGCAGATATCAAACCTGGTGATGAGGGAGAAAATACAATTTCTCTTCATGTAGATAACAACGACGCTTATGCTTGTGTTGATGTCTCTCTAGTTGCCAATGATGATGTGAGTTCAGTAGAGCCAGAGCTAGTAGCAGGAGATGCTGCAAATACTGGTAGTCTATTTGACGGGGAGCTAGCTCAAAATATGGAATTCTTTGCATGGGCAGACTATGGAGTAGTACCAGGATTCCAAGGATTATCAGATCCAGGCGAGGGAGATAATATTTGGCAAGCCAATGAATTACCACTATTCTCAAACGGAAATGGTCCTGCTAGTGACGTTCTAGATGGAGAGAGCTACACTATTGCTTCTCCAAGTCTAGGTGCGCTTGTTGGAGGAAGTACTAGTTATATTGGTCTAGCTTGGTGTGCTGGTAATCTAACCACACCTGTTCCTGGAACAATTGTTTGTGATGGAGCTGCAATGGGTAACGATGTACAAACTGACTCGATGGTAGCGAACATTGCTTTCCGTGTAGAACAAGCTCGAAATAATCCAAACTTTACTTGTGGAGATATTCCTCCAGCTAGTACTGATGTAGAAGTAACTGATGAGGGAGTTGCTCAAACTTTAGGTGAGGTTGCTGGTGATGTCACAAAGTGGCTTTTCTACAATGACACCAATGATACTGTCATGACAACTAATCAATTCTCAGGAACTGGTGGCGCAAATGAAATCGTCGCATTCTTAGGTAGTAACGGTGCTGCTTATATGAAGCTAGATTCTGCTACTTCACGATACAATATTGCAACTTATCAATTCAAAGACGTTAAGTTGGCTGATATTAGTACTTTGAAGTACCGAACTTATGATGCTTCACCATCAGGTGAAACAGCATATCTGCACTTTAATGTAGACTTCGATAATTCTGACACTTGGCAACGACGTCTAGTACAAGTACCAACAGGTGTTGCAGCAAATGTGTGGACCGAAGTTGATGCAAAGGCAGGTATGTGGAATCTTTCTGGTGGAAATTGGCCAGTTGGTGTAAACACCGCAGTTCCATTTGCGGGTTCAACACTTAGAACTTGGGCTGACATAATTGCAGACTATCCAAATGCAGAAACACGTTCAACTGATTCATTCTTTGGTATCCGAGTTGGTCATCCAGGACCAATCGCCGAAGAAGGATATGTTGATTGGGTTGAATTTGATGGAATAAAGTACGATTTTTCAATCTAGTCATTTCTAGCCGTTCTAAACCTCAGCTTTGGCTGGGGTTTAGTGGGCTGGTGAAGAGACCAGACATTTAAACAATTTAATTAATTATTGATTCAATTTTATTATGAAAAATATTATTACAAGTCTAGGAATGTTGGTTTTTGTTGGCGCGCTAGTCGCTGGTGGTACTGGAGCATTCTTTAGTGATACTGAGACTTCAACTGGTAACGTGTTTACAGCTGGAGCAATTGATTTAACAGTTGATAGTAAGCAAACATATAACGGTAATGTTTGTATTCTAAATACAGCAGAAGGAGATGTTCCTCCTTATGTTTGGTCAGGAAATGCTCCTTATCCGGTAGCTGGTTCAGCTTGTAGTGGAGCGTGGGAGGCTACAAACCTAGGTGCTCAAAAGTTTTTTAACTTCAATGACGTCAAGCCTGGAGATAACGGCCATAATAGTATTTCACTTCACGTTGATAATAATGATGCTTACGCTTGTGTAGATATCAATATTACAGCTAATGATGATATGAGCACTGTTGATCCAGAGACAGATGCTGGGGATGCATTAGAAGATGCTGGCAATGTGTATGACGGCGAACTAGCTCAGAACATGAACTTCTTTGCTTGGTCTGATACAGACGGAGATAACGTCTGGGATATTGGCGAAGTTCCATTGTTTGCAAACCCATACTTTGGGCCAGCAAGTGATGTACTAACTAACGAAACTTACACTCTTGCAGACTCTGTTTTAGGAGCACTTCCAGCTGAAACTACAGTATGGGTTGGTCTATCATGGTGTGCGGGAGCAATGACTGTAGATGTTCCTACAGCTACTTTGACTTGTAATGGTGGAGCAATGGGTAACATCGCTCAAACTGACTCTATGGTAGCAAACATTGCATTCCGAATTGAACAAGCTCGTAACAATTCAAACTTTACTTGTCAGTTGGCAAGTTAGTCCAATCTAGCCGTTCTAAACCTCAGCTGAGCTGGGGTTTAGTGGGCTGTAGAGGAAATATTAAACAGCGATTACCATTTACCATTTCTAGTATTCATAAATATGCAGAGAATTATCCTTAGCTTAGCTATCATTACCATTATTTCAGGAGTTTTAACTTTTGGTGCTACCAATGCATTCTTTAGTGACACTGAAACCTCAGTAGCTAACGTTTTTACAGCTGGAGCAATTGACCTCAAAGTAGATAACGAAAGTTACTACAATGGTGTCTTAAACACTGAGACTTCATGGTCACAGACTGACCTTACGATTGAAAAGTTCTTTAATTTCATGGATTTAAAACCTGATGACTTTGGGGAAGATACAATCTCTCTTCATGTCGATACAAACGACGCTTATCTTTGCGCCGATGTCACTCTAACTAGTAATGCTGATAATACTCAGAGCGAACCAGAAGCTCTGGTTGATGCAAATGGTCTAGAAACTGGTGAACTGGCTGGTTTAGTAAATTTCCTCTGGTGGGCTGATGATGGCGATAATGTTTTTGAGACTGGAGAGACGATAATCGACCAAGGTAATTTTGGTCAACTTGGTGTTGGTAATACCTATCCTCTAACTCTCGCTGATAGTGATGAAAATATTTGGACAGGTATTGGTGGTCCGGTACCTGGGGATGAGACTCTATATATTGGTAAGGCTTGGTGTTTTGGAACAATGGGCACCGCTCCGGTTACACAAGATGGTGGTGACTTCGGTCGTTCTCCGGCGGGTCAAAATGGAGGTACTGCCACTCCAGGTGAACCAGAAGATGGTGGGCTAACTTGTGATGGCACTTTCCTCGGTAATGAGAGTCAGACCGATTCTCTAACGGCCGACGTTACTTTTGAAGCGGTGCAGGCTCGAAATAATCCCGGATTTCAGTGTAGTGAACCAAGACCACGAACTACTTTGACTTTGGTCAAGCAGGTACTAGATGGTGAAGATTCTCCAAGCGCTTGGACTTTGGCAGCTGATGGTCCAGTTGATTTCTCTGGAACTGCCAATGGACCTGCTGTTACAAATGTGGCAGTTACTCCTGGCGCTTATAACTTATCAGAATTAAACGGTCCATCTGGATACGTAGGTTCAAATTGGTTATGCGTAGGCGGAACTCAAAATGACGCAGATACTGTCACAATTGCTGATGGTCAAAATGTAACTTGTACAGTAGTTAATTACTTTACCTGTGAGAATCCAGACGTTCGCTATGCAGATAATGTTGTAGCTTACGATCAGGGTGTACGAAAAAATAATACTGCTATAACTCTAGACAGAATTGATCCTTTGGATGTTCTAGGTGCTCCACAGAGTACTGGTGCCTCATTTGATAATCCTGTAGTAGCTGGTTCATTTTTCTCGCTTGGATTCGATGAGGGAACTGACGATACTCCAAATGAAGGAGGAACAATTACTGTCGAATTTACTGATAATTACTTAGTTGACGGTCCTGGAAATGACCTACGAATGTGGGAAGTAACCGGTGGTAGTAGTTACCCGGTTGAAAAATTGAAGATTGAAGTTAGTCAAAATGGTGTGACTTGGTTCCCTGTAGCTTCTAGTGTAGATAGAGATGCTGAAGCAGACTTGGCTACCTCTGGTCTTTCATGGGCAAGATTCGTTCGGTTGACCGACGTTTCTGTTCGAAGTGAATTTGAAGATACTGCCGACGCTTACGACCTAGATGCTTTCAGTGCTCTTACTTGTGCAAATCGAATTGTTCAACAAGCTCAAATCGACTAATTGTTGATTAAAGGAATTGACCAATAAAATATAGAATGACTCGCAACTTCACAACCAAAATAGCCAAAATTACTCTTGTTATAGGAGTGGTTGTGCTGTTGTTTGCTTTCTTCCTACAAACTGATGCTGTTGGTTCCACTTTTGCGACAGGTTCTGGCACTGGTGGGCTCGAGTTAAGGATTGATAGTAAGACTTTCTATAACGGAGTGCTACAACCAAATTTATCATGGACTCTCAAGAATTTATCACCCGCACATGATAAATTCTTTAACTTCGGTGATGTTAAGCCTGGAGATACTGGTACAAATACAATTAGTATTCATATCAAAAAAAATCCAGCTTGGGTCTGTCTTGATTTCAAAAATTTGGAAGATAGTGAGAATGGACGTAATGAACCTGAACAGATAGTAGACAATAATGAACAAGGAGAATTGTCTAGTGAGTTGGAGTTTTTTGCTTGGCGAGATGATGGAGATAATAAATTTGAGATAGGCGAAAAACCACTTTTTGGTACTTCTACGCAGTCTGCAATCCAAGTGCTAAAGAATAAATCGTACGCTCTGGCTGATTATGGAACGGGAAACGCTTACCAGCCAAATCAAACAAAGTATATAGGCATTACTTGGTGTGCTGGTAATTTAACAATTGATGTTTCTACGGCTAAAATTACTTGCGATGCTACAGCTATGGGTAACGAAGCTCAAACTGATTCAATGACCCTTGATGTGGTTATTAGAGCAGTTTCTAGTTCTGGACAGCCAAAGTTTGTGTGCAATAAGTCCGAAGAGCCTGAACCAGAAATTCCTCATTGTGAAGTAGAGGGACACAAGTACGATGAGAATACAAATCCTTTATCTGGATGGACTATGGGGCTGATGAAGGTGGTAAGTCACAATAAAGGGATAGACATCTATGATTTAGCGACAGATGTTACAGATAAGAATGGATACTTCTGTCTCGATTGGGATGGTAAAAAGCAAACTATTAGAGGCAAGTCTACTTATAAGAGTGGTCCAAAGACTGTTACCTATAGAGTTTATGAAAAAATGCTTTCTGGCTGGAAGAATATTGATGTTGAGAGAGGAGTAGATTTTAATAATCTGGTACAAGTACCTGTTATTGATATCAAAAAAGAAGGTGACTATGTCAGTGTCGGCGTTCCGATTAATGAGACAACGTTGAATACAGCCTATCATGTAGATTTTTATAACTATAAAAATGTTGGACATGGTGGTTGGTCAAAGAAAGACAAGAATAAGTGGGATAAATTCAAAGATGATTGCTTGGCGATTTGGGATAAAGCCAAAAATTATAATCGATCATGAAAATAATCTACTTTACAATCCAAGTAGTATTTATTGCCCTAATGGTGGGGGTAGCTGGGTTGTTCTTGCTCCCACTACTTCCTGTCGATAATAATATTGAACTGAGGATTGTTGAATCTGGTTCGATGGAGCCAAATATCATGACTGGTTCTTTGGTGGTTATTATGCCAACTGCTAGTTATGGTGTCGGAGATGTGGTTACATTTGAAAGTCTATCTGCTGATGTACCGACCACTCACCGGATTATTGAGTCATACATAGAAGCTGGAGAAAATTATTTTGTAACCAAGGGTGACGCAAATGAAGAGGCGGATACGGCAGCTGTGCGGGTGGAAGATGTTCTAGGGAAGGTAGTTGTAGATGTTCCTTATGCTGGTTTTATTCTAGATTTTGCAAGACAACCAATCGGCTTTTCGCTACTTATTTTATTGCCGGCCTTAATGATAATTTTGTCGGAAATTGAAAAAATATGGGTTGAAGTTCGTAACCGAAGAAAAATTAAAGCTCAGAATTCTGACGATGAAGATGAAGACGAAATTGAACATGATGATGGTGGATTGACAGATAGATTAGTTACAGTTGCTCGAGATACTCGGATGATGGATATAAGTACTCCGGTACAGTATAGAATTCTTCCAACTCTTGATTTGCGTCACAAGCAACCAATCCAACAAACTTCACCAGTATTTAGTTCTGGTCATAAAAACAATTTGTCACAATGGGCAACAATTTGCTTGGTCTTAATTGGTAGTTCAGTCTTTGTAACTGCTAGTTTTATGCCCTATACAGCCTCATATTTTAATGATGTTGAAAGAGTAGTTGGAAATACACTTAGGTCTGTAATGTTGGATTTCAAAGTTTCTTCAGAAGTTAATACATTTAATTTTTTGGGCACTAGTCTCGATAGTGAAAATAGCTCAGTTATAAATATTGTAGAGCCTGAAAATAACAGTGCAGAACTTCGCTACGATATTAATGTTGAGTATGTTGGAGGGAATCCTATTTTTTGTGGAGCAATTTTGGCTGATATGAGTGTTTTGCCAACAATATATAGTGGCCCATTATTAAATCTTTCGGCAGAGGATGTCGATTTTGAGGGGTCTTGGTCACTTATTCTGACACTTGATGAAAATATCGGTGGATATTTATCTGGCGATTATTGCCAAGTTGATGTTGTTTATAATGCTTGGCATCAAGATGAAGATAGTGATGTTGGTTATCACGATGAGGAGCGTGTCACTTTAACACTTTATGCTCCAGTTACAGAGCCATTTGCTCGCTTGGCACCATCAGTTGAATTATTAATGTTGAGCACAGGTAATGAATTGATGGATGAGGTTATAGAGGAAGATGAAGAGCTTAATGAAGATATTACTGTAAATCCAGAATTACCAACAGAAGTTCAAGGAGTAGATCAGGATGATTTAATAAAAGAAGCAGAAGAAGAGGTTGTTACTGATGAGGTTACTGAGACAGAAGAGGAAACAATTAAAGAGGAATTAACAGAAGAAGTGTCAGATGAAGAAGAGGTAAAATTAATT
>JBGSVK010000024.1:0-15306 GCA_041752975.1 Minisyncoccia bacterium | reverse complement strand
GATAAGCGCTCTGGTTTCACCAGTAGAATCAGAAGCAGGTAGCTCGTCAGGTAAGTCTCGCGGCAAGGTGTCTAGGTCAATAAACTTGCGCGCTAGCACATCGTACCCCTTTGTAACTATGTCTCCATTAGGGTGTAGTGAATCATAAACAAAAACCATTCTTGGGTTAGAAACAGAAAGACCGTCTGGGTCTTCCACTGTTACATATGTATTACTAATAATGTCATACATTTCTATTGTTTTTTCCCCTGAAGAATTACGACTATTCCATACGACTAAAGTGCCATGTATGTATGGCGCAACGTTATGGTTATTATCTTTAGTTATTTGTCTCTCTTCTTCGCCATCAAGCAGAATAATGTTCCAACCTTCATCAACCCACCTCTGCCACACGGTATACTCGCCTTGCCTCGTTGGTTCCATATTATTATCAGACGTATAGGTAATTTGTTCTTCTTTTTGTTTGTCAGGGTCGTAGGAAATGATTTGGTATCGATCATTAATTAATCTATGCCAAACAAGAGTATTGGAATTCTTGTCATAATATGGCGCAGCATCATCTACCGAGTTGTTTGTTACTTGTACTTGAACTCCGTCACGAATTAAGAATATTTCTAAATCACCATCCTCATCAGGAGCAGAAAATAATGCATCATTCAAAATATTTGGTTTGGGTTGTCGACAGTAGAAAGAACCGGTTGCTAGTTGAGTACATTCATCTTTGTTGAAAGAAAACTCTGAATCACTTTCTGTAACAGAGACCGTTTCAAAAGTAGTTTGTTGCTCAATTAGTAATTCATCGATTAATTCACTCGCAGTTGTTGAACTAATCTCCTCCTCAAAGTCATCTGTACTAGTACTAGTTTCAACAATATCTTCATCTACAGCTAGATAATCAGCATCTTCATTTGTTGAATCCGCTTCATCAGTTAGAGGTTCATTTATTTCTGTCTCTTCAGAATAATCCTCGGAGATACTTTCCTCTGTTTCATTTATATCAGTTTCGTCTGGACTATTAACTCCTGTATCAGACAAAACAGTCTCTTGAGTGGTAGAAGAAAAAATCGAAGATGTTGAATCAAGCTCAGGTAAAACTTCTGCGGATTCTAAGATTTCTGAATTTGAAGTTAAATTAATTTCTTCAACATTATCTATTGCTTCTGAATCACTATCTAAAGTAGTAAAGACATCAGACTCATTTGTCTCAATCGGTTCAGAAACAATTTCTTCAACAACTTCTAAATCAAGTACACTCTCTTCAGTAAGCTCAATACTATCCGGAGGAATATTTTCATTTGCAAAAACCCTTTCTGTACTCTGAAGAGTAAAAGAAAACAAAAGCAAAATAACCACAGATAGACTAAATCTGGTTGAGTAAACAAAGCGATATAACCAAAGTTTGTTACCAGTATCATAGTCTTCTCTTGAACAATGACTACCCAAAACAACCTTGGTTAAAGAAGGCTTTCTTTTTATTTGGTTTTTATTTGGATTTGTTTTACTCATCAAGCAACAGCCATTTGTAGCGGGGAGTAAATTAACCCATCACATATCAATAATAACAGCTTTATACAGTTGTTTTGCACAGGTTATCAACATAATTGATAACTATTTTGCTATAAGTCAATAAAGGATTTGGCTAAGATTATTGAAAAATCTATGAAATTCATTTTTCCATCACTATTGAAATCGTAGGTAACTGATTTACCTCCCCAAGCGGACAGGAATGAGCTAATATCTCTTAGAGTTACCTTTCCGTCACCATCAATATCAGCATTTATACTAATGCCTAGATTAGCTGATATTGATGCTGGATCTTCGTTTTGATCATAGATATAGAAGCTGGTTTTTGACGCTTCACCAGTCCCAGAAACAGCAACGGGTGTACCCTTACCGTCACCAGCCAATAATTCAGCGTCTCTTACCAAAAATTCAGTCATGCCGTTAAATTTTGCTTCAGCTTTTATAGTAGCGACCAAATGTTCTCCCACAAAACCCCTCCTGAAAGTTCCTCCACCGAGAGTAATACTGCTATTCTCAATTTTTGGTTCTTGAGTCCAAATATTTAGTACAGACAATCCTTTATCTACACTGATTATTTCAACCTTATCAGGTGAAAAATCAATTGTAATATCAATGGCATTGACTGGAACATGGGCTGATGCATATATATCAATTGAGAATCTCTCTCCTTTCATGACGGCAGTTTGTGAAGGCTCAAGTCTAATGTAGGACTCTTCAGTAGAAATTACCGATGCTCCGAGCATAGCAAAAAAGCCAAGTACAAGCGGAAACATGTATTTGATAGTTGACGTCTTTCTAGATTGACGTGACTTTATGAATTTTTTCCATATATCACTTAAATACTTCATGATTGTATAAGAGCAGACCTAATTTCACTTGCAGAGTCAGCGATAGTTGATAGTTCAATCTGAATTTTTCCGGCTTCAACTTGATACGGTTCGACATCTTTTAGTGAACCACCGGTGGCTAGAGTTGAAATAATTTGTCTCTGTGAATTCAAAAGATCAAAGAATAAGGAACTAACTTCCTTTTCCCTCTCAGCTAGAGTAATCCATTTTGCAATATTGTAGTCAGTAGCCTCAATATCACCAAGCAAAGCTCTCTGTTGTACAAGTTCAGAATAAAAGCTGACTTCTCTATCAAAAAGTAAAGTCATTGTCGCTCTTCGACTAGCAGGCACAGAGCCACACCTTTCAAAAAGTATATTAAGTCCTTGCATTTCAGCCTTAGTTAATCCTTTATCCAAAGATGATAGCAATCTGTCATATTGTGATGACTCATTTGCAGGGCACTCAGCAATAATAGACGAAACTCTATCGTCAGTACGGACACTGATACTAAGAGCTAATTCTTTTACGACGTTGTGCTGAATAGAAATTTTTTCATCAAGACGAACTCTTAAACCATCTAACTTTTCCTTAACAATAAAACTGGAAACCGCATATACACTAACAACTCCAACTAGTAGACCGATAATTAGTTGTTTATTTTTCATACTGAAATACTGAATATTAATTAATTACTTTTGTTTTTCCTCTTTTTGAACCAACCTTTCTACATCAACAACCTCCTTCTGAACCCTAGTTTGTGCGTTCTTGATTGACAAACTAAGAGATGAAAACATTTCTTCTTCAAAAGAAGAGAGCTTCTTTGTCCGATGAGCGTTTGTTAGTTTTTCTTTCTGCTCATGCAATGCTTGATTAAGATTCTTGAATTCTCTCTCAAGTATTGCTAGGGCTTCTTTTGATTCAACTGAAACCTTTCTTCTGAAACGTTTCAAATATAAAACTAGGAACCAAAATGATATTACCAGTAGCACCAGCAAAGCGAATAGAGGAACAAAGACTGACAGAATATTAATTAGAAATGTCCCTACTTGAACATAACCAGGCTGCTGTACAGCAATCTTTATCACTTCCGACAATTCAGACTGTGCTCCGAATTTGTCCTTGGCTCTCGCTGTCAATTCATAGACACCGGTAGTAAAAGTGCCATCTGGTATAAGAGTGAACACACCTTCAGAATCAGCCACTAAATTGTATACAGAGGGTACAGCGTCGCCCTTTTTAATTATTACCTCAACCTCAGACTCAGGTCTAGTTTTACCCCTAATCACCGGAATAACATCTTCGTTAATTTCATTTGGGTATTCAGTAAATACTGGTCTGTCAAAAGATGATATTTCAAAAGAAAGATTTCCAACAATACTATTTCCAGCTTCGTCGAAAGCTTCAATCATTACAGTGTGTCGACCTGGTAGTAATGGCGGTAAAGTGATTGTCTTTGAGCTGACTTCATCGATATATTCGTAGGGATCATTATTATTAATTCTCACCAAGTAGCGTTTAACTATTGAGGTATCATCTACAGCTTTCAAAGATAAAGTTTGAACAGGATTGGCTTGATCAGAATTTTCTAATAAAGAAATTTGAAATTCTGTAGGTTTAACAGTATCAATTGCTAAGCGATAGTGGGAAACCTTACCCCAACCATCACTATTTTTAAATTGGATATGGAAAAATGATTCACCTTCAGGCAAGTCATCTATATTAATACTAGAGATTGGATCTTCATAAACCTTGGTCGGAATTGAGGTAGAGTTATCGTCTAGTGATGTTCTAATAGAAATAACATCGGATGGAACATCCCAGTTTAGACTAGCACTTTTATTCTGATACCAGTCTAATGGATTAGGATGAGTTGTTGAAATAACTTTGGGAGCTGATGGAGTATTTGCTGGAGCTACATATTCTATTTGTTCAGGTACAGGACTTGTCGTAAGGGCCTGTACAGTATATGTTGCGCCACCCATACTAGAAAGTACATTAGTTCCCATTCCATCATTTGCTAATACTGCCCCGGATGTAAGTGATACTTTGGGAGTACCGGCATTTTTAGTTCTAAAAGTGATGTTAAAAATTGTTCCAGCAGAACCTTTGTATCCAGAAGGCATTCCTCCACTAAATGATATTGTTCCAGCAGAATTAGAAAAAGTCGGTTCGGTTACCCATAAATTAAATATAGAGTTTGAACGATCGACTGAAACAACGGTTAGTTCCTGAGGATTAAATTTAATAATTCCCTCTGCAGCATTAACAGATTGACCACTAGTATTTACAACTATTCTAGAAGTAAAAGTGGAGCCAGCTGAATAAACACCAGTAGCAGGTGAAACAGACAGAGTCGCAGCTAATGACCAATATGGGATAGAAAATAATATCAGTAACTTAAATAGTAGTATTGAGTATTTTACTTTTTTACCGGCCATATATTTATTCTTCTGTATTAGTATCGAAAGCTTCATTAAACTCACTTTCATTTTCAGTAGATTCTGCCGACAGTCGACGTCTTCTTCTGACGTAAACTATTAGCATAATAAGAACTACTACGAAGAGAACCACCATTACAGTTATCAGTATGTATGTATAGAGTTCATTTCTAGACAGTGTCTGCTTTGATTCTTCAGGAATATATGTAGCTATGTATTCATTACCGGCTTTATCTATGGCCTTAACGCGAATAATACTATTTAGACTTTGATCCTCGAGAACATAAACATTCTGATCAACTCTAATCCAAGGAACTCCTACTCCTCCCCATGAAAACTGTGAGAACTGTAAAACTGGTTCTTCCATTATTTCATAATGACTAATACCAGTTTGCTTGTCAGAAGTACTAAAAACAATGAAATATTTTCCGTTGTAATTTATTCCCGCATCATCTTTTTGAAGATCAATACTGAATTGTTCTGGAGGAACATCATCTGCTCTAACTGATTCACGCCAATTGTCGATGATTCCACTAGCACCTGCACCTTTTTCAAGTGTGTAAGTGGCTCCAAGTGCTACTAAAGTAGCTTCTGTACCTTGACCATCATTTAGGAAGACTCTTGTCTCTTCTCCAAAGTCGATTTTTACTTCTGTACCGTCTGAACCACCAACTTGCATTCCTGGTGAACGAAAGATAATTTCAGCTACGATATTTGTGAGGCGAGGATCTCCTTCCACTCTTCCACAGTAACCATTTGGTATTCCACCAGCAAAGGTAATTGTCCTGTCTTCTTTATTTATTATTGGTGGCTCTACCCAAACATTAAAAATTGACTTACCGACCGATACGTCTACAGGTTGAATATTATCAGAATATTTTATGACTGCATCAATAACATTTATACATTCTCCCGACTGACTATCGGGCATAATTCTAACCGAAGCTGTTATAGCGTCTCCACGATAAAGTGTAGCAACCCCTGGATCCATATAGAGAGTTGCAGACTCCGCTACAGAGGTAGTCATAAAAAAAGCTACTGCGATTAGACACACAAACCTATACATACTACTAGTATAACAAGAATATGGTTATTTAATTTACACTGTACACAGAATTTTAATCAGAAAAACAAAAAACCCGTCTCGTGGTGGGAGATAGGGCTTTTTGTTATTTACTCCAAGCTTGGAACCAATATTACTAGAATACTGGCGTTGCTACGTATGTCAGCGTAGCTGTGTAGTCGTCTCCGGCTTCTTGCAAGCCGGTAATTTCAACAGTATATCCGACTCTGGTTGTACCAATACCTTGAAGGGTTTCGTTAGTAGGACCATCGTTTCGGAATATTTCTACCGGTGTAGTAGAGGCTGATACATACTTACTATATGCCTCTACGTCTCCTACTCCAAACTCATCAGTGAGTGAAGGAGTTAAGGAATCATCATCTGTAGTTATCCCCCAGTGTCCGTAGGTGTTTTCATTACCTAGAGAGACAACAGACGATTCCCAGACAAGAGGTACAGTTAGATAGGTTCCACTAGTGAAACCATCTATATCAGCTCCAGTTGCAGAAGTTAACTGTTGATCAGTCTGTACTGTCACCACAAATCCATTAGCTGCGTTAGTCTCAACAAGGAGATCTTGGGCGGCTGTACTTGGTGTATCTGCTTCCAGAACACCAAATGGGATTGAGGTTGGAGTAGTAGTACTGGTTGTTGTATCTTCATTGATACTAAGACCAGCATCAACTCCTTCAACAGTAAAGTTGAAAACTGTTTCAACTACTGCTGTAACTGTAACAACGTTTACAATAGCGACTTCGGTTGTACCATTATCACTTCCACTTAGACTGACCGTAATTTCATACGATCCGACAGCTGGATTGATGAGTTGGTTAAAACCGGCACCACCGGTGCTGGCATGATTACCAACTTCGATGGTTACTGTTGCGTTATCGGCAATTACATCGGTACCACTCTCGATTTCGAGAAGTGTACCAGCTGCTGTAACGCCCCAATCAGCGCCACTTGCTGCACCATCGATTAGACTTTCCTCTGCTCCGTTAACATTTAAGTCAACGTCTAGAGCATCTAGAGATCCAACGCCAGAAAAACTAGCGCCAAAATCGATTGTAATGATCTGACCTGCGTCAAGACCATTTGGTGTAACAAAGCTGAGTGTGTGGTTAGCAACTGCAGCTGGCTCAGAATCTGAGAGAGTGTTACTAAATGAGATGACATTTGCAGCTTCCGCAGTGCGGAAGAACGGTACTCCAGTAAACCATAATATGATTGCTAGAGTAACTACTGCGGTGATTGCTTGGAGCAACTTGAACGTTGTATTCGTTCTAATCATGTTGCTCTACGTTGTATTAGTTTGTCAGCTTAGATCAACGTCGCGACCGATAAACTAAATGAGCATTCACTCATGCGACGACGGGTCTCCACTCCTATCGTCTATATGTGCGCTGCTAAACATACTTGTTTTATAACACTCGGCTGAAGTGCCCAGACCCAGCTACGCTGACTCTGCAGTAAAACTAATTGCTTACCTCCAAAACAAGTACTCTTTCATTGTAGCGTGCAATATTTTTTTATTGCTAAACTTATACACAAAAATGAGTAAATGTTCGTCAGGACATATTACGAATTTTGTTCCCGATTTTTTCTCTCCTTGAGAAAATCGCTGGAACTCGCACTCGAAGGCTCAGTAGAGTTGATTGAAGATAATTCGGATTCGACCTTCCCGAGGGAGAATCCCTGAAGCTCGAAGTCAAACGCATTGTTAATAAATTTTTCAATATAATATTTTAATTTAATTTAATATGTAGCGACTATTACGAATTTTGTTCCCGATTTTTTCTCTCCTTGAGAAAATCGCTGGAGCTCGAAACCCAACGCATTGTAAAAACAATATTGCCTACCCGGTCCAGTTTAAATGAAATAGGAAGCGAAGCGACCATATTGAATTTAGCTTCGGATTTGTCCCTTCCTAGGGCAAATCCCTGAAGCTCGCAGTCTTAAGCTTAGTTAAGTTGGTCGAAGCTACCCAGTCCAATTAAAGAGTAGAATAGAAAAGTCCTCTATCCCCACTCTAGCATTACCATTAATATCGGCTGGTGGATTTGAGTTACCTCCGTTCGTTCCCCACCAAAAGATTAGGATTGAAAAGTCAATTAAGTTAACTTTGCCGTCTCGGTTTAAATCAGAGGGAGTAGTGACTTGTCCGTCAACACCAACAAATAATTGTAAAGCTGTACTAAAACTACTTTGAGTCGTAAGCGGTGGTGTTCCAGAAACTGAACGAGCTTTGAGTGTATGTTCTGCTACAGACAATTTTCCTGTATCAAGCGATATAGTCCAGGCACCATCTGTACCAGCGGTGGTCTTTTCGGTAATTTGACCACTATCAACCACTAGTTCAATTGAGGCATTTGGTACTGACTGTCCGCTTACAGAAATAATATCTCCTGGGTTTACGTTTGGATTTGCAATTCTAATAGTTGGAGGAAGAATAATACCGGAAATATTTGTAACAGCACCTTGAGTAACATCAAAAGTAGTATTAAGTGTTATAGAACGAGTATTTTGAGCGTCTGTAGACCAAAAACCGAGTGAGGCAGTTCCAGGTGAGGCATCAGTGGTAAAATCAAACCTACCTAGATTATTGGCTCGTACAGTACCAACGGTTTCAGCATCAAGAATAATATTGACCGTTCTCCCTGGATAAGCCAACCCTGTTACACTAATAATTGTATCTCCAAGTTCTGTATCACTACCTCCCGAACCACCCCCACCTCCACCAGAACTACCACCTCCACCAGAGCCAGCTGGTTCAATCTTACAAATAGCTGAACAAAAATCCCCGTTGTCATTGTTGGCATCATCACACTCTTCGCCTTGTTGAGTTTGCAGAATACCATCTCCACAGTACGGACCAAAGTTACATGAGGCACTACACTGTCTTCCAACAATAGTAGTGCTGTAGACTCCAGTCTCACCAGGAACATCGCACTGTTCTCCTTCGTCAACAAGTGCGTTACCACAAATACTCAAAGTAAGAGTTGTTGATGCAGTACCTTCAGTAACTGCTTCAACAGCAAGTGGTGACGCTAGTAGAATTACTAGAAGGCAAATAATTTGAAAATAAAACTTCATAGAAATCTAACTTCCTTGACGGCGAGCTAGACGTCGGTTGTAAACGAAATACAAAATAATAATTATAATTGAGAGTATTGGGAGGAGGATAGATATTTTGTGAGGAATTGATAATCCACTAAAGCCAAAACCAGCTTCTTGAAGTGTACCGTAAGGTAATATACTCAAACTTACTTCACCTTCTTGTTTAATTTCATCATCGTTATAAATAGCATATCTTGCAATATAGTTACCGGCCGGCAGTCTAGTTGGTAATTCAGCAATTATTTCATCAGTGGCATATGGAGCGATTTTCTTTAGTCTCCCCTTATGTTGTGTTTCTTCTAGGAGTACGTTTCCTGAAAAATCAAAAATTCTAAAAGCTACTTTTGAAGGGGCAATATCTACGTTACCAGTATTTTCAATAAACATAGAGAACTTAATCTTTCCAGGGAAATATAGCCAGCCGACTTTCTTACCTTCGTTCAAATCAGATACGCCAATTTTTCTAACTCTAAAATCTTTAATTTCTCTATCTATAACATTCAAATCAATATCAACTTGAGCACCGAGAGAAATACTTACTGCTCCCGCAGAAACCTGTCCGTCATCAGGAACAGTTTTAATTCTAATGACACCTTTATAATTCTTGAATTCAGCATCATCAGGAACAACGACTCTAACTGTCATCGGTACTTTTTGGACACCTCTAGGTAGAGGTACAGACTCCCCTTCGACAATCTCAATCCAATCTGCGATCTCAGGAGCATCCACTGTTACCTCAGCTTTTTGAGCAACATCAGGATTGCCACGCACTAATAAAATCTGTTGTTCGTAGGTAGAATTTCTAGTTAGACTAGTGTTTCTTACATATGGTGGAGTAATACCAAAACCAGCTCTAGCGAGCTCAGTAGTCAATACAAAAAACAGTAAGCATAAGCAAACTATCCTTTTAAAATAAAAAACGCGAGAACTTTTTTGCACTTAGTAATTATCGAAAATAAAATGATAAATAGCAACAGCCACTGTATGGATAACAGTGGCTGTTGTAAGTGATATTTACTTGACTATATTCCCTAGTAGGAAACTCCTGAATTTGGGTTAGGTAGAAATTGACATCAACACTCTAATACCAAGCACTTGATGATGAGGTGACAGCATAGAAGGTGTTGAGGCCTGTATAGGCACCCGCCACAGTAATTTCAATTGGTACTGCAATTCCCCAATAAGTGTTTCCGGACCGTGGGTTGGTAGTAGAACTTGTCTTTAGTACTCTAATATCAAGTAGAGTAGGTGTAGTTGATGAAAGATTTAGACCACTACCATAAGAAATAGAAGATGTAGCGAACTCTTGTTGGTATTCAGGAATTGTTGATGAAGAAGCTAGACTGTTACAAGGATTTCCAACAGAGTATCCAGGACACATTGATGAACCTTGTAGACTTTGACTCAAACCAGTATTACCAATAGATTCTATTGTTGTAGTAGCAGTCAAGAAATCAGTTTGATCACCGGGCTCCAACTGACCATAAGGAATCTCGGCTGATAGAAGATCAATGGCTGGGAAACTAAACAATGCCTTGGCTCCGGAACCTACAGTTGCTGTTCCTGTAGCATTATCATCATCGACTCCTGCAACCTTGGCTACCCAGTCATCTCCAAAGAATGGTGACGCTGAATCGGTCGGCTCGGCCACAAACCAAAGCGGGAAAGTACAGTTAAATGCTTGAGTAGGGTCTGTATTGCTTGTACAGCTGGTACTTGAGGCAGTACAGGCAAAGTTCCAGGTCGTAGTAGCTACTGCATTTGTATAACAATTGTTTGGATCGTAATCAGAGGTTAAGTGAGTACAGGTAGTTGTTCCCGATGTTCTCGATAGCTCAACAGTATAACCTACTATTTCACTAGTTGTAGCAGTACTTGAAGCACTAAGACAGCTGTTTGCATCTGAGATAGTAAAGTCAAGTGTAAAGCCTGTAGTTTCTCCACCTGGAACAGCTAGAATCAAGCTTGAGGTACCATTTAGAGTTATGTTACCAGAAGAGACGGTAGGAGCAGCGTTAGCAACTGTAAATCCTTCATTAAATCCTTGTTGGCCTCCTTGTGCAGGGTGACCATGCTCATCAATTATAAACCCATACGCATCGTATATATCATCTTGAATTACAACAGGAAGCGTAAATGATGCTGAAGCATGTTCTGTTACTGGCGATGTTGTAGATGCAATAGTACCTCCCGCTCCACAGCTTCTGGTTGTTGTACTAAAGTCATTTTCATTACAGACATGGAGAGTTATTGTATCTTCTCCGCCAGCCGTATCTGAGTCAGTAGATGAAGAGTAGAAGGTTAATACTTCACCAGGTAAGGCAGGAGAATCACTTGTGAATACAGTAAAGTCAGGTCTGAAGTTTACATGGAACGGAGAAGAGTTTGTGGCATTTAGACCTTGGGAGTAGGTGTTGTTACATCTTGCATTTACAGCGTCATTATCACAGACCCACGCATACCAATCTAGTACTCTTGGTGCAAACGAGCCATCTTCAGTGGTGGTAGTAGACACACGAGCTTGAGTACTCTCTGTAGTAGAAGCAGAAACTCCCCACTGAACTCCTCCGTTACAGACTGGTGGGTTAGTATTTCCTGACGTAATAGTTGGTGTTGCGTTTGTACTACATACAATCAAATAATACGGAGCATTACCATTATTTGAAGCCGTGGCTACCCATGAAATTACCGAACCAGAGTTTGTCGGCGAGCTGGTGGATGACTCAAACTCTTCATGTGCCAAAGTAATCCATTGTGGTGGAGTGTTTAGAACAGTCAAAGTTGTAGTCGCTGTTTGTGCCTCAACTCGTAACAACTCAGTTTTTCCAGCATTAAAAAGGAAAACAAAAGCAAATATAAGTAGGCCTGACAAAGCTGCAGTAATGGTGATTTTACCAGCAGTTTGAATGTAATGAGATTTATTCTCTAAGTTGTACAACATAATAATGAACTATTTATAAATTTATTCTTCATATACTATTGTAACTAATGTAATGTAAAGTTACGCACTAGTTATACACATTATATCTACAGGCTTATTCGTAGCGAATCGCATCAAGAGGATTAAGGGTTGAAGCTCTTCTAGCAGGAAAAAGACCAGTTAAATAACCAACAGCGGCAGAGAAAATAGCGATAAATAACAAAAATGGAATTGGAAACGAGAATAACGAAACTGCTTGTCCTCCAAATTGGCCAGCTACTAGATTTAAAAATATATTTACCGCCACTCCTAAAGTGACCCCCATAACAATTCCGCTCAAACCACCCATAAAACCTACGACAATTGATTCCGAAATGAATAGATTTTTTACATCTTTTGGAGACGCGCCTATAGTACGCATAATTCCAATTTCTTTTGTTCTTTCTAGTAGCGTAACTGTCATGGTATTAAACATACCAATTGCAGACACGATTAGAGCAATTCCACCAAAAGTAGCTAGTACCGCTTGAATTCCTTGGAAAATCTTTGACGCCTGTTCTACTGTCTTTGAAAGAGCAGTTACTCTATATCCTGCTTCAATCAGTCTAGCTTCAACAATCGGTAGATTCTCATTTGAATTTACTCGAACCTGAATACGCTCATATTCCTCAATGCCGACATGATTCCTAAGCTCAGGAAGCATCATCATGGCATTCAAGACACCCTCCTCTTTGGTGATTCCTCTTACTGTATATTCTTTATCAATTGGTACCTCCATCACTACATCACTTCCATCTTCTGCTGGTACAAGTAAACGAAAAGAAACTTTCTCACCAACAAAAGACTCAGCATCTTCAATACCAAAAAGTTTTAAGACCGCAGGCGATAACATAATGGTGTTAGTGTCTCCAGCATCTTCAGTAGCAAATACCGTTCCTTCGGTGGCAGTTACTCCGGCATAGCGAAGATATGGCGGCTCGACACCTTGAATAAACACATTACCAGTAAGTCCTTTGTAGGTTACAAGAGCTGGAAAACGAGCCAACGGTGCAGCATCTAGCACTTCTTCGTATTTTTTGAAAGTATCTACTGTTTCAACAGTTAGTTTTAAGTTTTGAGCACCAGTGGCAGAAACACCCAAAGATAAAAGCGTCTCACCAAAAACGATTTGTTCAAGAATGATTTTCTGAAGTCCGAACCCTAAACCTACAAGCACAACAACCGCACCAGTTCCTACACCCATACCCAAAATAGTTAACCAGGTTCGAAGTGGATTAGTCTTGAACATTCTAGTTGATAGTTGTGCTAGATCTTGTATTCGCATAGTCGTACTATTTTATTATGTCACACTTTAATTTAAATCTAGCTCTTGTAACTAACATCAACTCCTTGGGCAATAATTTTTTCAAAGTATCTAGTCAGGTCATCGGCTTCTTTTGGATCAAGTGCCATTCCCCCAGCTTTGATACCGAGCATTAAACGTTCATTTAGTTGTGCTTCTTCAATTACACCGGTCACTCTATCAGCTATCATTTCAACCATGTTCTCATTTTGTTCCTTACTAAGCTTCATATGGTAAGAACCCATCAAATGATCTCTGAGTCTCTCTGCTAATTTATGTTGACTGAAGAAGACATCGTCATTGTCTTTCTTGGCTCTAAATCTTCTAATGTCATCGGCTTGGAACATAAGTTTCTCAGCCGTGAATGCCATGCGTTTTGCTTCCTTCTCTTCAATTTCTGCACCACCTTGTTCCATCTTCAATACCAAGGCACGAATAAAAGTATCCTTATCGATTTTACCTTTTATAAAAAGTTCTATAGCATGCTCCATTCTAATTAGTTGGTCATAGGTATACTCTTGAGTAAGATAATTCACCATACTCTTCACTCGGAGCGTATCTACCGAATCATATGGATACAAGCGAGCCAATTGCTCGAGCTCTGTAACGATAGTCTCCCCTTCTCTGACGGGTTTGATTTGTTTTCTTTGAGGATTTACCACTTCACGAACGACAAATCCATCCTTCAAATAGTAAACGCGATGAGCGTAACTTAAGTGAGCGGCATTATGAGAAACCATAATAATTGTTCTTCTGTCAAAGGTATTAATCTCATCAATTTTATCCATTACCTGCTGTGTTGAAACTGAGTCCAAGTTTCCTGTCGGTTCATCAGCTAGTAAAATTTTGGGATCATTAACCATCGAACGAGCAACTGAAACACGCTGCTGCTGACCTCCAGAAAGCATTGAAGGTATTTTGTGTGATACATGCCCTACCCCAAATCTATCCAAGAGGGACTGTGCTCTTCTTTCTCGTGTAGTTTTATCGGCATCACAGAAAATCATTGGTAGAGCAACATTGTCTAGTACTGAGAGTGACCCAATTAAGTTAAAGGACTGAAAGATAATTCCCATCATGTAGCGTTGGAAATAAACCCGTTCACTAGGAGGATAGGAATAAATATCATCACCTCTGATTAGTAAGGTTCCGTCTCCAGGCGGTAACGAGCCTTGAATTGAATACATTAAAGTAGACTTTCCTGAACCAGAGGCTCCGAAAAGAATAATGTACTCCCCTTCGTAGATATCGGTATTAACATTTTGGAGAGCCTTAAATTCATTAGACTTTCCTTTGTTGTAAATTATCGATAAGTCACGACAAACAATGAGCGGTTTCGCCATGTTTTATATTATGCCATTAGTCATCGCTGGTTGTGGTGAATTCTATCCCCACTTTTAGATACCGATATTCTTTACCCAACCGAACGTACTTTGGAAGTTTTCTAGAATTAAATCGATAATATTTTTTTCTTGAATAGGTGTAAACAATACAAAGTTTTCAGACTGAACTTTATTACCTGCTTCGTCAGTACAATTTAACCAAAATTGATAAACTGTTGCAGGGGCAAAATCAACAATTACTTCAACGTGTTTTGTATTGTATTCAATTCTTTCTTTCTCTATAATTGTTGGTTCACTACCTCCAGCCACACCTTCACGATAAGTCATCACACAAGCAGATGCTTCATCGGTCACCCACTCTACAATGGTTTGAATTCTAGATTCACTTCCTGGGAAAAGTGTTGATTCATTTGTAACGTTGGAGATAATCGGTGGAGCTATATCACGAACAGTAATAAACTGAATCGGTTGACTACGAACACGATCTCCACCTGAGTTTTCAGAAATTACAAAGGCTACATATCTAGTACCCAGAGTAAGATCAGCTAGTCTCATTTGATGCGTTGTTGCAAGAGTTGGTCTACCAACTGAATTTTGAGCACCGGTAGTTTGATCTTGATACTCAATCAAGGCTTTGGCTGGAACAGTTGTATCCCAAGCTAGAGTAGCAGCATTTTCTTCCACTTTGAGAACTCGAAGATTTCTAATATCGGGTAATGAAGCTTTGGT
>JBGSVK010000023.1:0-3610 GCA_041752975.1 Minisyncoccia bacterium | reverse complement strand
ATTGTGTTAGCTCTGGCGGCAGGAGTAGTGGGGTTGTGGCGCTTTAAAAAAACCGAAGTTGGAATGCGGACAATAGACGAGTTTATGATTTCTATTCCTTATTTAGGGGATTTACAGCGTAAACTTCTTCTAACAAGAATTTGCGACAACCTCGCCACAATGCTTGGTAGCGGAATTTCGATGGTTCAAGCTTTGGAAGTAACGGCCGAGGTGGTTGATAACTTAGTCTACAAAGAAATTATTCAAGAAGCTCTAAATGAAGTTAAGGGAGGACGTTCTTTTGCCGACTCAATATCTGAATATCCAGAAATCCCAGGGGTTTTGACCCAAATGGTAAAAGTGGGAGAGGAGACTGGTAGTTTGGCTGAAATATTAAACACCTTAGCTAATTTCTATCGTCGCGAAGTAAATAATGCCGTCGATACTTTAATTGGTTTGATTGAACCAATAATGATTGTGATGTTGGGTCTTGGTGTTGGAGTTCTTCTTGCGTCCGTATTGATGCCAATCTACAACATGACTAGCACATTTTAGTTGTTGTCCACAGAGCCTAAAATATAGACCTGTATAAACTCGTATAATAGTAGGAGCTACGTGTACAACGTAGATGATGCCCATAAGGTATTCAGATACGCAGCTGATATCTGAATACTGCTTGAGCGATATTAATAAAAACATATTCATTAATTTATGAAAAAAACAATGTTAACTCGAGGCTTCACATTGATTGAACTCCTCGTTGTTATCGCAATTATCGGTATTTTGGCAGCAGTTGTGTTGTCATCACTAAATGACGCCCGTCGTTCAGGAAACGATGCTGCTCTAAAGCAGAGTATGGCAAGTATTCGTTCTCAGGCAGAAATCTTTTACAATGCTCAAACTGGAGCGAACGCTTTCTCTTACACAGGCGTTTGTACAGATCCAAAAATAGTTCAATTGACAGCTGCTGTGCAGGCAAATAGTCCTGCCACTGCGGTATCAAATAACCCTGGTGCTGCTGTATCTACTTTAGCAAACGTTGTTTGTAGAAATGATGCAACTCGATGGATGGTGATATCTCCTTTGAGTATTAGACCAGATCAGACTGCTGTAACAAGAGTATGGTGTGTTGACTCAACAGGAACTGCGCGAGAGATTGCTGCTAATGCGTCTCTAGCTACCACTGTATTTGCTTGCCCAGCAACTTAAAAATTAGTCAAAATGCAGTATAAGCAAAAAACGCCGTCAGGCGTTTTTTGTTTATAGGTTGAATTTCATAAATATATTTCAGTTATAATACTTATATATGAATTTCAGAGCCGGCTTTACTTTAATTGAATTATTAATAGTCATTGCGATTATTGGTGTCTTGGCATCAGTGATAATGGATTCATTAAGTGATGCTAAAGATCTTGGATTGGATACAAAAATTAAAAGTGAAATGGCTAGCTTATCTAAACAAGCAGCAGCAGAAGAATCGGTAAACTCTACTTATGATTCAGTGTGTGGCTCTAATAGTGTAACGCAAGCGGTTTTGATTCAGAATATTGTGACCTCAATGGAAGAGTTTATTGTAGAGCCGGTTATTTGTAATAGTGATACTTTTGCTTATGCGGTCACAGCACCTCTTACGGAAGGATACTGGTGTGTAGATAGCGAAGGAGCAGCTCGGGCAGTTTCTACGCCACTTAGCACTTCTACTGTGACTTTTGTCTGCCCATAATTTTTATTGTTCTGATGTTATACTAAATAAAATGCATCAACTCTTTTCAGATTTATCGATTGGCTTTGTGGTAGTAGTGGCTTTTGGTTTTGGGATTATCATCGGTAGTTTTTTGAATGTCTACCTGTATCGATTCCATACAGGTAAGAGTCTTTCTGGTAATTCGCACTGTCTCTCTTGTGGTACACCACTTCGACCATATGAATTAGTACCACTTTTTTCATATCTATGTCTTCGTGGTCGTTGTCGAACTTGTCAGTCTTTTATACCTAGTCGTTATTTCTTGGTCGAACTGTTAACCGGTCTGCTCTTTGTTGGGGTAGTGTTGGTAGCTACTGATGTGTTTTCAATGTTCCACTCATTGGTATTTGTGTCAATTTTGGTAGTTATCGCTGTCTACGATATCTATCACATGATTATCCCTGACGAGTTAGTGTTTGCTTTACTATCGATTGTGGTTTCAAATCAACTCTATTTACATATTATCGGATTACCTTTGGTTGTATTTTATTACAATATCATCTCCGCCCTATTCGCGTCCGTTTTTCTTATGATGCTTTGGCGTGTTTCGAGAGGTACTTGGATTGGCTTTGGTGACGTAAAGCTAGTTATTCCTTTGGCGCTTTCTATCGGTTATATGTCTACTTTTTCAATGGTAGTACTTTCGTTTTGGATTGGTGCGATTGTCGGATTGCTAATTTTGCTTTATCAAAAAATTAAGAAAAGAGGACAAGTTCACTTACGTTTTCTGAAAAATCCGCTTACAATTAAAAGTGCTGTTCCTTTTGCACCATTCCTTATTTTGGGATACTTGGTGGTATTATTCTTTGAGATGGATGTCATCTCATTACTTAGTTATGCGCCATAATTTAAATAATCTTAAGAGCAGAAAACTAATGCAGCAGTCTGGTTTTGGCTTGATTGAATTATTGGTTAGTGTCAGTATCGTTGTCTTGGTAACAAGTATTATTCTGGTTAGACATAGCAGTTATAATGGAGCAGTTTTGTTACGTTCAGAAGCATACGAACTAGCACTCCAGGCCAGAGAAATACAGTTGTCGGCTGTAAGTGTAGCTAATTCGGCTGGGAGTTTTAGAAATGTTTTCGGTCTGTATTTCAATACAGACTCTCCAAATTTTTATTATTCGTTCAAAGATGCAAATACAGGCACAAATAAAAATAATTTTTGGAATAGTGGCGAAGAAATAGGAAAGCGAAACAACGTCGACCCTCGTTTTGAAATTGACAAAATTAGACTGATAGGACCAACTGTGACAGAAGTTGAAACAATCTCAGTGATTTTTGAAAGACCAAATTTTGACGCAAGATTCTATACGGCTGCTAATACTCCAGTTGCGGACACTGTTTCGTCTATAGAAATTGATATTAGAGTAAAGAATACAAATGGAGATACTGTGGGTGAAGTTCGTACAGTTGAGATTACAAAAACCGGTCAGATAACGGTACAATAATTAACATGGTTACTTTCAGAAAAAATAATCTCGGCTTTACTTTGATTGAAATGATAGTTTCATTGGGAGTTTTTTCTATCGTCGTCACAATCGCAGTTGGAGCGATGCTAATGCTTATTGCTACCAACCAACAACTTCAGGGTGAGCAAAGCGTCATGACAAATTTGGCTTTTGCTCTTGATACTATGACTCGAGAAATACGAACTGGCTACAATTATTATTGCGTTTCGTCACCAAATTACAGTGCTGGCGGGTCTGGTAATATATTCAATGACAATAACTTGCATGATACTTTAGTAGGTACAAATGTTGGCGATTGCGCTACTGGTCGACAACCGGAAACTGCTGATTTACAAGGCATTTCATTCTTTGAGGGAGGTAATAGTATTACTGGTGCAGGAGCAAGAAGAATTTTATATTTTTTTGATGATAGTAG
>JBGSVK010000022.1:0-9915 GCA_041752975.1 Minisyncoccia bacterium | reverse complement strand
GCAACTAGGTGGTCTATTAGGAGTTGTTCGTTTTAGTAAGGAACAAGGTCTCGTACCAAGCGGAGTAACTCTACAAAGAGCAACTGTCGCAGGGAAAGAGTATGCTGTAGTGGTATACACTGAGAGTGGAGACCGAAAGTTTAACCTTGCAGAGGACAAGCAAATTGACTCGATCTTTGCTACATTCACTGCTCAATAAGCATTAATATTTTTTGCAAAAAAGCCCAATATTGGGCTTTTTTGTTTATATTAAAGGCAAGATGATATACTCTATATATGGCAGAATACAAAAAAAGCTACAACCCCAATCGAAGTAGCGAGTGGAATTATGGCGGTGCAAAATGGAGACTTTCTCGTTCAAAAATTGATTTTTTTATTGAATGTCCAAGATGTTTTTACCTGGACAATAAACTTGGAACAAAAAGACCTTCATTTCCGTCGTTCAACTTGAACATCGCGGTTGATGAACTTTTCAAGAAAGAATTTGATATCCATCGAAAAGCCAAGACACAACATCCAATAATGACAAAATACGGAATTGACGCTGTACCACTGCAACACAAGAATATGGATATGTGGCGAGATACATTTGTCGGTATTGAATATAAAGAACCCGAAACCGGTTTGGTGGTATCTGGTGGTGTAGATGATATTTGGGAGACAAAAAATAAATCCTTAATTATTGTTGACTACAAATCAACCTCAAAAGAAGGAAGTATTACTGAACTTTCAGATAGTCCATGGGATCAACAATACACAAGACAACTCGGTGTTTATCGTTGGTTACTTGAGAATAATGGTTTCGAGATTGAGAAGACTGGATACCTAGTTTACGCCAATGCCAGCAAGGAACCTGATGCTTTTGATGACAAGCTTATATTTGAAACTACTTTGGTACCTGTCGAAACTAATACTGAATGGATTATGCCAACCTTACGAGAAATTAAGAAGTGCTTAGATAGCGAGGAACTACCCCCTGTAGGTCATGATTGCGAATTCTGTCCTTACCGAGAAGCTAGTGGCAAGAAACTCCAAGCAATTCATTATGCAAATAAAGCCGACAAAAAATAACTCTTTTTCAACAAAAGTTAAGGAAATTGTTAAGAAAATTCCCAAAGGAAAGACTATGTCATACAAGGACGTAGCCATAATGTCTGGTAGTCCAAAGTCGGCTAGAGCAGTAGCAAGAATTATGTCGTTAAACTATGACCCAGAAATTCCTTGTCACCGAGTTATCAAAAGCGACGGTACTCTAGGTGGCTATAATCGTGGCGGAGAGTCTGTTAAACGTGATATATTAGAAGCTGAATCTAAATAATTTACATATTTATGTCATACGAAAATGACCTACAAAGACTCGAACGTGACCTAGAAACAGCTCATCAAGAAGAAAGGAAGTTAACTGACGACAATAGAAGGTTACTTTCTGAACACCAAACAGAAGTTAAAAGACTACAAGATGACTTTGACCGAGAAACGCGAACAAACGACGATAAGGCTGAGCGACTAAGAAATACTATTGAGTCATTAACAAGAGAGATTGCAAGAACCCGAGAAAGACTTGAGGATGAGAGAGAACAAGAGCGCATAAGAGCCGAAAAGAAAGCACATCAAGATGAAGAAGATCGAAGAGAAAGAGAGAGAGTAAAGCAATGAAAAAATAAGTATTACTTTATGTACTCATATCGTGTTGAACAAGCCATAAGAGCGGCGGCAGTATTGCACAAAAACCAATTACGAAAAGGTTCCATGCCTTTTCCATTTATTACCCATCTTGTAGCTACGGCTTTTACATTAATGGACTATACTGACGACGAAGATGTAATTATTGCCGGACTTCTGCACGACACACTTGAAGATACCGATTACACTATTGATGAACTACAAGAAGATTTTGGTGGCAAAGTCAGAGAAATCGTCGAAGCAATAACCGAACCCAAAAGTACTCCTGAAAATAAACTGACCTGGAAGGAGAAAAAAAAGATTTATGCTGATCAACTCAAAAAGGGCCCAATTGAATCTGTCCTAGTTGCAGCTGCAGATAAAATCCATAACTTTAGAACAATGATTGAAGATTATAGTGATGGACACGATAGATTTATGGAAGATTTTGGAAAGAACTTTGACGAGCGACTAGAAGTCTATCAAGTAATAGCAAACGTAATTAATAATCGACTTAAAGGTCAAATATTAGCAGAATTCAATCACGTATTTGAGGAATACAAGCAGTTTTTATACAGCGTTAAAGAGACAGAAGAAAATAAATACAATCTACAATAGACTCTACAATTGTTATGGGAAAAAATATCAAGAATAAACTGGCGTATATACCTAGTGCTAATTTACCGAAAATTTCAAACTACAAAGCTCAGTGGGACTTGTCTGGTTTGTACTACAAAAACGAAGAAGATCCTAGAATTGAACTTGATTTGAAACATACAATCAAAATATATAAAGCCTTTGCAAAAAAGTGGCGAAGAAAAGATTTTACCAAAGATACAAATCTACTATTTAACGCCTTAAAAGACTACGAAAAGCTTTCTGGTGATCCTGCCATATCCAGACCAAGTCGCTACTTTTCTCTACGTTCTGAATTAGATGCAAATGATAGTGTCGCCGATAAATCTCTTGCTTTAATTAGAAAGAGACTACGTCCAGTAGCAGATGAGTTAATCTTTTTTACACTTGAAATCGGCAAAATTAAACCAGAAGAGCAAAAGAAGATTTTAACCGAAGCCAAACTTAAGCCGTATCACTATTTCCTGCGAAATATATTTTTGGGAGCCAAACACGATCTAACTGAGGCTGAAGAGAAAATAATTAATCTAAAAGGACCACAGTCTTCAGCACTGTGGCAACAAATGACCGACAAACTTATTAGTAGTTCTGAAATAAGCTGGAAAGGTAAAAGGATACCTTTACCAGAAGCACTTGAGACTATTGAAACTCTTAAGAGCGAAGACAAAGTAAAGCTTTGGAATATAATAATCGAAAAGATTGATACTTTTGGTATTGCGGCTGAATACGAATTCAATGCAATTATTACTGACGTTAGAACTGAAGATGACTTACGTAAATACAAAAAACCATACAGTGCAACAGCTTTAGCTTACCAGCACGACGAAAAAAGTATTGAGGCTTTAGTAGAGGCTGTCAGTACAAAGGGTTTTGCTTTAAGTAAAAAATTCTATCAACTGAAAGCTAAATATCATGGGGTAGATAAGATTAACTACGCTCAAAAGTATGACTCTATCGGTGTAGCACCAACAATTAATTTTGATGAAGCTCTTGTTGTCTGTCGAGATGTCTTCTACCAAGTTAATACTAAGTATGGAGAGATATTTGACGAGATGCTCAAGAATGGTCAATTAGATGTCTATCCGAAGAAAGGGAAGCGTGGTGGAGCATTTATGTCTAGCCAAACAGGTCATCCAATTGCGGTAATGCTAAATCATACCGACACCATGAAGGCACTTGAAACACTTGCACATGAAATGGGTCATGCAATACACGCCTCTCGTAGTGCCAATCAGCCACCTTTATATGATGGATTCTCAATAGTTACAGCAGAGACAGCTAGTACCTTGTTCGAAAATCTAGTCTTTGCTGCAATTTATGCAGGAGCTGATAAGGATACAAAAATTGTTCTACTTCACAACAAAATTAGTGGTGATATTGCAACCATGCAAAGACAAATTGCTTTCTTTAATTGTGAATTGGAAATTCATAATACGATTCACGCTCAAGGAGCCATGACTCACGATGAATTAAAGAAATGTATGCACAAGCACCTAGTTTCTTATCTTGGAAACTCAGTCATGATACGCCCCGAAGATGGAGCTTCCTATGTATACATACCTCATCTTCGATACGGCTTCTATGTCTATTCCTATACCTTTGGAAATCTTATGAGTACCATCATGGCTAATCATTACAAGAAAGATAATGTATACCGAGAAAAAATTGATACTTTCTTGTCAGCTGGACAATCTGATACTGTAGCAAACATTTTTAAGCAGATTGGTATAAATACCACTAAACCAGATACATTTACAGAAGCTCTTAAAGCTCACGAAAGAGACATTGAGGAGTTTGGTAAGCTAATTAAGTAGCATATTACTACTTGGCAATTTCTCGCAAAATTAGAGATTTTTGGTATAGTTCTAAACAATTTATAAGTTAGATATTTCGTATGAGTGGAAATGAAATAAGGGAAAAATACTTGCGTTTTATGGAAAAAAATGGCCACGCCATAATTCCTTCGGCTGCACTCGTACCAGAAAACGATCCTACAACGCTTTTTACCGGCAGTGGAATGCAACCGTTGATTCCATTTTTGATGGGTGAGCAACATCCAATGGGAGTACGTCTAGCTGACTCACAAAAGTGTTTTCGCTCAGGTGATATTGAGGAAGTTGGTGACAATCGCCACACGACTTTTTTTGAAATGCTAGGAAACTGGTCTCTTGGAGACTACTTTAAGCAGGAGCAAATTCGAAGTTTTTGGACTTTTTTAACAGAGGAAATAAAACTTGATCCAAGCCGTATCTATGTAACTTGTTACATAGGCAACCCGGAGGCAAACATACCTAAAGACACTGAAAGTGCTGAAATCTGGACGGAGCTTTTTGAAGCAAAAGGTCTACACTCTACTCAGATTGATATTGGTTCAGAAGAGCGCGGGTACGAAGTTGGCGACCAAGGAGGCCGAATATTCTTCTACTCTGATAAAAATTGGTGGAGTCGTGTTGGGGGACCAAGTAAAATGCCTGCCGGTGAACCTGGAGGTCCAGACAGTGAAGTATTTTATTTATTTACCGATACTGTTCATGACCCAAAGTGGGGAGAGAAGTGTCATCCAAATTGTGACTGTGGAAGATATATTGAATTAGGTAACTCTGTGTTCATGGAGTACTTGAAAACGGAGACAGGCTTTGACAAGCTCCCAAACAAGAATGTTGACTATGGGGGAGGACTTGAGCGTATTACGGCGGCAGTCAATAACAGTTCAGATGTGTTTCCTTACAATCATGGACCGATATTGAAGTACTTTGAAGAACATTCTGGAAAAACTTACGGAGCCAATGAATCAGAAACAAAGTCTTTTAGAGTAATCGCTGACCACATGAAAGCGGCAGTATTTCTTATAGCTGACGGCATTGAACCAAGTAACACTGACCAAGGCTACTTTGTTCGACGTCTGATTCGTCGATCTGTTCGCCACGCTGACATACTTGGAGTACCTGAAAACATTTTTGCAAATGTAGTTCGTCCAATTGCTGAAATGTATAAAGATGTGTACCCATATCTACTTGAGAAAACTGACACTATTGCAAGTATAATCGCCTATGAAGAAGCGCAATTTCGTAAGACAATTGAATCTGGTTTAAAACAATTTGAGAAAATATCACTTCAAATCCATGTCTCAAGTAAGGAGGTTGATGGAAAGAAAGTAATTGATAAAACAATTGCTCCAATCGCAAAAAAGGCCATTAGTGCAGAAAGCGCCTTTGAGCTTTATACCACTTATGGTTTTCCGATCGAACTTACAGAGGAAATTGCATCTGAGAGAGGATTAATCGTTGATCGTAAAGGTTTTAATGCCCTTATGGAAGAACACCGTGCCAAGAGTCGAGCTGGGGCCGAGCAGAAGTTTAAGGGAGGCTTGGCAGACAGTTCAGAAAAGGTAGTTGAGCTACATACTGCTACTCACTTGATGTTGGCAGGACTCCAAAAGGAAGTTAGTCCCAATATTCATCAGGCTGGTTCAAATATTACTGCTGAACGATTACGTTATGACTTTACTCATCCAGAAAAAATTGAAAGGGAAGCCCTTGATAGAGTGGAAGTGTTTGTAAATAACGCAATCAAGACAGGCGGAGTAGTTACTATCGAGATGATGGCAAAATCAAAAGCTCAAGAGGACCCCACAATCGAAGCTAGCTTCTGGGATAGATATCCTGATGAAGTAAAAGTTTATACTATGACTGGAAACGATGGCACTATCTATTCCAAAGAATTGTGTGGAGGACCACACGTAGACAAGTTAGAAAACATTAAGGGCACATTCAGAATTACAAAAGAAGAATCTTCTTCAGCTGGAATCAGAAGAATCAAAGCTGTACTAGAATAGAAATATCCACGATATAAAAACTAAGAATGCTATCTATAGAAGGAACCCATGTATAATTACTGTACATGGGTTTTTTCTCAATCAAAAAAAATAATGTTCGCTATGGAGTAATAGTTGATATAGGTTCAGGTAGTGTTCTAGCTTCGATAGTTGCTTCAGATTCTACCAAAACACATCCAGACATCATCTGGTCAAAACGCGAATACACACCACAAAGGCAATCTAAATCTATAGCCGATAGTGCAAAGAGTGTAATGACATCATTATTCAACGTCTTAATGCTACTTGATTCAGAAGGTAGGAAAGTTTTTTATGAAAAAACTGGAGAACAAAAGTTACCATTGATTCAAGTCACAATTGCGGCCCCTTGGTCTTATACAGTCACAAAAACAATTTCCTATAGTAACAACAAGGAATTTGAAGTCTCCTCTGAACTTATTGAAGAACTATTAAGAACAGCGCAACAAAAAGTTCAAGAAGAACTACTAGAAAATGAAAAAGTTAATAAACTCGGCTTATCAATCATTGTCAGAACAACCATGCAAATTGCTGCCAATGGATATCCAATTGCAGTAAACAATAATCAAGATGCTTTGACTGTAGTTGTTATTCAAGCCAGCGCAGTTGCACAAAAGTATCTAACTGATGCAATTGCTGATACCAAAGATAAACTCTTCCCTGATGCTCAAATATCCCAATACTCATTTATGTTACCTTACTATTATGTAATGAATAATATTGGCAATACAACTTTGGAGTACTGTTTAGTCGACATTACATACGAAGCCACAGAAATTGGGGTCGTACGAGAAGGAGTGCTGAATTATTGCACTCATGTACCTAAAGGGTCTTTTACAATTGCCAGAGAAATAGCTCAAATATTATCGATTACTCCTGAAGAAGCCTATGGTTATCTTGAAGAATCAGATTTTTCATCATTTCTTTCTCAATATACGGACGCTCAAAAGCAGGCTGTCTCTATGGTTATAGATCAATACCAAGACGATTTAGCAAGATTATTTAAGGAAACTGGCGATAGTTTGGCCATCCCCAAAAAAATATATATTCACGGCAATCTTAAAACCGAACCCTTTTTTAATAAGCAAATTATTTCAGCTGCAGGGAAGGCAACAAAGATGAAACACGCTACCTACAATGTAACTTCAGAGTTAATAGTTAATAATTATTCACAGGAAGAATTGGAGCTAATCAAACAAACGAAGGTTGATACCGCCTTACTAATCTCAGCACAGTTTTTCCACATGAATGATTATCACAGCAAATTTGAGCATTTATAAAAAGCTATACTGTACAATATACGTATGACACAAAAATGGAACCTTCAGGACATCCGTCCAGCCGAACCAAGAAGACGACAGTCTAGTCAGTTACCGACTCTTAATACTCAACAGAGACCAAGCTCAAGAATAGATGAACCTATTGATGACGTTTCAACAATAATTATAAAAGACGGAAAGAAAGAAGGTAAGAAAAAATACATTGTACTTAGTTCTGTTGTTGTTTTACTTATTTTTTCAATTTTTGGCCTCAGTGCTTTTCTGTATAAAACAACTCTCTCGGTATTTCCTGAGTACCGTGAACCAATGGTAAATGCTGAATTTATTGCCTATCCTGACCGAAGAGAAGGTTCGCTTAGTTACGAAGTAATAACTCTAGACTCGACCGGCGAAAAACAAGTCTCGGCGACAGGTGAAGAATATGTAGAGTCACAGGCAAAAGGTTTTATTGAGATTGTTAAAACCACAACCGGTTCAGAAAGACTCATTAAAAATACTCGTTTTCGAACTCCTGAAGGACTTGTATTTAGAATTCAAGAATCAGTTGTTGTCCCAGGAGCAGTTAAAGACACTAGCGGAGCGATGGTTCCAGGAACAATCCGTGCCGAGGTTTTTGCAGATGCCGTAGGTCAAGAGTATAACCTACCAGCAAACACCAAATTCGATGTTCCAGGCTTTAAGGAGAGTAATTTAAATGAGTTATATTCATCAATTTACGCAATCAACAAAGAGGAAATGACTGGTGGATATAAAGGTAAGAAATTCCTTATAAATGATGCTGAACTCAGTACAGCTAGACAAGAACTACAAATTAAACTTAGAGATGAATTACTTACAAAAGTCAAAAATGAAAAGCCGGCCGGCTTTACCACATTTGATAGTTCAGTAGCCTTCACCTTCGAGGCATTACCGACTATATCCTACGGAGATAATCTTGTAACTATTAGAGAGCAAGCTGTCTTACAAATGCCAATATTTAAAGAGATAGACTTTGCCAATTTTATTGCCAAAGAGACAATATCAACTTACAATCGTGAAAATGTAAGAATTCAAGATTTATCAAAGTTAGAATTTAGTTACGTAGATCCTGCAATTAACGCTACAAATATAGCTAACCTTACTGCCTTAACCTTTAAAATTGTCGGAAAGCCAACAATCATTTGGGAGTTTAATGCTGAACAACTTCAAAAAGATTTAGCTGGTAAATCAAAAACCTCAATTACCTCAGTACTTACAGCATACCCTGGCATCAAGAGAACTGAAGTCTCAACCAAGCCATTCTGGAGACGGTCTTTCCCAGAAGAACCATCGGATATTGTTATAGTTGAGGTAATTGGCGATAAATAAAACCCTTACCAACACCCTGAACCCTTGACTCAATACTTTTATTTTGTTACACTCAGCGACGTTTAATGGATCAACAAGAACAAGCCACAAAAGATGATTTAGCGTATGGAATTGTAGAGGAAGCTCTACCCAATGCTTTTTTTCGTGTTGTTCTTGATGACACCAAAGGGGAAGTAATTGCTTACCTTGCCGGTAAAATGCGCAAGTTTAGAATTAGAGTACTCGTTGGTGACAAAGTCGGTATGGTACTTGATCCATACGGCGGTAAAGCACGTATTACAAAGAGACTTTAGAAACACCTATGAAAGTAAGATCATCAGTTAAAAAAATGAGTCCTGATGACATCATTGTTAAAAGAAGAGGAACAGTTTTTGTCATCAATAAGAAGAAGCCACGTCACAAGCAACGTCAAGGATAATAAATATGAGAATTTCAGGTATTACAATTCCAGATGAGAAACAAATTGCCTATGGGCTAACTGCCGTTTATGGTATTGGTCTTTCTAGAGCAAAATCAATTCTTTCTGAGCTAAATATTGATCCAACCGCAAAACCAGCTTCATTAAATACTGATCAAGAAAACTCAATTCGTGAGAAAGTTGAATCTTTCAGAATTGAAGGTGACTTAAAGCGAGATATTTCTTCTAATATCAAGCGTCTAAAGGACATCCAGTCATATCGTGGCTCACGTCACGCCAAGAGACTTCCTGCTCGCGGACAAAGAACCAAAACTAACGCTCGTACTCTAAAGGGCGCTAAGAAGACTATGGGAAGTGGACGCCGTAAGCTCGAAAAGACTTAAAAATTTTATTAATGTAACTACGTATTGACATATGGGTAAGAAACGTATCATCAAAAAAGGAGGAGGTTCTGATATTGCGGGTACATCACGCGCACTAAACAGAATTCCAAAGCGCAAGCTAGCTTCAGGAAAACTGAACATACTTGCTACTTTCAATAACACACTGCTAACACTTTGCGATACAAAGGGTAACGCGGTAATGAGTGCCTCAAGTGGAGCACTTGGATTTAAAGGTTCTCGTAAGAGTACTCCTTTTGCTGCTGCAAAAGTTGGGGAAATTATCGGTGAAAAAGCACAACAGATGGGAATGAAAGATGCTGAAGTAGTAGTAAGAGG
>JBGSVK010000021.1:0-12766 GCA_041752975.1 Minisyncoccia bacterium | reverse complement strand
GGTGACGATAAAAATCCATAGTACTAGTGTACTATGGATTTTTATGGTCTTTGCTAATAGGCGTGGGTAATTTAATTAGACTCCAATCAAAACAGGAATCACCATCGGTGTCTTTTGGGTTTTCTGCATCAAGAATCCACTAACAACATCTGCCAGTTGGTCTTTAACTAAATCTAAATCGATTGGATTCATGCCTTCGGTTTCTTTTTCTACTGTGCGCTTAATTAGAACTCGAGCTTCAGAAAGTAGTTGTTGGTTTTCGCGCAGGTAAACAAATCCACGAGAGATAATGTCAGGTGATTTTCGTAGTTTACCCGTCTTGCTGTTAACTGTGGCAATAATGACAAACATCCCGTCTTGAGCTAGAGTAAGTCTGTCTCGTAATACAACTTCTTGCTTTGTACCGACTGTAAAGCCGTCAACCATCATTAGTTCAGTTGGAATTTTTACAGTGTGTCTAACTAACTCAGTACCATTCTTGATATCAATAATGGTTCCATCGTCTGGAACTACAATGTTCTGTCTTGGAAAACCATTTTCGATAGCGGCGTACATGTGGCTCTTGAGATGGAAGTGGTGTCCGTGAACAGGTACCAAGAACTTTGGTTTGACTGTCTGGTGAACCCAGACTAGTTCGCCAGCGTTGCCGTGTCCTGAAGAGTGAACATGGGAACCTTTATAGTTAATAACTTTAACGTTCTTACGGTAAATATTGTCCTTTAGCTTTTGAACAGCTATTTCATTACCAGGAATGATTGATGAAGAAAGAACAACTGTATCGCGCTCATTAAGCGTAACAAACTTATGTTTGTCAGTTGCCATACGCATTAGAGCGGCAAATTCTTCACCTTGAGCACCGGTTGAAAGAATGACAATTTTATCACTTGGATAATCACTCATGTCCCCAGCATTTATAAAAGTATGTGGCTGTACTTCAAGTAGTTTGGCTTGGATGGCAATATCGATATTAGTTTTGATACTTCTTCCTTCCATTAGCACTTTTTTACCTGTCGCTTCACAGGTTTTAATAATACTAATCAGGCGATCAAATTGGGAGGCAAAGGTACCGATAACTAGACGACCAGTTGCCGATCTAATAATGGTATCAAGTGTTTCGTAAACTTTCTCTTCTGATGCAGAAAATCCTTCACGGTCGGCATTTGTAGAATCACAGAGTAGAACTAGATTGTTATTGAGACCGACTTTTTCCCAAGCAGATCTCTCTTCAACAACAACTTTCCCATCTTCATGGACCAACTTGATGTCTCCGGTAATAACTACATCTCCATACTTTGTCTCAATTGCCACACCCATAGCGTCGGGAATAGAGTGGGTAACTGGGAAAGTTTTGACCTTCATCTTTCCAACAGTGAAACTTTCGCCTTCTTTTATGACTTGTATGGTGACAGGTTCCATATGAGGAAACTCTTCTTGTCGCTTAAGAATCATCAAAGAGGTTAGATACTGAGTGAAAATTTGCGGATTACCAATTCTTTCCATTATGAATGGAATTCCACCAATGTGGTCCAGGTGTCCATGAGTAACAATTAGCGCTCGAATTTTATGTTTACGTTCTTCTAGATACTGAGTATTGGGTAGGATGTAATTAATACCAGGAGCGTTGCTTTCTTCTGATACGAACTGAAAACCAGCATCAATTACAACGATGTCATCTTTGGTTTCGACAATAATCATGTTACGTCCGATTTCTTCAACTCCAGAAACAGGAATAATTCGCACTGTGTTTTCGTCTGTAACTTCTGGAAGAACTGGATTCTTCTCATTAGTAATTGTCATCCGGTGTGTTAGGGCTGGAGAGGTAGTGCTACGACGACGTTGTGGATGCTGTCGTCTTTTACCTCTACCGCCTTCTGATTTTCGAGGTCCGTTTGGGTTACTAGAGCCATTCTTATTGAATGGTCTCCTGTCGCCGTTACTATTTGGGCGGCTACTAGTAGTAGCTGGCCTATTAGGTCTAAAACGAGAGTTATCTCTGCGGGCAAATGGCCGAGCTGTAGAACTGTTCGGGGTTGGTTTTGGGTTTGTGTTTGGTTCCATAAAATCTTTTTTATTAATTTATATCGTTAACTAAGTTCTTTTTTTGAAAAATCGGCCACACCACTTCTGTTTTTGCATACCAGTCGCTAATATTCATAAATCGATCGGAAGGTTTACCTAAGTACTGCATTGGTGTAGTTATAATATTTTCATCAACTACGTAGGCAATACTTGGTGCAAATAGAAATACTGCTGGTACTTCTTCACTGATAGCGTTACTAATTTCTAGTAATAATGCCATTCTTTCATCTTTGTTTTGCGTATTTCTTGTTTTCTCAAGTAATCTATCTACGGCAACATTTGTATACTGAGAAATATTTAATCCAGGATCATCTTTTTGTGATGAGTGCCAGAAAGGATATAGGTCTTGGGTTCTGTTCATGTCTAATCCAAATAGTAAGGCTTGAAAGTCTCTTGTTCGGATTACTGATTGAACTAGTCCGGTCTGTTCATACTGTTCAATTTGTACATCAACCCCCAACGAGCGCCAATTTTCTGTAACAATATCTACGGTTTGTTCAAAGAATTCTGTATTGCTTGTTTTGATAGTAACGCTAAGGGTTTCCAAGTTATCATCAATTTCTTTTTCCCAGAAACCAGCTTCGTTCTTTTCCCAACCACCTTTGATTAGAATTTTACTTGCTTCTTCTAGAGAAAAGTTTGGAGAATTAACTCCTTCATCAGTACTTGTTGATTTTATATCATTGATACTATCAAGGATAGGTTTGGTGGTGGGGACACCATATCCACTTAGGACTTCGCTGACTAATTCGTCTCTGTTAACCGATATGTTCAAAGCATTTCTTGCAGATTTGTCTCGTAGGGCTGGTGAGCGATTTTGGTTAAAGAAGAGACCAAATATTTTTGGTAGCGGTTCTGAAATAACTCTTACTTCATTTTTGTTTAGTTCAGAAATAGTTTTGTTTGGCAGGTAGACAGTACTGTTTACTTCACCATTTTGAAAAGCGTTTTGTAGCAAAGTTTCATTTTGAAAGAATCGTAACTCTATAGCTGAGAGGTTGGGTTTTTGAGGGCTATCCGGTGCAGGAATAAGTGAATAACCGCTAATCAGGCCAGATGCGTCTCGATTAACATTCTTGATCATGAACGGCCCAGAGCCTACTGGTTCTGTGTTGTGCTGGCTGAAGGGAAGTTGTTCAATTGGTAATGTATTCCAGATGTGGTGAGGCATGATGCCTAGAGTAAAATTCTCCATGAATGGGTAGTAGGCCTCATTAAGGACAATATTAAATTCATATTCACCGATTTCTTCCAAAGTCACATCACTCCAATTACCCCTAAACGGACTTTTAAGATTCGCGTCTTGTACTAATTTAATTGTATAGATAGCATCTCTGGCGGTGATTGGTGTTCCGTCATGGAATTTTCTATCCTTCCTTACTGTAACTTGATAAGTTTTTCCATCTTCAGAAATATTTATACTTTCAGCTAAATCAGGTACCAAATTTCCATCCTTATCAATTTTAAGTAAACCACTATACAAAAGTGCTACGGTATCTTGGTCAGCTCTGGTAATTGCTAGAGTTGGATTTACAAAACGAGGTATACCGACAATCCCTTCGGTCAAGGTGCCACCTCTAGTTGGTAGTATTGATGAGTGTTCACTATTAATAGAGTACAGAAAAAATATTCCTGAAAATATAGTGATAAAAAATAGTAGGCGCAGAAACAAGCGATCACTCGGCTTGCGTTTTTCAATTGCTCCTAACAATTTGTCTATGAAAGAGTATTTCTCTAGCTGTAAACGCATAGTATGTATAGTAGACAACAATGAAGAGCGAGCTCAACAAAGTTGGTTTAGTAACATTTTGGTTAAATAAGCTACTTGGAAAGCTTATACAAGGATGTTCGCGAAAGTGGCAAGGACAAATAGAATAGCTATTCCAATTGCAAATTTGAATAGGAAAAGCTCTGCTCCGCGACGCTTATGGAAAGCGGAACTAAAATTGTCACCACCGAATGCTCCTCCTAAACTAGAACCTCTTTGCTGAAGCAGTATTGAGGCTACAAGTAAGATAGAGAGAATTATCTGAACGTAAGGCAGTGCCGGTTGCACTGTTTGTATGATTTCCATGTACCGGCGATAATATCAGAAATGCTTGCATGTGGCAAGAAGTAATTTTGGACACTTTCTTGGTCATAAATTCTATGTTAACGAACTGTATTAATATATAATTGATAGGAATGAGAGAAAAAATATCCCAAGTTGTAACATCTGCTCAAAGTAATGCTTGGTACGCCCTGACTTTTGTAATTTTGGCCGTTATCAGCCTTTCGCTTCTGGCCTATGAGCATTTTGTTGAATTAAATGAAGAGACAATCTCTAGATTATTGCATATAGACTTGGTCATCGCTTACATTTTTTTATTTGATTTTCTTTTAGGTTTGTTTTTCAACAATAAGTACACAAGGAAAGAGTATTGGCGCCATAATTGGGTTGATTTTATTTCTTCAATCCCTATCAGTGCAGACTTGGCTCGGTCATTACGTATTCTAAGAGTGTACAAAGCGATTAGAATTATTTCATCAGCTTTAGATTTCTACTTTGCCGAACGTAGATACAAGAATATTAAAAAATAATTTTGGCTGGCAGTGTGGGTGAAGATGTGGGAGCTTTTTGATGCAAAAACAACCTACAAAGAACATAATTTAAACTGTCTTGGTTATAAAAATTATCGTGTTACTAATTTGATTATGATTCGTATAAATAGTAGGTTCGGCTTCTAAAATACTTGACCTGCGTTATATAAAATAAACTATTACAATACTCATCATGAAAAAAATAATTTCTGGCTCATTCATAGCATTACTGTTCATGACTGCTACTCCAGTCACTGCAGAAATGGGAGGCACAATTACTCGTCAAGCACCTGTACAAGAAATCACTATCAATAAACTGATAATGACTGTTCTCGAACTATTCACATGGAAATCAGAAACGGGAACAGTCACCTTTGACAACAATAGTTTCACCGCGAGCGCGGGTTGTAACAATATCTTTGGTACATACAGCCTTGACGGTACTTCAGTTGATTTTGGTGCACCAGCTAGCACACTTATGTTTTGTGAAGATAAAATGGAAAATGAGGCTGTACTCAGTAACATGCTTGATACCGCAACTCATCTAACATTCTATGGTGGCGGTTTTAAACTTTCGAACGGAACTACAACTGTCTATTTTGCAGCCACCCTAGCTTCAACATCAGTTGATTCTAATTATTAAGATTTAATAATTAACAGAAAATATCCCTTTGGGGAGATTTTCTTAACAAGCTGACAATCTGTTACGACGTTGTAACTTTTTTATAATCCTAGATAACTAACTGGCTTTAGTGCCAAAGACTCTGGCTTTTTGACACTGACTTTGAGTGCCGTATAATGACACCGCTACGTGGGTAGATTTATGCGGTTTTTTTGCGTAGTAACAAAAAAGTTCAATTTTAAAAGTTTCTTTTGCTAAATTAATAAAACAATATGTCAGATAATACTAAAATTAACGAAAGTCCGATTAAGCCACTTGGAGATAGAGTGATTGTAAGACCACTGGCTGAGGAAGAATTCGGCGCAGTATCACCTTCAGGCATAATAATTCCTGATACAGCCAAGAAAGAAAAACCAGAGCAAGGAATCGTGATAGCTGTTGGGGCAGGAAAGTGGGATGAAGACGGAGAGAAGAGAATTGCTATGGATGTAAAGGTTGGCGATAGAATCATCTTCTCAAAATACGGTTACGATGAAGTAAAGATTGATAATAAAGATTATTTTATTGTTGGAGAAAACAGTATTCTCGGAATATTTATAAGTTAGGTAAACAATAAACTATATGGCTAAACAAGTTATTTTTGGTGAAGATTTGAAGAAGAAGCTACAAAAAGGTGTTGATACAGTGGCTAATGCTGTAAAGGTTACACTTGGACCACGAGGACGAAATGTGATTTTGGACAAGGGCTACGGTGGTCCAACTATTACTAATGATGGTGTTTCTATTGCTCGCGAAATTACTCTCAAGGACAAGTTTGAGAACATGGGAGCAGAGATAGTAAAAGAAGTCGCCAACAAGACTAATGAACTAGCTGGTGATGGTACTACGACTGCGACTGTGCTTACTCAAGCCCTGGTACGAGAAGGACTCAAGCAAACTACTATGGGACTAAATTCTATGGCTGTGCGAACTGGTATGGAACATGCGGCTGTTGATGTTGTAGCAGCTCTTCATGCTATGGCGACAAAGATTAGTTCTATCGATGAAATCAAACAAGTTGCTACCATTTCAGCAGAGAATGCCGAGATTGGTGAAAAAATTGCTGAAACAATTGATAAGGTAGGGAAAGATGGTGTGGTGACTGTCGAAGAGTCACAATCATTTGGTATCGAAACTGAATTTACTGAAGGAATGGAATTTGATAAGGGTTATGTTTCGCCTTATATGGTGACTAATCCTGAAAGAATGGAAGCAGAGTACAAGAATGTTCAAATTCTCATTACGGACAAGAAAATTACTTCAGTTCAAGAAATCCTTCCTTTACTCGAGAAGATTGCCCAAACTGGCAAGAAGGAATTGGTGATTATTGCTGATGATGTAGAAGGGGAAGCTTTGGCAACTTTTGTCGTCAATAAACTAAAGGGTGGATTTTCAGTCTTGGCAGTTAAGGCTCCAGGATATGGTGACAGAAAGAAAGAGTTACTGGCAGATTTGGCAGTAACCACTGGTGGAACGGTAATTTCTGAGGATATTGGTCTTAAGCTTGAAAACACAGAACTTTCTCAACTTGGAAAAGCTGACAGAGTAGTATCAACTAAGGATAGTACTGTGATTGTGGGTGGAGCTGGTGAAAAATCTGCTATAGCGGAAAGAGTTAAAGCTTTAAAGGCTCAAGTAGAAAACATAACTTCTAAATTTGATAAAGAAAAACTAGAAGAAAGAATCGCAAAACTCTCTGGAGGAGTGGCGGTAATTCGAGTAGGTGCAGCGACTGAAATGGAGATGAAGTATCTAAAGCTCAAGATTGAAGATGCTGTAAACGCTACCAAGGCGGCTATTGAAGAAGGGATTGTGCCTGGAGGTGGAACTTCACTCGCACGAGCAGCGGGTATTGTAGAGAAAGATGTTCTTTCAAAGAAGAATTTAAGCAATGAAGAGTTGGTTGGATACAATATTGTGCTAAAGGCCCTTGAAGTACCGCTAAAGCAAATTGCTGATAATACTGGAAAGGTTGACGGGGCAGTGATAGTACAAAAGGTAAAAGACGCTGGCGGTAACGCTGGCTATGACGCAGCCAAGGGTGAAATGGTAGAGGATATGATTAAGGCAGGAATCATCGATCCAGTTAAAGTAGAGCGAGCTGGAGTACAGCATGCTGTGTCTGCTGCTGGAATTCTACTGACTACTGAATGTGCGGTGGCCGATGAACCAGAAGGAGATAAACCAGCTATGTCAGATATGGGTGGCCTCAACGGCATGGGTGGTGGAATGTACTAAGGTAACAATATTGTTCACAAGCAAAAAGCACAGCAAAGCTGTGCTTTTTGCTATTAAAAAAAGACTTTATGGTATAATTTGGACAGCTTTAATGCTGGTATTATATTTACGTTTTTAATTTAAATTACATTATGGATTGGACAATTATCGGTATAGTAGGGGTAGTAGTTTTCTACGCTATTTATATCTACAACAAATTTGTTAGCTTAACTCAAAGAACAAAAGAGGCTTGGGCTGATATTGATGTACAACTAAAGCGTCGATATGATTTGATTCCAAATCTTATTGAGACTGTTAAAGGCTATGCTGCACATGAGCGAGGAGTTTTTGAAGAAGTTACTAATGCGCGCGCAAAAGCAACTCAAGTACACGTCGACCCTACAAACATTACGGCTGAACAAATTACTGCTATGGCGGGGGCAGAGTCTGCACTAGGAGCTTCATTAGGTAAGTTGCTAGCTGTTGCTGAAGCTTATCCAGATCTAAAGGCTAACCAAAATTTCTCACAACTACAAAGTGAACTAACTGATACTGAAAATAAGATTCAAGCCGCACGTCGATTCTATAACGGTAATGTTCGTGATCTAAAAATTGCTCTACAATCTTTTCCTTCAAATATAATTGGTAGTGCATTCAACTTTAAAGAAGAACAATTCTTTGAATTGGCAGAGGGTAGTGAAGAACGCGAACCAGTCAAAGTTAGTTTCTAATCTATTTTTATGTCTGAAATTACGCGAGTTTATTACAATAAACTTATTCGTGACAACGTGCCGGATATGATTCGCTCCAAGCGACAAGGTTGTGAGGTGAGACAGATAAGTGACGTTCAAGAATTTCAACAGGAGTTATTCAAGAAAATTAAAGAAGAAGCCACTTCGCTGTCTATGGTCCGTACCAAAGAAGAGTTTTTGGCTGAGTATTCTGACTTAATGGTAGTTTTGGAGACTATTATCAAGCAGATTGATATAACTCCTGAGGAACTGCATTCTGCTAGAGAAGATAATTTATTAAAGAAAGGGGGGTTTAAACACCAGTACTACTTGCTTTGGTCAGAAGATGTCGGTTATCAATCAAACGAAAGCCCACAAGGTATTCCACTCTAGTTCAAGCTTCTCAAGTGTAATTGTCCCAATTTGGGTAAAATGAAATTACTTTTCTCTTTTCTTCTAGTACTTACGTCAGTAATATTTTTTGATGTAAGTATTGCCAAAGCAGAAATAATTCCCGAATTTTCGGCCGACTACACAATAAACGAAGACGGCAGTGTTTTGGTTGATGAAACAATTTACTATGATTTTGAATCTGCCTCCAAGCACGGAATTTTTAGATATATTGAGAAGAAACATCCTCAACCGGCAACTGCTTGGTATAAGTCTAGAAGCATTGATATAGAGATTCAGTCAGTAACGAAAAATGGACTCATAGAACTCTATACCCTTACAGAATCAAAAAGTCAGATTGAAGTAAAAATTGGTGATGCTGACAAAACTATTAGTGGTCAACATACTTATCAAATAAGATATCGTCTTCTGGGCGCGCTATCGTCTGGCGACAAGGGAGCTGAATTTTATTGGAACGTTACTGGAAACGATTGGCCAATATCAATAATAAATACTTCTGTAAAAGTGAGAGGTGGAGAACCGGACATTATTAAAGGTAATTTTGAATGTTATCAAGGTTTTATTGGAGAGAAAAATTCTTGTTTAAAAAGCAGTGACAATAATCAAGTAGTTTATTTTGAAGCCAATAATTTAATGCCGGGAGAAGGTTTGACTATTGCAACAGAAATAAATCCTGAGGCGGTAGCTTTTTTGAATACCGAACGAATATCACTACTACCACTAGGAGTATTTTTGGCGATCATTTGGATAATTTATTATTCACGAAAAGTTTATCTGCACCGAATGCAGGATAGGATAATTAAACCAGTTATACCTCAGTATGAACCATATGGTAATTATCTACCAATGTACACTGGAGTTTTATTTGATGGACGTCTCAATCCCCATGATATAACCGCTGGGATAGTCTATCTTGCTGAGCAGGGTTTCTTAAAAATTACTAGGCTGGAATTACCTATTATATTCTCAATCACCAAAACTGATTATCAATTAACTCTTTTGCGACCAATCTCAGAAATTCCCAATGAATTTTTAAAGATGGTAGCAGAGTTGATGTTTAAAGGAAAAGAGTTAGATGTGACTCCAGGCACTGTTCTGCTTTCTAATTTAAACAGTTACCGCGCTGAAAATTCTGCAATAATTAGAAAGTTAAATAGTGCTATAGACAGTGATCTAAAATCTACGGGTATTATGACTAATACTTTACCGCCTTGGACAATGAAGAAAACTAAACTATTAATGCTCCTAATTGTAGTTTTTGGCTTCTTCATGTTTGTAGAAGGTGGTTCTTCGATAACATTTTTAGTTGTTGCTTGTACTGTTGTCTTGAGTATAGTGGCAATAGTAGATAGACGTACTGCTAAAGGCCATGAAATTAAAAATCATCTCGAAGGCTTTAAATTATTTTTATCAGTTACCGACAAAGAACGCTTCGATTTTCATAATGCTCCAGAAAAAAGCCCCGAGTTGTTCATGAAGTATTTGCCGTATGCCATTGCGCTACAGGTAGAAAGTAAGTGGGCAGAAGTTTTTAAAGATATTACTTTACCCAAACCAGATTGGTATGATGGTACAGACTTCAATACTTTTTCTGCGGTAGCTATTACTCAGGATTTGGCTTCTTTCTCAACTTCATTTTCGGCTAGTTCCGGCACCTCCGGTTCTTCTGGTGGAGGCTCTTCAGGAGGAGGTGGAGGGGGTGGAGGAGGGGGAAGTTGGTAGGTAAGTATCAATTCAGGTAAATTTATATTTTCGATACTTTTAAAGTATAATCAATAATCATGGCGACAATATATACTCAAAAAGACAGTAATATAAGAAAGACTTGGTTTTTAATGGCCGGTTTTTTGGCGGGTATCGTAGCTATTGGCTACGCTGTTAGTTGGTACTACAACGATCCTACTATTATGTATGTGGCTTTTATTTTTGCATTATTAATGAATGTCGGTAGCTACTGGTTTTCCGATAAAATTGTCCTTAGAATGACTAACGCACATCCGGTCACTAAGGAGCAAGCCCCAGAGCTCTATAATATTGTTGAAAATCTATCAATTACCGCTGGTCTCCCAATGCCCAAAATTTACCTTGTTGATGATCCTTCCCCAAATGCTTTTGCGACTGGGCGTGATCCAGAACATGCTGTAGTTGCAGCGACGACTGGCCTGCTAAAAATATTGGATAGAAATGAATTGGAAGGAGTAATGGCTCATGAAATGTCACATGTAGGTAATCGAGACATGTTGGTGATGACCGTTGCTGTTGTATTAGCTGGCTTTGTGGCGATGTTGGCGGATTTTCTATCACGTTCAATGATGATGGGCGGTGGAGACAATCGTGACCGTAGCCCAATTTTCTTGATACTTGGTATTGCCGGAATTATTTTGGCACCAATTGCCGCCCAAATGATTCAACTAGCTATTTCTAGAAAACGTGAGTATTTGGCTGATGCCTCGGCTGCGTTATTAACTCGCTACCCAGAAGGTCTAGCCTCGGCTCTAGAAAAAATCAGTGGCTCACACATGCCAATGAAACATGCTTCGCATGCTACTGCGCACTTGTTTATTTCTGACCCTTACGCGAGTGAAGGCAAGCGTTCAATTGGACAGAAGATTGGTGGACTCTTTGCTACTCACCCTCCAGCCCAAGATAGAATTCGTCTGCTTCGTGAGATGGGTAAATAGTTATGTCCAACCTTAAACAAGACATTCCCAATCTTGCCGAACTTGAAGCCAAAGTTGGTAAAGTTATAGATGAGGAGATGGTTCGGATTATTTCGAGTACTGATAAAAGAAGAAAAGCGGTAACCAATAGTCAAAAGAAACAAGTGTCTAGTATTGTTGGCTTTGTATTGCTACTTATTTTAGTTGCTACTGCCAACGTCTTGCTTCCAGAATCTCTAGCAAATTTATTGCTAATACTGGCTTTAAGTTTGGGAATTGTCTCGGTAATATATACTGTTTATTGGTACCGAGAACAAAAAGCCTTTGCTCAGGAAATGAATTTTGCGTTGATCCCAATTATAATCAAAATTTTAGATAAACAAGTTTTGTATACTGAAGATAAATCTCATAATCAAGAAACTCAAGCGATACTCAAGGAGTCTTTACTTATAACAGACTACGATTCTGTGCGTGCAGACGATATGTATTCCTTCTTTGAACCATATCCCGTTACTATTAGGGAAATTCAGGTGCAAAAGCAAGTAAGTAATGGAAAAAATTCAAATAAAGTAACTATTTTTCATGGAGTATTAGCCAGTGTTGAATTAAATAAGACTTTAACTGGTACTACATTTATCTCAACTGAGGGTGACAAAGTTGGATTTGGACACAGAGGTTTTTGGTCAGAAATTATAAATAGTGATGGTATTGAAGAGACTGAATTAGAATGGAATGAATTTGAAAGAGATCTTCATGTTGCTACCAATAATGGAATAGAAGCAAGGTACATTTTGACACCAAATTTTATGGTCGACTTACATACGTGGTGGCTAGAGCACAAGCAAAACATGAGAATTGTTTTTAAAGGCAATAAGATGCTTATGCTCCTTCCGGATACAGAAATTAAAATTTCTTCTTGTACAACTTCCGTCGAGCCAGAGGTATTAAAACAATATGCTTTTAGTGTTATTAAGCCACTATGGAGAACTTTGGCATTAGTCGAAGATATTAAATTGTAGGAAGGGAAGTGGTCGTGATATAAATAGTCACTCCAAAAATCAAATATAAATGGAGAGATGGCAGAGTGGATAGAAAGTAAACAGTTTTACTTTATATCCGAACAGAGTGAGGAGGGCGAATGTTCAACCACTCTGAAAAGCGACAATTAAATATTAATGGAGAGATGGCAGAGTGGTTGAACGCGCTACCTTGGAAAGGTAGTATTGGGGTAACCCAATCGGGGGTTCGAATCCCCCTCTCTCCGCCAAAATTGGAAGTCTGCATTGGAACCCGAAATGGGGTCGCGCCGAAGGCGCGACACTAATGCATTCCCCCCAAAAAATTCTGAATCTGAAAGGATTTTCCACGCTCCGCGTGGCTCAAAAAGTACGGTTCGTTCTTTCATTTGAAAGTTCGAACCGACTTTT
>JBGSVK010000020.1:0-21957 GCA_041752975.1 Minisyncoccia bacterium | reverse complement strand
AATTACCACCAACTCCATTAAAGGTTAGATTATTAAATGAAGAAGCGCCGCGATTAATAACTGCGGTAGTTGTACCAATAAAGGTTACAGTTCCTGTTTGTGGAATAAATGAATTATTATTTGTCCAACCAGAAGTAACATTTATATTGTAGCCAGAACCAGATCCATTTAAAGTATCATCACCTCCAATAGTAACAGTCTGTGCTGCGACATTATTTGCCAAAGTAATTGTCTTTGCTGTCCCATCTACAACCACATAACCAACGTTTGTACTAGAAGCAATCGCCTTTGCATCGCCCCAAGTATTGCTACCAGCACCATCAAATGTAGTAGTGGCTAGTCCTGTCACATAGCCATTAGCGCCAAGACTTAGATTACCTGCAACATTTATTGTTGAAGTTCCACGGGCTAAAGTTCCATAATTAATAGACAGAGCTCCACCCACATCAAGAGGCTTATTAATTGACCAGGTAGCAGTTCCGCTACTCTCTCCAAAAGTTACATTATTGAATTCATGAGTTGATGTTGAATTTTCAAACAGTGGGCTAGATGTGGTAGCGGTAAAGATAATAGTTGAGGTATCGGGTGTAAATGTACCCAATTGTCTCCAACCACTTGAGACTCTAAGAGTGTTTGTAGCCGGTGCAAAGACACCTTCGTTTTGGAAATTAATTACAGTTCCATTTGCCCCAGGCTGGTAAGTTGTACTCGCTAGCACATGTAGGCGCGCATCTGTACAACTACTCTCAGCACAAAGATTTAAGACTCCAGCAGTAGATACATCAAAGAAGATGTCTTCATTGTCTGAATTCTTATAAACCTCTAAGTCTATATTCTTGATTACTGGCTCATCTTCTGAACCGAGTGTTAAGTGACGCTCACTTAGTTGCATACCAGTAATATCACCTGCACCATCGTATTTTGTTACCGCAACAGCTTCCATACTGCCATCAGCTCCAACAATAAAGATTGTAACAATGTCGCCGATATTTACGTTTACATTTGATATGGTCCACTCTCCAGGAGTAGTCGATCCCGTCCAGCCGATAACAACTCGTCCGTCATTACCAGCAGTACCATTTGTTGAGAGCGAACCACCGTCTCCACCAGCTCCTGCGCCACCAGCATAATCTGGGTCACTAGTATTACCAGCAGCACTTCCAGAACCACTAACTGTGCTGGTAGCAGAAATACTTGAGGTGGCGTATGAAGAACCTCCAGCACCACCAGAACCTGAATAAAGGCCGGCGTTACCTCGAGTTCCTCCTCCGCCTCCAAAGTATCCGGATCCTCCACCTCCACCTCCAGCTTCAGCTGTATTACTATTTCCAGTTCCTCCATCAGCTCCTCCCAAAAATCCACCAGCACCACCAGCACCACCGTTTGAACCAGATTCACCAATACCGCCCGCAAAAGCAGTCCCAGTCGCAGCATTACCACCGCCTCCTTGACCTCCAGCAAATTGAGTACCTCCAGAACCACCTAATAGAGGAATTCTGTATCTAACGATTACAATTCCATCCGCACCAGTACCTCCATATTGTGTAGCACTAGTACCACCAGCACCTCCTCCGCCTCCACCTGTATTTGCGGTTGCGGTTGTACCATTATTATTTCCGACACCACCAGCACCTCCTCCGCCAGTCCCACCAGCACCAGCAGTTTCAGTATTTCGCTTTCCTCCTCCTCCACCTCCGCCAAACCACCCGCCAGCACCAACAGAAGTTCCCCAAAGACGACTTAGATTTAAACCAACACCTCCGGCTCCACCAGTAGTGTTAGTCCCAGCACTACCAACAGCACCAGCACCTCCTCCGCCTCCTCCAGACTGATCGTTGGTAGCACTAGCTCCTCCTCCAGCTCCACCATCATTACCTTGTGGGCTTGTACTAGTACCTCCGGAATGAGAGACAGTGTTTACGTTTGTACTACCCCCTCCTCCTCCTGAAGCGCCCCAAAATCCGGTCGAACCGTCATTTGGTCTATCTCCTCGTAAACCTCCTCCTCCTCCCAGTGCTGTTTCTGAATCAAATGTTGTATCTCCTCCAGACTGACCGTTACCAGCCGAAGTATCGGTATTATCTCCACCAGCTCCACCAGCTCCAATGGTTACAGTATATGTACCAGTGCCATAATTTTGATTTTCAAACACACGTATACCTCCCGCTCCTCCACCTCCACCTCCATACCTATACCCTCCACCTCCAGCACCACCTCCAACAAGCAGGTAATCTATCGCTCTTGAACCAGAGAGAATTTCAAAAGCACTCGAAGAAGTAAAGACGTGATGACGATATCCAAAATCATCAGTAATTGTTCCACCAGTGGCACTAAAACCTGAGTCTGAAGAACCACCATCTCCTCCACTTAATCCACCTCCAACTCCACCAGCACCCGCACCAGCAAGTGCGTTACTTATCTCTGGTTTAAGATTAAATCCAAACCAACGACCGACTGTTGAAACTGACTGAGTGACACTTGGCACACCAAGAGAACCTGGACTATTACTTGGAGTATTGTCGTAACAGAGGAAAACAGAGTTGTCAGTACCACTCACATTTGAAACATAAAAATTAGTGTCAATAGAATTTGGTGTATTACAAGAACCACTACTTGGACCCCAAGTTGTGTTATCCATCGAGGCACCAACGAAAACCAACATTGAATTAGAAACCGTACTCACGATATTTGTTCCTGAATAAGTGACAGCTGTAGTTTGTGTAGCGTTAGCCATTACTTGATCAAAAGGATTGCCTGATTCTATAACCCCTCTAAAGGCCCAAATTCTTCCGGCAAATGACTCAGCAACGGCAGGACCGCCAAAAGTCGGAGGTAGTGGTGTGGTGGTACTTTGTCTCATATACCAAACAGACAGTTGTCCATTTCCACTACCTTGAGTAGAAAATTCAGTCCAGCCAGAACAGTTTGCAGTACAACTTGTAGTAGATGCAATACGAGAATGCATTACTGCTATCAAAACATCGTTTTCTACAGTTCCATTTGGAATATTAGGAGTACAGGTAGTGGCTGAAACAGCACATTCTGTACCAACTCCAACATAACCTATTCCTCCTGCGCCGGCCCCTCCTCCTCCTCCGCCTCCAGCAATCATTAGCGGAGTTGAGTTACGGTAAAGTCCTGAATATCCTCCACCTGCGCCGGCGCCAGCTGGTATTCCAAAAATACCTGCCTCTCCTCCTCCTCCGACATGAACTGTCAAATCTTCTGTTGGAGTAACATCAAGTAAACCTTCAATAAAACCTCCACCTCCTCCATCGGCTCCAGTATTTCTAATTCCGCCAGCACCTCCACCTCCTCCAGCTCCCCATGATTTTACAGTCACTTCTGTAACACCTGTTGGCACAGTAAAGGTACTGGTTCCAGATGTGTCATAGACCATTTCTTGAGAACCAATTAACCCAGAGATATTTGCTGTCTTTCCAGATTGAAGCACACCATTAATTGCCACTGCTACCGTACCAGTTGCCAGTTCGGTTAATTGATCATACTCAAAAGCCAATCCAGAAATAGTGATACCTTCGGACCACTCTACTTTCCAATCGAGTAAAGCTGGACAATTATCTTCATCACAAATAAGTTCAGCTTCAAGCTCAAGTATGTTGTATATAGTTGAATCAAGACTAGAAATATCAATAGGACTAGTTGTAAAGCCAGCTGCATTTCCTGGCAGAGCACTATCTGGCACAAGAGCAATACTACCTGTGGCAGTTTCATAATACACTCGATATTCAATTATACTATCTGCGGGAGTACTATCAGTCCAAGATATTTCTTGCCAACGAGGACTTTCTCCATCAGCAAAATTAATTGGTGTCGAACGAATTGTTCCATCTACAAAGTTTGGGAAAATTTGCGCTGCCATCGAAATAGATTCTTGGAATGGAGTACCAGTTACAGACGGCACACTACTGATAGCTTCTTGCCCTACCCAGTTACTACCATCCCAGTAAGCAAATAGATATTGGTCAGCCGGAGCAACACTATCATCCTTTAGGAACATGGCTAAGACGAGTCCATCATTTGTTCTAATCGTTTGTGTTGTCCAAGCACCCACGTTGAGGTTTAGTCCCGTAATATCTAATTCACCTGAATAAGAAGAAGTAGCGTAGTACTGGTACCTAGCATTAACCGCGTCGGAATAAGGTATCATCAAATAGCCATCTCGATCGCCATTTGTTTCAAACTGACAACTAACAGGTCTTCCGGCAGAACTATTACCAGTAACTTCGAGGGTAGTATATGAGCCCCAGGCAGTACCATCCCAGAGAGTACTACTAATTTGTCCGTTAGCGTCAATAGCACAGAGTGCTAGTCTGTCAGTACCCTCATCTCTCGTAAGAAGTCCATGTTCAAAGTCATTTTGTAGAGCATTGGTTTGATTACCTGACCAAGAACTTCCATTCCAAGTATTGTAAATAAAACTAGGGTTACCATCATTTGAAACTACAATCATTGCCTGATCACCAGAATCTTCGTATTCAATAGCAATACCCTCATTGGCACCAGTTTCCATATTTCCAAGTGAAATATTATCCCCCCAACTGCTTCCGTCCCAAACTATAACCTCGTAATCATTTGCTCCAGTAATTTCATGTTTAAAGACAGCAATAATTTCATCCGAAGTCGGATCTGAGGCCAATTTTATAAACTGACAAGCGGTCGCTTTAGCTAGTGGTAAAGAAGTAGTACTTACAGACCAATCTGTTCCGTCCCAAACCGTAAACATTGCATCATTACCATCACAAGCCACAGCTAATAAATCTCCAGAATTAGTTTCGTAGGCAATATCAACACTGCGGTACGCAGGATTCGCTATCTCAGTACTAATTTCAATATTGTCTCCCCAGACTCCTGTTAGTCCATCAAATATTTGTAGATTTATATCACCATCAGTACCCAGAGTCGCCAATGCATATTCACTACGTTTCGGAGCAGCTTTTAGCTGTGACCATTTTATTGGAGCTCCAGTATTGATTGCATTTCGCGGATCCCCCCAAGCACTACCATCCCAAATCTGATATCTTGGGAAATATGAAGTGGATTCTCCATATGCAACCATTGCTTCAGTGATTGTAGTGGTAATTTGAGCCTGTGTAGAGTTGGTTTCAATGTTTCGATTATCATTGGTTGCAAACTGATCCCCAGTTGTTTGAAGCCAGGTTGAGACAGTCAATCCTACTTCTACAGTAAAGCTCTCCGGAGTGCTCCAGTCTGAGTACGCATCTTCATCATCTATATCTCTGGCACGGACACGCCACCAATAGGTAGTGCCGTCATCCAAAGCTGACTGAAAATCATATTCAATTATGTTTCCAGAGTTAAAAGGAGTAGGGTCAGCTGGAGTAGTTATATTTGAAAATCCACTAGCTGAACCAGACACAAAAGTTGTCGAAGCTGTAAAATCATATGTCTGTGAGATTTGTACTTCGTACTCCATACTATCCCCTTGAGGATCTGTAGCGTAAAAACGAATACTCGGAGTAGCTGAATTAACCTTTGCATTATCAAATGGTGACTGGTGTATCGGCGGTTCTATTCTTTCTCCCCACTCAATAGACCAATCCTGAATCCTTGGCAAGCTATCATTACCACTCATTACAGCCCGAATACGGATTGTGTTATAAGTATCAGTATCGAGGTTTGCTAGACTGACATTAGTTGTATCGAAGCCTGCTTCATTACCAGACAGATCAATTTCGGGAATTAATTCCCACTCATTTCCTGACACTAGATATTCAATAGAATATTTTATATCACCAGTACTTTCATTATCAGTAAACTTAAGTAATCCCCAAGCGTTACCAGTATCAACGTCATCAAAATCAATTGCGGAACTTGTAGTAGTACCGGCAGTCAAACTGGTAGCAATGCGAATATCGTCGGCGGCATTGGCATCAGTATCAATTAGATTATTTGTATCAAACTGTTCCTCGGTAGTCTGGAACCAAGTTGTGATAGTTGTTGCTGAATCTATAGTAAAGCTTTCAGCGGTTGACCATTCGCCAAACGCCCCTGAACCTTCATCGTCTTTAGCTCGAACACGCCACCAATAAGTATTACCGTCGCTTAGTGATGAACTTGGTACAAATTGAATAATTTGACCAGGTGTATAGATTCCTCGCTCTGAAGGAGCAGATAGATTTGTAAATTCAGAGAAATTAGCATTAGATTCCCGATAAATATCTGGTGAACCAAAATTTATATCAGTATCAATTTGAATTTCATAAGAAACCAAATCATCAAGCTCATCAGTTACTGCGAATTGAAAAACAGGTGTTGAAGAAGATTTCTCATTATCAAATGGTGCAATTAGTTCTGGTATTAGTGGAGGAGCATTGGTAACTACTCTTGGATACTCATTGTAAGAACTCAAAGTTGCACCATTCTCATAAACCATTCTAAAACAATAATTAGTATTTGCTTCTCCAAGATTATTCTGCAATACAAAATCCCATTCTGCATTTTCTCCTACTACAATCAAATTCTGATTATCTCGAGTCGGGTTTTCTTCTTCGTAAGTCTCACCATAAGTAGAAGAAGCCAAAAGTGTACTTGGAAGTAGACGACCATCACTCACCAACTCCTCAGTTGAAACATCATAAAAACCCGTAGCGTTTGATTGATTATTTTCTTCAGTCGCTATCCACGGACCACTACGCGCCACTGTGGCGATACGGAATTCATCAATTCGACCCATATGATAATTAACCCCCGACGGTTGTGTGGCTCCAAGGGCAAAGCCGGTCAGGTTGGCACTCGGGTCATCTGATGTAGCAAGTGAATTTCTTAGTACACCATCAAGATATATACCCATAAATGAACCACTTGGGTTACCTTGAGAAACTAAACCAATGTGCGTCCATTTATTTTTAAAGGCTACATAGGTTACACTTACACGACCAGGCGAAGCACAACAAGTACCATAATCCCAATATATGGTATTGTCACTCCATGGTGCATGAGAACCAAATCGTTCATTACCGGAAATAGTAAAACCAAAGAGATTACCAGCATTGTTGGCGGTAGTTGCATAATTCCAAGCCGTGACAGTAACCGGTGACGCAGAACCAGAGGCGCCCCATACCCAGTCAGATTTAACGAGACGGTCATTGACACCATCAAATATTACACCATTACCCAAAAGACTTGATGAACTATTACCTGCCCCCATCCCACTACCACCGGCTGCAGTTAAGGTATATCCATTGCCAGTACTGTCAGTCATAGAACTTGCTGGACTGGTCTCCAAGTGATAAACAGCCTCGAAGTCATTTGACCAAACATTGTTTCGGCCATAAGTATCAGTTACCGCGTAGCCTGAAGCAGAGCTATTACCATAGTATATGAAGAATTCGGTATCAGTAGTAGAAGCTAAATCAGCTTTGAAGTGTAATTCCCCTTTATCGGTAGTTGTATTAATTGAGACTAATTCATAAGCTAGTTCTGTCAAACCGTCTGCCTCAGTAATGCGAATATCATCTCCATCACTCTGAACATTATCAAAGAATGTAGCTGGTAAATCATCAAGATTTAGATAAACTGGAAAATCAGTCAGATTTGCATCGACCAAAGTATTATCAACGGTTATTTTGATTCTTCTACCCCAATCACCATCATACCAATCATCTCCCACAACTGCGTTCTCATAGCCACGCCACACTGCTGTTGTACTTGAATAGTTACCAACATCTTGCCAAGTTAATGATGGAGAACAAGTTAAACCTTTTGCGTACTGGAGTTTAAAGGTCTGAGATTGTACCGGTGTGTCAATATTTAAACCTTCAAGTGATAGTCGCAATCGAATAGTTTCATCAATACTAATTGATTCAACTGCTGTAAGAGGAGTATTTTCTGGTAAATCAACTAAACCAGCAGGCCAAGGATCTGTTGGGGTTAGGAAACTACCATTGGTATACCATCGGTAATCATTTTGAACCAATTTTGGTTGACGAACCCAAGTTACATTCCAATCATCTAGTGAAGCGGAGATTTCACCACTAGATACAATTTCAGCTTCAAGACAAATTTGATTATAGGTTGAAGTACTCAGTCCAGAGATATTGATAGGAGTATCCTCGGCAGTAAAGCCAACGTCATTCCCTGTCAGTACACCATTTGGTATATATGTATCGCAAGCAGTAGTAGAGCTGTACTTCATACGTAAAACTACACTCGAACCAATTGGTTCTGTTGTAGAAAAAGAAATATCTCCCCAAGTTGAATACCCGGAGACAGAATTGAAATCAATTGGATTAGTTAAGACAGTACCCTGCGAATAATTAAACCTTCTTGCTGACATAGAGAAAGATTCACTTCGTGGATCAGCACCTGTTTCAGACGGATCAGCTTGAATAAGAGTACTTGCTGACCAACTAGTACCGTTAAAGTAAGAGGCTCGTAATGGATCAATACCTTGATTTTCCATACCAACAGCTAAAATAACGCCGTCGCCAGTTCGTTCGGTTTGTAAATACCAAAATTCTTCCATGTCTGTCATGTTGAGCGGCCCAGACCATGCGGAATTATCGTAATATTGAAATTCATCGGTTGCAGTATCAGAGTAAGGGACAGCAAAGTAACCATCACGACCGGCAACAGTTTCAAATGCACAATCAAAAGAACGTCCGGTAATTGTCTCAGTAGATGATTCAAGTTGAGTCTCGGTTACATCCCAAGCGTCACCATCCCAGAAAAAGACGTTTGCATCGGACTGCTCGTCAACCATACAGAAACCAATTCTATCTGTTCCTTCATCACGAACTAATTCACCGTTCTCAAAGTCGGCAGTGACCGGCACAGTAAATACTGTTGACCAAGTAGCTCCATCCCATGTCGCGTAGCGGAATTCGTTATCGTTTCCATCGGTAGTAACAACCATTGCTTGGTCTCCAGACTCTTCATAGACAACACTCATACCTTCATTAGCGTTTGAGGCTACTCCAGTTGGAGAAACTACGTTAATTCGACCGAGTTGTTGCGCTGTTGACCAACTACTACCGTTCCAAACTTGAGCTTCATAACTATCTGCCAACCCTTTGACAATCACTATCATTTCATCGGAAGTCGGGTCTGCTGCCAGAGTTATCCAGTTACAGTTATTGGTACTTGCTACATCAATAGTCCCAGTAGCAGACCAAGTAGCTCCATCCCAAATTGTAAAGACAGGGTCTGCACCTGAACTACACGAAACAACCATTGCATCACCAGATATAGATTCATGAGCCACAGCCAAACCACGTCTCGAAGGAGTATTTACGTTAGTTTCAAATTCAATTTGATTGCCCCATGAAGTAGTTGAAGCACTATACACTAGTGCATTTACATCTCCATCTCCTGTCAACACAGCTGCTACATACTCGTCTCGTGTATTACCTGCCGAGGTTTCAGCCCAGTAAATTTCTCCACCTACATCAGGACCATTAATTGGAAGTGACCACTGTGCCCCGTCCCAGAACCGATATAAAAGTAGAGTGTCAGTTTTATTTCCATAGACTAGAAGAGCTTCAGTATTTTCTACAGTATCTACAACTACTCCACCTTCACCATCCGTAGTAACACCAAATAGATTATTGCTTTGTAATTGAGCATCATTTGTTTGATACCAATCAGCTACTTCTTGGGTTGTTTCTATAGTTAGACTTTGAGTTGTTGACCAATCACCAAATTCATCCGAGCCTCCAACATCTTTTGCTCTAACTCGCCAATAGTATGTAGTATCATCTGCAAGAGCATCTGCGCCTTGTAATTGATAGCGAATCTTATCACCCTCTCTAAAGGGACTAGTGTCAGTAGATGAAGCTGTATTAGTGAAACCTGAACTAGTTGAAACTCGACTAATAGCACCGACAAAATCACTAGAGGTACCAATTGAAAACTCATACATTAAATCAGCTGAACCATCTGGATCAGTGGTACTAAAATCAAAATATGGAGTAGTCGATGAAAAACGCACACTATCAAAAGGAGTATCGTAGTATGTAGCAGCTCCGGGACGGAAGTTTAATTCCTTCTTTTTCCAAAGTAGTAATAAGGCATCTGCTCGATCATTGAATGCCGTAATACCCGAATCACGCGAGGATTCAATCGTCACAATGTCACCAGGTGCTAGTCCTTCTAAGTTATAAGTAAGTGAGCCCGAAGAATCTGTATGATTAGTAGAGTTTGAAATATAATGGGATTTAGTTTCCGCTCCAGATACTTTCAATCCATTTACAAACACACTTAAAATCACGTTGTGAGTAGCACCAGTTGTAAATAGTGCATCGTTATATACTAATAAGTAATCACCACTTTCATTGACAGTAATCTCGTCACTATTTGTCGAAGTAGAATGAGTAAAGACCGTACTATCATAAGCTAATTGTGTATCAAATAAGACTGTCTGAGCTGGATCAACATTCCAGTTGGTACCACCCGAAAGATCCCGTCCACGCAGAGCAATCAAATCTTCTGTAGGTAATTTCTGTATATATATAGAACCCTTATAACCAACCGGGACGGTAGTTGTTCCTCCCGCCGCTTCCTGCTCAGTACTAATGCTCAGCACTTGGTTTGAAGTTGTAGAAACAACAACTCCTGACCAGTGAATAGAGGAATAGTAATCGGCATTTACAGTTACCGTATGTAGACCTTGTGAGAAAACACCCCCTGGAACTTGAGAGCCATCGAGAAGTACTCGACCAAGGATGTTTTTCCAAGCTGTTGCGCCTCTAGACTCAAGCGGAACATTCACATAAACAAGATACGTCCCAGGATCACTAATAACTATATCTTCAGGATTAGTAGTATCGGAATGAACAAATCCTGTATCTTGTCTTGTTTCGGTCCAAACCAATTCTGAGGCAGTGGTATTTAAACTAGTTGAAGCCACTGTACTGGTAGCGGTTCCGGCAAAAACTCCAGTTACTGGAGCAATGTGCTCAATATACATACTAGCTTGACCAGTAATAGTAATTGGCTGGGAAACATAACTAGTCATTGCCTGAGCATAAACCTCAATATAATCTCCGGCTGACAAATCGGTAATTAAAAAATTACCATGACTAGAAGATTCATTTTGTTGAGTAGTTGAAGAAGCATTATAAATAAGACCACTTCGCCCTATACCCTGAGGTACGGCCACTCCATTAACTCGTACTTCAAACCCAACACGTGCTCTTTGATTAACTATTGAGTCATTGCGCTCTAGAGGTAAAGTTACCGAAACCAAAAAGTCTCCGTCTTTCTCAATAGACAGTCGTCCTGGGAAAGTAGTTGATGAATGACTGAAATAAAAACTATCTAGAGTTGTTGTACTCCAAATCAACGCAGCTGGAGTCGAGTCGTTAAGGTTAGTACCTAATTCGGTCTCGGTTGCAGTCAACCATCCAACAGAAGAAATTGCATCAGAAGCAATCTGCCACTGGCGCAGTTCTTTAAAACCATCCATATCGAGAGGTCCAAGTAGGTACATGTACGGACTAATATCAGGGGCATCAAAAACATATGAGAGTTGTAGCGTATCACCCACCTCAAGTTCAATGTTTTTCCAAGTTAGAAGCGTTGCTTCTTCTAAAGTTGTAACTTCAGCGCCACTAGTCTCTGCAAACACAAAGCCTCGAGGAACACGCTCAGTAATGTCTCCGACAAATGATCGATTGGCAGTAATATCTAAAGTTACTGTATATGGTGCAGGTGGATAAATACGCGTAGGGGCAGTTCTTTTAATATCAAAAGGAATATAATCACGTACTTCAAAACTATCTTCAATTTTATGAACAATTTCACCAATTTTATTTCGATGTTGAAGCTGTATTTTATATAAACCAAGCTCATTAGTATTAGAAAATTCAGCCAGATAATCGGGAATATCTGTTACGTTGTTTTTACCACAAGAGCCAGATTGTTCGACCGGAACATCGTAAAATTCGTTATCAGGTGTAGTAACTCTAAGTTCTAGAATTGCATCACAAATTGTATCCCCTCGGTCTGTCAATGCAGCCAAATTAAGAGTTATTTTCTCTTCTTTGTAATACATACTCTTCTCTGTATTGACAGCAATGACTCCCCAATAAAACTCAAAATCATCAACAAAGACTGTTTCGTTTTCGTTAACAAAAATCCTTAAGTTATATTTACCAGGAACTAATTTTTGAGGCTTTTTCAAGAACTGAATTGTCCAAACCTTTTCATCTTGATAAATGACTTTAGTAGGTACATCAACTACAGCTCCAGAACTATCAGTCAACTCAACCCTATCAACTAGATAGACATTTTCACTAAAGATAGAATTGAACACTTTCTTTAAGAATCCTTCCTGAGGAGAATAACTCAAGGTAAATGCCGGTAATTTATTAATTGAAAGATCTAGACCAGAACTATTTAAATCATGGAATTTTGGCTCTTCGAGGTCTCTACTGTAGTCAATTGATTCGTCTAAGTAGGTTGGATCAGTCTCTTCATAGAATTTTGAAGAAGTTACCTCCAGCCATAGACTTTCAACATAAGCCCTCTCTAGATAATTTATATTACCCTGGTACGAGACTCGAACTTGAAGTAACGACAATTGACTATGATGAGATGGTCTTGCTAAAGAGACTAAGTAATATCCCCCATTGATACTATTAGAAACTTCATCCTCAATATCAATTACTGTCGCAGTAGACCAATTTGTATCATCAGAATATCGATACTCAATCACAAATCTTTGTGGACCAGAGACATCATCGCTAATTGTTTTTCCGGCCAATGAAAGCCTTAGCTGGGCAGAAGTAAGAAGATTACCCTCTTCAAACTCAGGCATTGTAAATCCTGAAAAGACTGAGCTATACATTTTGCACTCACTGTCTCCTGCACAAGCGTCTTCAATTGTAACAATGTCTAATTCTGGTTCTTCTACATTTTCTTCGACTACTTGGTCAGTAACTTCTGAATCAATTACTTGAGTGGTTGGTTCAGCTTCAGTTTGGTTGTCTGCCTCATCTGTTGGAACATTATCAATTTGCTCTATAAGATCTGTATTTTCATTTACTTCTTCAGTAACATCTTCAACTTCAGTCACATCTTCCTCTAGTGGCACAGATTCATCTTCAATTGTAACTTCTGAAATATCTGTATCCGTAGTAGAAATTTCCTCTGGAGAATTGATATCAGTTGAAGTAGTTAAGTAGGTGGTAATTACTTCCTGAGCTAACGGGAATTGATTAGTATCTGCACTTGGAAATGAGCGCCAAAACAAACTTACTTCTTCAGATGGAGTTTCAGTTGAGGGCTCTGATATAACTTCTTCAACTGATTCAGACTCTTCATCTGTAACTTCAACTTCAACACTCTGAGGTTCGTTTTCAGTTTCTGAATTATTTGAATTTGTATTTGAATCTTCAGTTGTGTTTGGGATATCCTCAGGGTCTATCTCAGTTTCAACATCATTACTTATCACTGAATCAGAATCAGTACCAGAAGCAGTATCGACTTCAATAGGATTGTCAGATGAAGGTACAGACCCCTCATCTGAGTTGGAATTTTCTTGTGACGAGCTTGTCTCAGATGGAGATGAAGCAGGATTAACTACACTTAAATCAATATAGGTTGAATTCTCTTTAGAATAATCTTGATAGAGTGATTGCTCTGAAATATCACTTATAAGTGCATTGTTTGTATTTCCCCAAGTAGTAGAAATAACAGTATCTGGAATCACTACTAGTTGTTCCGACACTACTACTGTTCTATCAATTGTGGCATACACAAATAAGCCTATAGATAGGGTAAAAATGGCTATTAACCATCCCGGTATTTTTTGGAAAAAAGCCTTTAAATACATTACATAACAACCCTCTGTCGAAAAAAAGACAGAACAGGGGCAATTTTATTATACCGCGTAACCCCTAGGGGTTACGCGGTATAAAATTAATTTATGGGGATTTCGATACTCTTTTACTTCAAAATTGCTTTTACATCATTGATTTCCTTTTCAATCAAGGTCTCAGAAACTTCTAGCGCTTGATTGAGTCCTTCAACGGCTTCTCGTTCACTTTTCGACAACCTCTTTCTCTTAGTTATCATGTTCACTTGATCATAAATTTCGTCGCGGAGAGCGGAGAAAATTTTCTCCATTTGATCTTGAACTTCTCGTGTCTCTCTTCTCAATTTTTCTTCTTTAATTTTTAGTTGCTTCTTTTCATACCAAACATAGACGACCATTAGTATCAAGACAACTATTAGGAAGAAGATGAAGAGATTAACTGGAGTAAGGAAGTCCCAGAAAGACTTTTCTTCGAGATTTTCTACTGGTTTAATCCAACCGGCAGTTATTAGTACTGCCTTCGTACTTTCTCTTATATTTCCAGCTTTGTCGTGAGCTATTACTTTTACAGTGTAAGTTCCATCCTCAAGTTCTTTTAGTAGGTATCCTAGTTTTGCTTCATCAGGCGTAACGCGAATTGGTTCATTATCTGCAATTGTTAATTCATAGAAATCAATTCCAGAAGTTTTATCATTGGCTTCAAAGGTAATCAGCGGGAATGATGATGGTGTGCTTCCGGTTCTAACTTCAACTACAAATAGTTCTGGTGCACTAGTGTCAATTTGAAGTTTTCTATTCAATACCGCGCCCCAACCAACTTGATTCTTAAATCGTATACTAAGGTACTGCAAGCCATCGGTAACAATATCCTTTGTTACTCTAAATTCATCCACAGGAGGATCAATTATAGAGTCTGAGTTTAAGTTTGGTTCATTATCACTAGTAGTTGCAATTTCTATTGCTACCGCATTTACATCAAATGGTAATGTCCAACTAAACACTCCTTCGGTTGTATTGTACCAAAGTTCAGGATCCAAGAATGCAGGAGAACCTACTTCTGGAGCTCTAGGAGGATCTCCAAATATAAGAGCTTCTTCATTGTCTTCTGGTTCAGGTTTAGGAGTTGTAGGAGTTGGAGTTGGAGTTACGGGTGTCGGAGTAGTTGCTGCAGAAATAGTAAAAGTACCTGGACCAGAGGTTTGATAAACATCAGTACCTCTTCCATCAGCTGCCAGAACCGAGGCTGATGTAAAGCTAACTGATGCTGAGCCTTCTTTAACAGCTCTAAAGGTAACATTAATTAAGTTTGACGCAGCTGAAAATGGAGTCGGACTACCACCACCAAAACTGATTGTTCCTGCAGAATTAGAAAAAGTTGGTTCTACTGTCCACAAAGAAAATGCCGAACCTTCCTTACCAACACTCACAACAGTAAGTAAGGCAGGATCAAACTTAAGAGTAGCTTCGACGGCGTTAATACTTTGACCAGCCGGCTGAACACGCACAGCTGTAGTAAAAGTTTGTCCTCCACTATATGAACCAGTTCCAGGATTTAGTTGAAGTGTAGCTGCATTTGCAAATGATAGTGATGAAAATAAAAATAGAAAAATAATTGCCACTATAGTAAAAAGTGTTTTTTCTAGTGAATATGAATTTTGTAATTTCATTTTAATCATATTATTTCAAGGAACTATTTATTATCAGCTGAAGGACGACGTTCTTGTTTAACTTTTAGTCGAACTCTTTCTTTTTCTGATGACTTTAGTAGGGGTAAGACTAAAATCAGAACACCGTTTTTGATTTTAGCTTCAGCCTTTTCAATTTCAACACTTTCAGGCAAAATAATTCTTCTGTAGAAATCTCCCCAGATACACTCAGAAGCAAAGTAGGCTCCTTGTTCCTTTCGCTTAGGAAAAACGATATATTCGGGTCTGATACGACGACCTTCAATCAATACAATGTCTGCGTCACCCTCAATAGATACATTGACGTCGTTCATATCAGCACCGGCTGCCTGGGCATAGACAACAATCATGTTTTCAGTTTGAAAAACATCTACATCTAACTGCGCAACTTTATCGACAGCTGTTTCTTCAGCTTCTGACTGAAGAGACGACTGTCCAGAACGAACACCTCGATTTTTGAGTCTCTGTAGAAAGGACATATGAATGTATTATAGTATTTTTTTTGTGAGAATATTTACGTTACCCACATACACAATTTATCAATAAGCAAATCACTAGAACACATATTCGAACGCAGAATATTCTTGTATTACTTATTATGTCAAAGAGAAAATCGCTGGAACTGGAGGTTTCTAAGCTCAGTCAAAAGAATATTACCTAACCGGTCCAATTAAAGAGTAGTATAGAAAAGTCAGTTAAGTTTACTTTTGAATCTCCGTTGATGTCAGCAGAAGGATCTGAATTACCGCCGTCTGTATTCCACCAGAACAAAAGAATAGAAAAGTCAGTTAAATTTACTTTACCATCTCTATTGAGGTCAGCATTGATTGGCTTTACTGCAGTCTGACCGACACCATATAGAGTGTAGTTGGAGTAATTAGTTGAAGCACCACCAGTTTGTTCTCCTCTTACTCTTACCTTATATGTACCAACTGAAAAACCTGATGTGTTTAGAGTAGTTGACCAAAAACCATTCGAGTCTGATGTAGCAGTTAGAGACTGCTTTGAAGCAGTAGATTTATCTTTTTCATTTTCAATATTGATAGTTGCATTTGGTAGCGAGTATCCACTTAGAGTTGCCACCTGTCCGGGAGTCACAGGATCAGGAGTCACCTTCACTGTTGGCGAAAGATTGATATTGGAGAGAGCTGAAGTTCTGGCACCTGTCACTGTAAATGAAGTACTAAAAGTTGATGACTTAACTTGCTGAGCATCTAGTGCATAGACCCCAAAGGTATAAACGCCTCTGGCAATCTCATCAATAGTGATTGAATAGTTTCCTTGTCCATCTGCTCTTTCACTAGTAACAGACTTACCGTCAACTAAAGCATAAACTGTACTGCGAGGAAAAGCGTATCCGCTAATTACTACTCGTCCATCACCACTTCTATATGGTGCGTCTGTACTCTCAAAGCCTCCACCCGCAGTACTACCATCATTGGGTCCAGTACCGCCACCTCCACCTCCACCAGAACCACCAGTACCTGAAGATCCACCCAAGAAAGGCGCCTCCCCATCCGAATCACCGGTCTGTCCTCCCCCGCCAGATCCGTCTCCTGAACCTTCATTTCCACTACCGGTACCATCACCATCAACATTACCTTCTGTGTTTGATTCCCCAGTCGGAACCGCACTAACAGCAAATTCAATTACGTAGTCATCGACGTTAAAGTTATTTTCATCATCAATACATCTAATATAAAATTTCTGAATTGAATCTGGTACCACCGGTACTACAACGGTATGATAAATAAGTCCTGTTCCTGTAAAGGCATTAGGCATTGAGGCGTAGCTAGTATCTGGAACAACATCATAGCGACAAACTGCCAACTCATTAGTTTCTAGAAAAAGTTCAACACTAGCCGTAACTCCAGTCACTGTTGTACTTGGTGCTCCATTAAAACGCTCAGGTGGAATTGTTTCTCTTGTATCTGCTGGACCTACGCCAACTCTATTTACCAGTGAAATTGAAAAATTTGCATCTGCTACAAGTCCTCCGTCATACACTTCAACTCGAACTAATTTAGTACCGGTTGTTGAAGCATTAACTATCGGCAAAACATCAGCATAAGTTGTCGTAGTACTCATTAAGTCTTCGTCGTATACCACACTAAATGAGTTCGACTTACTTGTATGATTGCCGATCTTAATTTCCAAATTTGAGCCTGCCAAAATTCCACTACTAGGATTAAGTGTATATCTAATCATTCCGGGAAAACCTGGGAAAATTTCGACCATGTCTGTACCTCCTGCCAATACCGAATCAGATAGTCGCAAAACATCGTTTACATATAACTCCACGTTTCTTTCAGCTGAAAAAGTAGTAGTAGCCAACGTTTCAAATCCATTAGGTAGAGTTATTTCAATATAACCTCCAGGTGATACATCGGTACCAATCCTAAACTCCAAAGTATGGTTGGATGGCCTTAGTGGAGATGAATCAGAAATTGTATCTTTGTATTCAAGAATATTTCTAGCAAAAATTAAGTCTGGGTAGAAAACAAGCAAAGCTAAAACAACAACCCCTAAGGATGCTACAAAAAACGCCCAGGCTTTTGCCACTAAGCTCATTGCCCTTTTATTATAACCCCTTACTTTATAAAACTACCCTTTATTCGTGCACAACTTTTATTCATTAATAAAGCCTCCGGCTTGATGTTGCCAGAGATTGGCATACAAACCATCTATATTCAGTAGTGATTCATGGTTTCCGTCTTCTTTAATAATCCCCTCTTCAAGTACTATAATTCTATCCATTTCTCTCAAAGTTGACAGCCTGTGCGCAATAGCTATCACTGTTTTACCTTCCATTAGGGTATGAAGGGCTTTTTGAATTTCCTTCTCACTTTCACTATCTAGTGCTGAGGTGGCTTCATCCAGTATCAATATAGGTGCATTTTTTAGCATAGCTCTAGCAATAGCTACTCTCTGTTTTTGACCACCAGATAATTTAATACCTCTTTCCCCGACCAAAGTGTCGTACCCTTGGGGAAGTTTTTGGATAAATTCGTGTGCATTAGCTAGTTTAGCAATTGCAATTACCTCATCTAGACTTGCTTTTGGTTTACTATAAGCGATATTCTCTCTAATCGTTCGATGAAAAAGCGATGGTTCTTGAGGTACCACAGCGATTGCTTCGCGCAATGAATCTTGAGTGATTTTAGAAATATCTTGTCCATCAATTTCAATTACTCCACCCTTGATTTCGTGTTGTCGCAAAATTAATGATACAAAAGTACTTTTTCCTGCACCAGACGAGCCTACCAGACCCAATCTCTGTCTTGAAGGAATCTCTAAATTGAAATTATCAAAGACTTTAACACCACTAAAATTAAAATCCACATCTTTCCAATCAACTCTACCTTCTGACACTTTTAGGTCTAGCGCATTTGATATATTTTCGATCTCGTATGGAATAAAAATATCATCTAGACCTTCCTTTAATTCACCAATTGTTCTAGCTGTAGCATTAAATGCTCTTCCTATAAATAACAATGTCCCAGTAATTTGTGACACTAGTGCCAAAACCAAGACAAAATCACCAGTAGTGATAAGTCCTTGACCCCATTTGTCAACCAGTAGCCAAAACATTACAAAGGCAAAGAAGAACAGAATAATGCTATTTGTTAAAAGCATTTTTTCTGTATACAACCAATTCGCCATACCGGTATTGAATTTATTTTGAGTTAAGTGTCTAAGTTTTCCTTTTTCATGTTCTCCCATCACGTATTGTCTAACAGTAGAGATATTTGAAAATGTATCTGTCACTTGCCCTTGAAGCAATGAAGAAGCTTCGGCATTTTTCTTTGATAGAACAGACTTCTTGTAAGCAAATTTTTTATTGATAAAAATTAAGACAAATATTAAAGCTATAAATACCAAAGAAGACTTAAAATCAACCCTAGCGATAATTACAAAGGTAATTAAAAATGTCACCATTGCCGTAAGATGGCCCCATAAGAAGTCAGGAATTGTTTCATCAAAAGCACTTGTTACATTGCGTACCTTACTCGTAATAGAGCCCGCAAATCTATCAATAAAATATCCATGACTATGTTTGAGTAAATATGCCGTCAAAATATCCATCGCACTTTTATTACTATGCGAAGTCCAATACGCACCGGCATACCCACTGAGTCGATAAGTTAATTGAACCAATAATATTGCGACCGGGTATAGTAACGCCCAAAACATAGCTGAATCGTAGTCATCAAGTTCAACCGCATCAATTATTAGTTTAAAAAAGTAGCTCAGGAGTGTCCCGGCTGTTGAAGCTACCCATACAACTACGATCGCAAAAAGCGCCCATTTTTTATGGATTCTTGATATATAAATAAAAAAACGCCAAGGTGTTTTTGGAATTTCTGCTATTTTAATCTCTTTTTCTATCGGCATATCATGTATTGGGTGCATACTATAGCATACGTAATTAAATGCCACTAATTACTATCTAACGCAACGAAAACCAATTCCAGCACTAGCAAAGTTTGGAGAAGTATAAGTGTGGGCATTATAAACACCGGCATCACTACGACTACCGTAAAATCCACCACGAATGATGGCATAGGTTCCTGTAGCGTTTGACCAAAAATAACCTCCTAAACTATCGCCTACAGAATCATCATCTGAGATCGTGACAGTTGCCAGACCAGCACTATCAACTTGTGCTACATAACCGGTCTCTGGTAGTTTTCTGTTTTGATAAACTCCATCAATAACGTCATCCGACACCCATTCCCAAACATTGCCGACAGCGTTTTTTACTCCAACTGCGGAACTACACAAAATATATTTATTGCCGACAGCTACACTACTACTATTTATATTACACTTTGACTCTTCTGTACCCAACGAATATTGATACCACTCGTACGCACTAGGAAGTCTCTTGCCAGATTTTGCACATATTACAACGGCTTGTTCTCGAGTCACATGACTCCAAGGCTCCTGATCGGAAACACTCTCAGAAAAACATTCTTTTTGAGATAAATTTACTTCTGTATTTATTTGACTCTCCGGCTTTGCAATAATACATTCCTTTCCCACAGAAGCTTCAAATTCATCTACACAAGTAAAGGTTAGTGCTGACAGAACATTTACCATTCCTTCAGGACAAGCTTTCTTTTCAATTCCTGATAGCTGGGCCAATAAAGTCCCTCCTTTTCCAGTTAATGTATCAGAAGCGTCTATAGCCAAAGTAGTTAAAATTACCGCTGAAAGAATAATACTGGTAATTTTTAAAGCTTTCATATTAATTATTGTATCTTAGTATTCAATATTTATTGAAGATACTCTACACAACGAAAGCCAATAGCAGCACTCGAAAAGTTTTTATCAGTTTTGGCGTGAGTACTATATAACCCACCATCATCTTTACTACCATAGTAACCCCCTCTCATCAGAGCATACTGTCCTGTACTGTCTGACCAAAAATAGTCATTATTATAGATAATGTTGGGTGTACTTGTAGTATTAACAGCCATTCCAAAACTATCTACCAAATCAACATACCCTTCTGGAGGAAGATTATTTTGCTCAAATTGACCAGATACAATGTCCCCTTTTACAATCTCCCACACATTTCCAATCATATCGTAAGCTCCTACTCCTGACACACACTGTTTATTTAAGCCAGTCATAGCTAAGCTATTTTTTAAATTACAAACGTTTATATTATCGACTGTACCAACTGCTGACAAATACCATTCTTGTGCAGTCGGTAGACTTTTCCCGGCTTTTGCACACAATTGTTCTGCTTGGGATTGTGTGACAAATGTCCAAGGCTTTTTTCCTTCTTCAGATACCGGCAAACAACCGACATCGGCTATATTATGTGAAGTATCGGCAACACTACTTGGACCATCATAGATACACTCTTTACTTGGACTAGCTTCATAAGTATCGATACAAAAATCATAATCTGAACCTACTACTCTAGTTGTACCTTTTGAACATTGTGACTCAGTAATTTTTTGTGAAAAAATACTCAAAGCTGTTTGAGAACCTTTTAAAGTATCAGTAGCATCAATACTAAAGCTAGTCAGAATTACCACCCCTACTGTAACCAATACAAATCTTAATCCGTTTTTTAGCACCCTACTCATAAGTTATTAACAGTATAACTCATGCCAAAGACAAAACTGGGCTACTACTGCAAATCTCTGACACATCTAAAACCGACGCCAGCTGAAGCATAATCTAAAGCGACCGAAATATTTTGAGAAAAAATTCCTCCATCATCTACACCACTACCATAAAATCCTCCTCTTAATATTCCACGAACCCCTTCATTATTTACCCAAGCATAATCTTTTCCAAAATTTGAATCACCCAATTCGGCGGTTGAAATCACTACTCCTTCATTATCAACTAAACTTACATAGCCAGAAGTTGGAAGTGTTCGCTCTTTGTATTTACCATCAGTCACTACATCATCCATCCACTCCCAAACATTACCAACCAAATCATGAA
>JBGSVK010000019.1:0-4908 GCA_041752975.1 Minisyncoccia bacterium | reverse complement strand
GAAAACGCCTTTCGTAAAACTGGCATCATCCATATTGTCGTACTTTCGGGCTACAACATTATGTTGGTAGTGATTTTTGTTATGTATATACTTGGTCACTTTTTACCAAAGAAGCCTAGGGTAATAATTGGGATTTTGGCCATCGTCGCCTTTGCTGTCTTAGTCGGGCTCTCCGCCACTGTAGTTCGAGCTAGTATTATGGCAGTGTTACTGCTGTCGGTTCAAGTCTTTAGTCGGACTTATGTGGTGCTCCGAGGACTAATGTTGGCAGGATTAATTATGATATTAATCAACCCTTACTTGCTCGTCTACGATATAGGTTTTCAATTATCATTCTTAGCTACTTTAGGTCTAATTCTAATCTCTCCTCATTTTGAAAATATCTTTTCAGGGGTCTCTAACTTAGTTGGAATCAGATCATTTTTAGTAGCTACTCTCTCAACGCAAATTGCCGTCTTGCCACTGCTTCTTTATCAAATGGGTGAGTTTTCAGTAGTGGCAGTTTTGGTAAATATTTTAGTTTTACCGATGGTGCCAGTAGCAATGTTACTAACTTTTATCACTGGGATGTCGGCCATGGTGTCTAGTACGCTAGCAGTGATATTTGCTGTACCGGCCTACTTTTCTTTGACGTACATTATTGAAGTTGCTAGTTGGTTTTCCGAACTATCATTTGCTTCTTATGCTGTCCCTGCTTTCTCATTTTATTTTGTTCCAATACTCTATGCCGGGATAGGTTTTGCCTTATGGTGTTTATATAAAAAGAGCCTGGTATCTGAACTTAGTCCCAGCGATTGGACTATAGAAGAAGATGAAGATTTAGGAAAAAAGCCGGTAGTAAAAGTGGAGGCGACACAAGGTGTCGTCTCCACTAAAACCACCTTATCTTTATTTGAAAATAATTAAATTATATAGAGTCCACACCAGTTCTTTTGCTTGCTACCGCAACGACAATACTTGGAGTGAGGACGTAGCGAGAGGAAGAACTGGTGTGGACTCTTAATTACAAAAGATAAATTAAATCATTCGTCCTGCCACCACTTCCCAATTTAAATTAGCAAAGAAGGCGTCAACGTACTTGCCCTTATCAGCTGGCAAGTAGTCCCTCATGTATGAGTGTTCCCACATATCAAGCGCTAGGATTAAATCTAGTCCTGGCAATTGACCAAGATGTTGTTCGTCTACCCAAGTCGCTACCAGTCTTTGTGCATCAGTGTCTATATATAGCATGGCCCAGCCAACACCCCGTGTCATGGCAATAGTGCGGAAGTGAGCAATGAATCCCTCGACCGAACCAAAGTCTCTATTGATGGCTTCTTTCAAAGCACCCTCTGGAAGTGTCTTACTGCTACCTTCAAATTGCTCAAAGTAGGCTTCGTGATTTTTCATGCCCCCGAACTCAAACCCTAGTCGTCGTTGCATTTCAGCAATAGCATAGCCATTAGCTTCGGCTTCATACTTGTAGGCCGCAATTCTTTCATGAATCACATTAACGTGTTTAACGTAGCCAGCGTAAAGTCCGAGGTGTAAGTCGATGCTTTCTTTTGAAATTCCAGTTAATTCCGGAATATTAAATGTTTTTGGGGAGTAAGTCATGATAATTAAGTTAAATTCTAATTGGAATAAGTATAGCAGACTTAAGGTTTATATAATTAATTCGCATATTAATATAGTAGAATTAAAGGATGACAAATAATTCTTGGTGGCCAAAGGTTTTGCTGGGGGCTTATGTAGTGGTGTTTATTTATTTAGCAATTAATCCATTTAGTCGTGACGTTTGGTTTGCTGAAAATCTACCAATTGTTTTAATTGTTCTCTATTTAGTTTTTTTGTATTGGCGAGGGGTTCAGTTTTCTAATACCAGTTATGTGCTGATGTCAGTACTCATTTTTATGCATACTGTCGGTGGACACTTCACTTTTGAACGAGTGCCATTTGATTGGTTCAATGATTTCTTTGGCTTTGAGCGAAACATGTATGACCGTATCGCTCACTTCTCAGTCGGATTTTATGCATACCCAATTGCTGAATATTTAAATGTTCGCAAGTTAGCTAATACAAAATGGTTGGTTTACTTAACACCACTCTTTTTTATTATTTCGGTGGCGGCAATTTATGAAATGATTGAATGGTGGTTTGCGGCTACTTATGGTGGTGAAGCCGGTGCCGCTTTCTTGGGTTCGCAAGGAGATATTTGGGACGCTCAAAAGGATATGCTCATGGATACTTTGGGTGGAGTAACAGCCTTAGTTTTGTTTTATATAAAGTCAAAAGTTACTAAGGAAAATAAATAATCATTGTGAGGCTTTCGCCAGCAAAAAGTAGATTTATTATCTTAGCGTTTGTTTTCATTGTTGCGATTTTTATCAATCTTAGTAATTTTGGATTGACTAATCAGTCTGCCTTACTAGGTAAAGTAGATAATCAATATCTCAAGGTTGCGTTTCTCGATATTGGCCAAGGGGACTCAATCTTTATTGAAACACCTGATGGAGTACAAATGTTGATAGATGGCGGACCTGATGGTTCGGTACTAAGAGAACTATCCAAACAGATGCCTCTTTTTGATCGGACGATTGATATTGTGTTAGCGACCCATTCTGATAAAGATCATATTGGTGGTTTGGTTGATGTGCTTAAAAGTTATCAAGTAGAAAATGTCGTAAGGTCAGAAAATATAAATGATACTAGTGTCTCGGAAGCTTTTGATGTAGCAGTAGATTATGAGGGGACAGAAGTTCACATTGCTCAAGCTGGACAACAATATGAAATTGGCGCTTCAACTACATTACTAATACTTTCCCCGCAGGGAGATGCTACTAATTGGGAGACTAACACAGCTTCAATTGTTGCCATGCTTCAATATGGTGAAACTGAATTTATTCTGACCGGTGATGCGCCAATTAATATTGAAGAATATATTGCCAAGACCTATGGGAAACTATTAGAAGGGGAGGTACTCAAACTCGGTCATCATGGTTCAAAGACATCAACCGTGGATTTGTTTTTGGATACAATCAAACCCACCTACGCAATCGTCTCAGCTGGCGCGGATAATTCCTACGGCCATCCGCACCAGGAAGTAATAAGTAAACTGAAATCAAGAAACATTAAAATTTTGAATACGGCTGAATTAGGGACGATAGTTTTTAAAAGTGATGGCAAGGAAGTGTGGGTTGATTAAATAAAGGTGATACAATCTGATTATGAAAAGGCCTGAAATGTTGCTTCAAAGTGAGAAGGGTATCGCTCTACCTGAGACTCTAACTCAAAAACAAAAAGAACTACTGCTGATAGCTTTTGAGTCTTTTCCTGATTTGAAAGGAACTATCGTCAGTACCTATATTCCGAACGATGTATATGAGTTGGGTGGTTACTACGAGGTTGATACCGATGAAGACGGTCGAGCATTTATTTCAATTAATCTCTCGGAAGGTGAAGCTGATTTATTTAGGCCCTTACTCAAATTAAGAAGAGCGACTGTAGAAATGAATTCAAAACTATTAGGAATTGAAGTTGATCAAATGACTCCAGAGATATTGCAGTTATTTATTACTGCCCATGAATTAGGGCACGTTAAAGATTTTATTGTGAACTACAAAGCAAATCTTGAATTGACTGAAAGTGAAGCTGTTGCTGAAATGATGTACCACAGGGAAAATAATCTCTCCACACTACCGGTGCCTAATGTCTATCCTCCAGATTTAGCTAAATTTCTATCAGAGTCTGAAGGGGTCGATATTGAAACCCTAAGAGCAACTTTCCCAGATTTAAATCTTCGCAAAAGTGTTGTTGTGGAAACTGCTCGTGAGCTAGTCGATTTACAAGAGCAAGAATATCGAAACACTCCACCAGAAAGATACGCAGATGAATTTGCTAGGGATCTAATCTTAAATAATGCTGAACGTCTAGGGATTGTATTTAAAGAAACAGTTCCAGATAGTATTTAATTATCTAGCTAGTATTGTAGAGTGTTTCAAATACAAAAGACCGGCGCCTTTGGCGCCGGTCTTTTGTTGTTGGTTAGACCAACTTTGCTTCTCGTAGAGTTTTGAAAGCTCCGTTCTTGGCAATAGTCCTGAGTCCTTTGGTGGATACTTTAACCGTTACTGATTTTCCAAGCTCTGAAACATAGATACGCTTCTTTTGTAGATTTGGAGAACGCTTGGTATTTCCAGATGGGTTAAATTGAGTCGCACGAGTGCGGTTACTGTATTTTCCACCTATTTGAGGCTTCTTGCCTGTGATGTCGCATTTATTTGCCATATCGTTGATTTAAGTCCCGCTATACTAGCATGCATACTTGATATTGCAAGCTTTCATACGTACTATGTTCTTACATATGGATCCAATACAAATTGCAATGATTATCGCCTTGGTGCTTTCGGTGGTTATTCACGAAATGGCTCATGGCTATGCCGCTAACTGGCTAGGTGACCCAACTGCTCGCTTGCAAGGGCGTCTTTCTGCTAATCCTTTGGTACACATAGATCCTCTGATGTCAGTAATTCTACCCGGACTACTGATTTTGACTGGTTCACCGTTTGTTTTTGGAGCCGCAAAACCCGTTCCTTACAATCCATACAATTTTACCAATCAAAAGTGGGGGGAGGCGATTGTGGCTGCAGCTGGTCCTTTAGCGAACATATTTATAGCAATTGTTTTTGCGGTTTTAGTACGAAGCGCCGACGCTTTGCAACTTTCTGATACTTTTTTGGTACTGGCTGTGCAAGTAATAATTCTTAATATTTTCTTAGCTTTTTTCAATTTAGTCCCGATTCCTCCACTGGATGGTTCAAAGATACTGCCAAAATTCCTTCCTTATGCCTTGGCTATTAAATATGAGGGTTTTAGACAAGTTCTGGAAAGAAACATGGCTCTCTCATTTGCGGTAGTAATTATTGCGTT
>JBGSVK010000018.1:0-3511 GCA_041752975.1 Minisyncoccia bacterium | reverse complement strand
ATGTCCCTTTATTTTTAAGCGCTTCTTAATTTCACTCCGGAGCCATGAAACATGGTTAAAACTAGCCGAAGCAAAAGTTGTATAAAACATAAAACTAGAATCCCATCTTTTGTCAGCGTAAGAGTAAATACTACCATCACCATCAAATTCGCCTCTTATGTAATCAAAAAAATATTTATCTTGCACAGACACCCGGTTAATAATTTTTGACTTGTTTGGCATCAAGCCAATGCTTAATAAAAATTTATAAAACAAACTATCGCTGAATTGGACTACATAATATTTTTTTCTTTACTTATCCCATTAGATTTTTTACCAGTATATACATCTATAGCTAGGGCTAATTGAAATAGATTAGCTAACTCAAAATCTTTAGATACAAAAACTATGTGTCTTCCATCTGGCGAAAGATTCCCATCAGACACCAACAAACCAATTGCATAAGCAAAATTTGCTGACCATTCAATTTTTACTAATTCTTTTGGTTTTGGACCACGCTTACCCATTGGTATATTATATAACTTTCTAGATAATTTGTGTCTACCAATTAATAATAAATTAAAACCCAGAATTATCTGGGTTTTAATTTATTTAAAAAGTGACTTAATCTTTCTTCTCTTCAGCAACCGGTGTCTCTGCAACTACTTCAGCTGGAGCTTCTTCGACTACCTCTGGAGCAACTTCTACTACCTCAGCTTCTTTAGCGGCAGCCTCTGCTACTGCTACCTCGGCTTCCTTTTGTGCAATTATTTCCTTTTCCTTTAATTCTGCTTCTTCGAGAGCCTTGGCCTCAGCTGCAGAACGAATAGCAGCCTCTGTCTCTGACTCAGTAGAGAAACCTACCATAGTCATACGACGCATCTGTCGTTTGATTTCTCGAGCCACCTTTTCACGAATGTAGTAGAGCTTTGCTCGACGAACCTTGGCTCGTTTAACAATTTCCAACTTATCAATAAGTGGTGAATAAAGTGGGTAGATTTTTTCTACTCCAACACCACTAGCTACTTTACGAACTGTAAAAGTAGCTCCTGGTTCATCTCCGTGCTTGCGAGCAAGTACCAGACCTTCAAAAATCTGAATTCTGGTCTTACCTTTATCTTGAATCTTTTGATGAACACGAATAGTATCTCCAGGTCGAATACCTAGTTCTTTTCGTTCGTTCATATTGACTGGTGAGATTGTCACCCCTGTAACTGCTGTTTTCATAATATAATATCTAAACAATAGGCCGTTTAAGCGTGCCATAATCTACCACAAGCTTCTCTACTCTGCAATACGTTCAGCCGCCTGTTCAAATTCAATTGGTAATGGGGCAATAAATCTCTCTGTTTGACCATGAGGTAATATCAGTTCCAGAACATGTGCGTGTAGAGATAATCGTTTTAATTCAAGGTTATTTGAAGTAGCCATCTGCTTTTCTCCATAAACAGAATCCCCAACAATTGGTCTATCTATTGCTCTAAGATGAACACGTAATTGGTGAGTTCGCCCAGTCTGAGGCATTAATTTTAAGTACGAAAAGGGCTCTTCTTTATATTCACCAGAACCAATCCTCTCAAAATAAGTCAGGGCATCACGAAGAGTTCCTTTTGCTCCCCTTTCTGCCGAACGCTTCTTAAAATCTTTTGCACTTCGTCCGATTGGTCGATTGATAGTTCCCCACTTGTCGTGAATGCGTCCATAAACAAAAGCTCGGTATTCCTTTTTTACCTTTCGGTCATGAAATTGAGCTTTAAGAAAAGCATGGGCTTCAGGTGTCTTGGCTAATATCATCACTCCTGAAGTTTCTCTATCTAAACGATGAACAACGCCCGAGCGTTCGAGTGGAGTCCCATCTGGCTTAGTTGCTACTTCACCTACACCAAGTGCACTCGGAACACGTTTTAAAAACCATTCAACCAAAGTACCTTCAGCTCCTGAATGCCAATCTTCATGAACCAACATTCCATAGGGTTTGTTTACTACCAAAACAGCATCATCTTCGTAGATGATTTCTGGTTCACTTATTATTTTATTTTCCAATTCGCCTTTCTCTGTCTGCATAATCATTGAGGATACGCTGAAATTCTTCTTTTGTAAAAGCCGGCCAATAGGTTTCTGTAAAAAATAGTTCACTGTAGACAGATTGCCAAGGTAAAAAATTGGATAGTCTTTGCTCTCCTCCGGTTCTAATAATTAAATCCGGATCTGGCATATCGGCACTCCAAAGTAGCTTAGAAAAACTTTCTTCGTCCACATTTTGACCTAATTCAATCGCCCTGTTTACCGCATCAGTAATTTCTAACCTACCACCATAAGAAAGAGCTACCCAAACAGTTAATTCAGCTGTTGATTGATTTGATTGTTCTTCAATCTTTATAAGTGACTTTTGAATACCTTCATCCAAATAAGAAAGATCACCAATGAAGCGAAATCTAACTTTTTTTAATTCTTCCAAATCATGTGCCAAATACTCGACAGCTGCCGACCTTAGAAGACCCATCAACAAACCGACCTCTTCTTTAACCCGCTTCCAGTTTTCGGTAGAGAAAGCGTAAAAAACTAAATTTGGGATTTTATTATCATTGGCTATACGAATCATTTCCTTAAATACTTCATACCCTCTCTTGTGTCCCATAAAAACCGGAAGACCAGCTTGTTTAGCCCAGCGCCGATTCCCGTCCATGATTATCCCTACACACTTTGGCATATTTTCATTCATAAAATTATCTTAAAACTGAAAAGTCATCGTAAGATACAATTGCGGTCGCCCAATCTACTGAAACACTATCGACCAAAGACAACACAGAACCTTCGTGCAGATACTCAACAAAGTTTCTTAAGACTTCAGGCTCTCCCTGAGCTACCACCAAAACAGTTCCGTCATCATTATTTTTGACGTAACCAACCAAACCAAGCTCACCAGCAGCGGCCTGAACATAATCTCGGTAACGGACACCCTGAACCTTGCCCACCACCACACTTTGCATCTCAATCATGAATGCTAGTATACCGCAAAGTACTGATATTGAAATAATTTGAAAAACAGGTAGTATATGGCGAACTGATTAATATTTAGTCAGCTATGCGCGATTAGCTCAGTTGGTAGAGCAGCTCATTTACACTGAGAAGGTCGGGAGTTCAAATCTCTCATCGCGCACTTCGGTACTATAAAAGCCTGTCACTTTAAAGTGACAGGCTTTTATAGTAGAAAGCAAACAGTTTTGCTTTCATGCCGAAATGCGAGACGGAGACATGTTTGGCTATCACAAATGCCAAACAGTCGAGTCCGGGGAGGAAGTTCTTATGAGCGTAGCGAATTAGAAACTTGACCCCACACTTTACATACAACATTATTTGAGTATTGTATTGAATAGTCCCCAGTACATTAGTTTTGAGTAATCAAACACACACTAGAGAAGGAGAAAATTATGGCGGAATTCAACCCTCGCTGCAGGGCAATATTTGAGGCCGGTATTCCCTATCTACAAACTTGGGCCTGGTACGCGCAAAACTTAGACACAAAAAAGAA
>JBGSVK010000017.1:0-19102 GCA_041752975.1 Minisyncoccia bacterium | reverse complement strand
AAAAAAACCAGGAGTTTTTAGTCCGTTGTATTTTTCTTCTAATAGCCAGGCTATTTCTTGATCAAACATAAATTGCATATTATCACAAAAAGTACTTACTGCTTGTGATTGAAGTGGTAGTTTTAAATTTCAAAATTATTTAGATTAAAAGTTGCCAACAGTCCCTGTGTCTCGCTGAAGATAATTTTGTTACACTTATACTTAGTATGAAAAAGAACACTAAATTGTATGAGACCGTAGCTGCCATGATGGCACCCGGTAAAGGTATCTTAGCAGCTGATGAAAGTGATGCTACTGCAGGTAAACGTTTAGCGATGGTCCATTTGCCAAATGAGCCAGAAAATCGACAAGATTTTCGAGAGATTCTTTTTGCCGCTCCAGGAATTGAAGAATATTTATCAGGTGTAATTATGTACGATTCTTCAATCAAGAATTTTACCGATGCCGGTATTCCATTTCCAGACGTATTGACTGCAAAGGGTATTGTTCCGGGAATAAAGGTCGATTTGGGTACAGTAGATTTGCATGGTTTTAAAGGTGAGGTGGTTAGTCAGGGGCTTGATGGTTTACTTGAAAGATTTAAGGATTACTACGATTTAGGAGCACGTTTTGCTAAATGGAGAGCGGTAATTACTATTGATGAAGACGAACTACCAACTGATGCTGCAATTACAATGAACTGTATTATGTTGGCCCGCTACGCTCAGCTTGCTCAGGCGGCTGGAATTGTCCCAATGGTTGAGCCAGAAGTTATTTATGCCGGTGATCACACTCTAGCAAAAGCCGAACTAGTCACAACACGAACTCTACAAATTCTTTTCCATACTCTCCAAACTTATAAAGTTGATTTGGAGGGATTGATACTAAAGTCATCAATGGTACTAGCTGGAGACATGTGTCCAGAACAGTCTTCTCCAGAACAAGTTGCAAACGCAACTATTCGAACCTTCCATCTTTCTGTACCACATGAAGTCGGAGGAATCGTATTTCTCTCTGGAGGACAAACTCCTAAACGTTCAACTGAAAATCTGAACGCTATAGCAAAGTTAGGACAGCAACCATGGCCAATGACCTTCTCTTTTTCAAGAGCTATTGAAGAGCCTGTACTTATGGCATGGCAAGGTAAGTCAGAAAATGTCGGTGAAGCCCAGAAGACTCTTCTTCAGGTATGTAAGATGAACAGTTTGGCTACCCAAGGAAAGTATGATGCTAGTAGTGACAACATACTTAAATAATCAAATATACTGAGAAATAAAAAATGCCTCCAAGTGGAGGCATTTTTTATTTCTTTTGTTTGTAGACAGTGTGTGTCTTGGCAACTGGATTGAATTTCTTTGTTTCGTACTTCTTACTCGGGTCTTTCTTAACTTTATTGTTAAATCGAGTATAGTAGGTATGACCCTTTCCAACTCCATTCTTGTCGCCAGCTGAAACTAGCTTAATTAGTAAATCTTGTGACATAGTGGGTCCGATTTTAGCAGAAAATTGCTTTTTAGTCAATTTTACTTTTTTAGGAAGATTTTCTTCTGAGAAGTGCACAGAAAATTGCCTAATTTAGAGACCGATAACAATTCAGTGTGATATCATGATGGTAGCTACGCGTCTGCTTTTTGGGCATGATTTGTAGCCTATTTCTCATGAAAGTACTCACTTTTGGCTGGGACTTTCCACCATCACGAAATGGCGGTCTTGGTGTTGCCTGTTTTGGCATGACACGAGAATTGATTCAGGATGGTGTGGAAGTAATATTTGTCTTACCTAAGCGACAAGAGGTTATTGGCGATGTTAGGTTTGTTTTTGCTGACTCTGCTAGAAAAGTTAAAGTTCGTGAAGTTAGTTCATTCTTGCAACCGTACCATGCGGCAGAGAGTAGGGTTCATTATATTGAGTCATTTGATAAAGAGGGTAAGCCAATTATAAAGTCACGCTCAATAATTGAAGAGGCACATCGTTTTGCTCACCAAGCTTCTTTAATAGCTCAAGAAGAATCATTTGACATAATCCATGCCCATGATTGGACATCATATTTGGCTGGAGTAGCGGCAAAAATTGCCAGTGGCAAACCACTAATTTTACATGTACATGCAACATCATTTGATCAGGCTGCAAGTAATAATGTTGATCCAGGAATTTTTAAAATTGAATGCGAATGTTTTCTACAAGCTGACAAGATAATTACTGTTAGTGAATTCACAAAAAATATCATAGTTAGAAATCATGGTGTTGACCCAAATAAAGTTGAGGTGATACACAATGGTTGTGATACTTATGAACCACCAAGGTTGACACCGACACTCTCAGCATTAAAGGCTCAGAACAAAAAAATCGTTCTCTACCATGGACGTATAACCATACAAAAGGGTGTCGATTACTTTATTAAAGCCGCCCGAAGAGTCGTGGATGTTGATCCAAATGTTGTCTTTGTAATTTCTGGATGGGGAGACATGATGACTCAGATAGTAAATCAAGTAGGTTCAGTAGGTCTTTCAAACAATGTAATTTTTGCTGGTGCTCTATGGGAAGAAGAAAGAGATAGAATGTATCAAAGTGCTGATTTGGTAGTAATGCCATCGGTTTCTGAACCGTTTGGCCTCGTTCCGCTCGAAGCATTGCAACATGGAACACCCTCCTTAATTAGTCGACAGTCAGGTGTGAGTGAAGTCTTGAGTAATGTTTTGAAAGTTGATTTTTGGGATGTTGAAGAGATGGCGAATAAAATTTTGGCCACACTTAGGTATCCGGTCATGAGTCGGCAGATAGTAAATGAAGGGAAGCGAGAATTACAAAAAATGTCTTGGAGTGAAGCGGCGCACAAAATAATCAGGCTTTATAAAAATCTGTTACAATACCTTACAACATAATCATGCTCAGCGTCTGTCCTTATTTTCACGTTCATCAACCATATCGTATTAAAAAGTACCGAGTTTTTGATATTGGAAACGACAACGAATATTTTAACGATGGAAGTGAGACTGATTTAAACAACCGTCGGATTGTGGAGAAGGTCGCCAATAAATCTTATCGACCTACCAACAAAATTCTTCAAGAATTACTCGACATTCATCCAGAATTCAAATTTGCACTTTCTTTTTCTGGTACAGTACTCGATCAATTTGAAGCGTATGCCCCAGATGTATTGGAATCTTTTCAAAAACTAGTTAGTAGTGGACGAGTTGAAATATTGGCTGACACTTACCATCACTCTTTGGCATTTTTCTATTCTGTCCCAGAGTTTGAGAGGCAAGTATTAAAGCATCGTAAACGAATTAAACAACTTTTTGGAGTTGTTCCAAAAGTATTTAGAAATACAGAACTTTCTTATCGAAATGATTTAGCAAAGTGGTGCGAAGACAATGGTTATGTCGGAATCATGGCTGAAGGTTGGGACAAATACTTAGGATGGCGTAGTCCAAATTTTCTTTATCAACCACCGGGTTGCAAGAAAATCAAAGTTTTGCTCAAGAATTACAAACTATCGGACGATGTCGCTTTTCGCTTTGGAAATCAAGGATGGGAAAGTTGGCCTCTGAGTGCTGAGACATATACCAGCTGGATTCACTCTCATCATGGTGGAGCAGAGACTATAAACCTCTTCATGGATTATGAGACTTTTGGTGAACACCAGTGGGAAGATACCGGAATTTTTAATTTCCTGAGAGCGTTACCTCATATGCTTACAAGTCGAGACGACACAACTTTTAAAACTCCATCAGAAACTGTATCAAGTTACGATACTGTAGGTGAGATTGATGTACCAGATATTTTGACTTGGGCAGATACCGACCGAGACCTTACAGCTTGGACGGGAAATGATATTCAAAAAGATGCTATCAAAGCAATCTATGATATGGAAGAAAAAGTTCTTAAGACCAAAAATAAAGAATTAATCGAAACCTGGCGAAAATTACAGACATCAGATCATTTCTATTATATGTGTACCAAGTGGTCAGAAGATGGTGACGTGCACGCTTACTTCAGTCCGTACAAATCCCCATATGATGCGTATATCGCTTTCATGAATGCCTTAAGTGATTTACAATTAAGGGTAAGCCATGCATTAGCTATAGAAGAAGAGCGGGCCAAGAAACGAGCTGAGGTAGATAAGTCTGTGGAGGAAAAAGCTGTAGTTGCTGTTATGCCTCCTCAAGAAATACCAAGCTTATCATTATGGCAAAAAGCTAAGCAAGGGTTGGTTGGATTATGGAAACGTTTCAGTTCTTTAGTAGTTCTCGTGAAAGAGAAATAAGTTCATAAGTTCATTTTATATGCAAAAAAAAGTCTCTACTACAACCAAGAAAGTTGTAGCCAAAAAAGCCGTAAAAAAGGTAGCGTCTAAGACAAAAAAGGCCACTGGAAAGAAAGCCCTAGTTTATGCCAATAACACAAATTCATTTTGGGTAAATGATGGTCAAATTTTGAATAGTCTACTAGCTCTAAACGAAGCAATGTCTTCGATGGAAAAAGCTGTGTTTGCACATCATGTAAACAAAGAAAAGCATGATTTTGCTGATTGGGTCGATAGTGTTTTGTGTGATGGTGCCTGTGCCAGTGAACTTCGAAAAGCTAAGACCCCAACTAGTGTCAAGACTGTTGTCTCAAAGCACCTAAAGTCTTACCAAATTTAATACATGTCGAGAGCCGTCACAATTGGAAACGGAAGCCTACTCGTAGGACTTGATTATCGTGGTCAGGTTCGCGATCTTTACTATCCGCACGTCGGAGAAGCTAACCATGTTAGTGGCGCCAGCGGTAATTTTGTCCATCGAATTGGTGTTTTTGTTGACGGTAATCTGTCATGGCTTGATAGCGAAGATTGGCAGATTAGTATTGGCACAGACGATCAGACCTCAATTGGTACAATGACGGCGGTTAATGAAAAAATGGGTGTTACTTTGACTAGTAAAGATGCTGTTCATAACGAGGAAGATGTTTTTTTAAGAAATTTTACCTTAACCAATAATAGTTCTGTCAGCAGAGACATTAAACTTTTTTTGTCTCAACAATTTAGAATTTTTGAATCCAGACGTGGAGATACTGCTTTTTATGATCCGCGTGTAAAAGCAATTGTTCACTATAAAGGTACTACAGCATTTTTGGTTAATGCTTCTATCAACGGTATTCAATTCACCGAATTTAATATTGGTCTGTTTGGTATTGAAGGTAAGGAGGGTACATATATGGATGCCGTAGATGGTGTTCTGGAAAAGAATCCAATCGAGCATGGTTCGGTTGATTCGGTAATTGGGCTGAGTGCATCTTTAGCTTCGGGAGCCAGTGCAGATATTTTTTATTGGATTGTTTGTGGCAGTACTATTCCTGCAGTACATACATTAGATGAATACGTGATTGAGGAAAAGCCAGAAAGGTTGATTGCAACAACCGAATCATATTGGCGTGCTTGGCTAGAAAAGGAGACTAGAGATTTGTCTATTTTGCCAGCGGCTCTTAGGACTCTCTATAACCGTTCTTTGATAATCATGCGTGTTCATACTGATAATGATGGCGGTATTATTGCTTCTAGTGATACAGACATGCTCCATCATGGTCGAGATACTTATAGCTATGTTTGGCCACGAGACGCGGCAGTGATAGCTTCTGCTCTTGATATTTCTGGGTATAACGATGTAGCGACTAGATTTTTTACTTTTGTCTCTAAATGTATAGAACCCGGTGGCTACTTGATGCATAAATATAGAACTGATGGTGTACTAGGAAGCTCGTGGCATCCGTGGATGCAACAGGGTGTACCAAGATTACCGATTCAGGAAGACGAAACAGCTGCAACTATTTTTGCACTTTGGAAACACTACGAACGTTGTCGAGACTTGGAATTTATTGAATCACTATACAACCCGTTTATAGAACCGGCAGCGAGATTTATGTGTGATTACATAGAACCAACTACTGGTTTGCCACAAGCTTCTTATGATTTATGGGAAGAGAAATATGGGACGTCAACATACACTTCAGCTTCTGTTTATGCTGGCTTGATGGCAGCTTCTCGGTTTGCAATGATTTTGGGTAAAGACGATGATGCACGAACTTACCAAGCTATTGCGCAGCGAATGCAAACTGCAATTGGTAATATTTTATTTGATCCTGCCCTTGGTATGTTTGTTAAACATGTCCTCCATAACGAAGATGGAGATTTGATTTACGATAAGACTTTAGATACTAGTAGTTTTTATGGACTGATTGCCTTTGATGTTTTTGATATTGATGATCCTAAAATAACTCAATCTGCAAAAACCGTTCGAGATAAGCTCCAAGTTCATTCAAATAGTAAGGGGTATGTTCGATATGAAAATGATGCTTACTATCGAATGCGCGACGCAGATACTCCAAATCCATGGGTAATTACCACTCTTTGGATGGCTCAATATTTAATTAAAAAAGCTAACAAGTTAACTGAACTTAAAGAACCACTCGAATTACTGGAATGGACTTGTTCACATGCAACAACTGGTGGAGTGCTGGCAGAACAAATGCATCCAAATACTCGTGTTCATCTCTCGACTTCGCCACTGACTTGGAGTCATGCCGAGTACGTTCTATCTGTAGATGCTTATCTTAAGAAGGTGAAGGAGCTCTCAGGAAATTAAAAAATCTTTGACCAAGTACCGGCTTCTTTGTTGTATCTACCTATTACAGTGCGGTGAATGCTATAGGCCAAACCAAACGTGTTTAGCTTTTTAGCAACTTCTTCGGCAAGAGTGCGCATATAAGTTCCACTTGAGCAGATGCATGTTATGTCTGCAATATAAAAAATATCACTTTCGTTTCCATTCTCCTTAAATTTTTTCCAGGCTACTCTGACCTCGGGACGTCTAAAATCATTACCAAGCGCTTTTCTAGGGTCGGTTACTGGCGGTATGAGTTCAATTTTATTTAGGGCATTTTGAGTTACCTCTGATCTGGTTTGAGTATATAGTCTGTCTAGAGATAATTTAAAAATATCTGATTTTCTAGTCGGGATAGTAATTTCATGTAGTCGGTTTTCCATTGTCCAAGTATGAAGTGGTTTACCTTGTACTGTCTTAGAAGAAAAAATAGGGTAGGGAAATTCAATTGAGCCAATTAATTCTAAAAGTATTTCTCTCAGCTTTTCTTCAATAACTTCACGATTGGTGTTTTCTGACACTAGACCTAGAACATCGCCAGAGTCAGAGCTGACACCAAAGAGGATACCGACTTTATATTCTTTATCTAAATCGTGATACTCAGTTTGGTTTTTACATTCTTCTCCTATTAAAACTAAAAGTTGTCCTGAAGCCATAGGGTCGAGCCTGCCTGCATAGGCGATTGGTGTAGATACTAGTTCAGGCAAACTCTTTCGCCAGTCTTCAAGTGTCTCAAGAGGTGTCTCGCCAACTTTTTTATCAAGCAAGGCGTATTTTGGTAGTTGCATAGGAGTTTATTTATCACTTTCCTCAGACTCTTCTGCGTCACCCTCATCTTCAATCTCAAATTGAATGATTTCTTCAATTATATCTTCAAGAGTAACCACACCCAAAAATTGTTTATTTCTAGAGAGGACAATTCCCATATGTCGTTTTTGTTTGAGCATACGACCTAGTACTACATCGAGTTTTTCGTCCGGACGTACCTTTAAGAAGTTTTCATCATAGGCATCTTCGGTTTCATGAAGAGCGGTGTTTTCTTCTTCAGAAATTAAATCTTTAGAATATAAAATACCGACAATGTTATCTGGATTGCCGCTATATATCGGATAACGTGAATAGTCTGTGTCAGCAATATTTTCTATAAACTCTTGATTGATACGTTGATTACGTTCGAATGTCTTTACTCGTTCTGCTGGAGTCATAATGTCTCGTACATTGGTGTGCGAAAATTGCAAAGCTCCATGAACGATACGTTCTTCGTCGGCATCCAAATCACTATGTTCAGACTCTTCTAGTTCGGTCACAATTTGCATTAAATCAGTCTTAGAATACAAAGATGGCATTTCTTGTCCCAATAATTTATCTAGAGTAAATGCAATTGGAAGGGTAATTGGGTACATGATAAACATCAGTATCCTGGTGATAGGAGCAAAGCGACTACCGACCCAAAGTGCATGTCTGGAAAAGGCGGCCTGAGGAATAATTTCTCCAAATAAGAAAATTAATGCGGTCGCTGAAGCACTAGCAACCACTCCACTTAAAAGTGAGCCCATAAACACCGAAAGCGCGGTATTTACTCCAACATTACCCAAAAGTAGGGTAGTTAGTAGTAAGTTTCCGCGCTTACGTATTGGGTAGATAGCCATCGCCTCTTTATTTCCATGCTTAGCCCTTCTTTCAAGGGTGTTTAGATTCAACGAAAAGTAACCGAGAGTAAGTCCCGAAAACATTGCTGAACAAGCAAGTAGTAAGAAGGAAATTAAGTATTCCACAATAATTTATTAAGGTAGATTAACTACCGCCCAGATAAGCATTTACAATCATCAGTAAGATAAAGGCACCAATAGCCAAAACTATATACTGCATAGTAAGGCTATTATACCAGACCTAAGCTGGTATAAAAGTGAGAGCCTTGCCTTGTTTGTCACTTCGACCAGTTCGACCAATACGGTGAACGTAATCCTCATAAGTTCCAGGTAAGTCGTAATTGATTACATGTGATACATCATCAACGTGAATACCTCGAGCCGCTACGTCGGTAGCGACTAGTACTTGCACACGACCATCCTTAAAGTTTTTTAGAGCTCGTTGTCTTTGAACGTGAGATTTGTTGCCGTGGATAGCATCGGCTTTGATACCAGCATGAACTAATTCAATACTTAGTTTCTCAACACTATGCTTCATTGCACCAAAAACAATCACTCGAGAAAATTCTTCAGTCTTGAGAAGTTCAACCAAAGTGTCGAATTTGTTGTGGTGTTCGTACCTAACTACATCTTGAGTGATACTGTTTGTAATATCAGTTTTTCGAACTGAAACAGTGATTGGATTACGTAGGAAATCTTTAACTAATCCTTCAACGCTCTTAGACATGGTAGCAGAGAAGAAGAGAGTCTCTCTTTCGTCCGGTACGTCTTTAAGGATTTTCTTCATGTCATGAATAAATCCCATATCGAGCATTCGGTCAGCTTCGTCAAAGATAACTGTTGTAATACCACCTGGCTTGATGTGTCCACGGTCAATCAAGTCTTGAACACGTCCTGGTGTACCAATAATGAAATGGTTCTTGCGACGTAGCCCACTAATCTGTGGACGAATATTCATACCACCTACGCAGACTGTCGAGTAAAGATTCATTCTTGGTGTTAGTTTGCGTAACTCTTGCTCAACCTGAATCGCGAGTTCGCGAGTAGGAGTGAGGACAAGTGTTTGTCGTCCACGTTCATGTAAGGTCTTTTGGATAACAGGAATCAAAAAGGCAGCTGTTTTTCCAGTACCAGTCTGAGCTAGTCCAACTACGTCGTTGCCTTCGAGAATGTAAGGTATTACTTGATCTTGAATTGCACTTGGTACTACTAGTCCCATTTCGGCAATGGTATCAGCCAAAGCTTTATCTAGACCAAAGTCATTAAAGGTGTGTTTTGCTACATAAGGTGCCTCAGTCGTAGCTTTGGCTGGATTAAGGTTGATGAATTTTGAAACATCAAAAGTACTCATTACTCGAGCACCTCGTCCTCGTCCGCCTCCACTTCGTCCGCCACCAAATGAACTGCGTCCACCTGATGATCGTCCGCCTGAATAACTGCCTCGTGAAGAGGAGTGTGAACTTGGTCGTGAATAACCGCCGGTTCGTGGAGCGAATCGACTTGAGCCTGTACTAGAACCAGAATGAGGGCGACGAACACCATCACTTCCAGTTGAACTACTACTATTAAAAGGGCGACGGGTACGTCCCGCCATAGGTCGACTAGGTCGACCAGATGAATTAGGCATTATTATTTATATTTTAAGGGGAGTTTTGGTACTCCAAGTTGTGCAGTAAGTAAATCCAAACAAGTCACAAACTTCCAATTAATGGGGGGGTGACGGCTATTTGCCGCTCAAGAGCCCTACACGAGAATCTCAAGGTGCCAATACAGTAACATTAGTCTAACAATAAGTCAATGTTTGGGTTAGGAAAATGTAAACGCCGCCTTTGAAGTTATCTCCGGCGGCGTCAACCAGACTGACTGGTTGTTAAAATTTCCCCCTCTTATATGTAGGTCGACAATTGTGGACACTGTAGCTATCGTGCGCTTTGCCAGGACCTTGTTCCAAGTAGAAGGTAGTACCTTCTTTGGTGGTGGCCACCAAAGCTTGGAAAAGAATTCCCAGATCTTTACTTTGATCCAGGCACTCCTTTAAGCTTTGGAGTTCAGTTTCGGTAGGTGTCTTTCCACCGATTTTTCTGACTCGAAATTCAATTCCATTTTTGTCGATGTATTTGGAATGAATTTTGAGAGATTGATTCTGATACTTTTCAGCCTGCGCGAAGTTAATAGCTACCGAACAAACCAGCAGAATGCCTAGAGCACTGCCAAAATAGGAAAGTGTGGCCATTTACGATTCTCCTCAACGATTGATTGACCTGATATGACTCCAATAAATATGAGAACATGCGAATAATTATAAGTCAATATTTCAGCTTAAAATACGCTTATTTTGCCAACAGATAGGGTTTTATTTTGAGGCTGGTTGTGTTACTATACCGGCGCAAAAGACCAACTAGGGGTTTTGCGTACTTTAAATGCTTTCATTAATTCCTATAGCACACGCAGCTGAAGAAGCCGGCATTCATGTCGCTTTAAAGCCTTACATTGTTGGAGAACTCTACGGAGTGCCAATTACTGCTACCTTGATTACTACTTGGCTTACAATGGCTGTCTTGATTATAGGAACCTACTTTTTTACCAAACAACCTCAATTAGTACCGAAGAAAATTCAGAGTATTGCCGAAATGATTGTTGGTGGAGTCTACGACTATATGAGTGATGTACTCGAAAGTCGGAAGTTAGCTTCTAAATACTTCCCGGTAGTGATGACTATTTTTATCTTTGTCCTAGGTCTTAACTGGATTGGTCTACTGCCTGGAGTGACTGCGATTGGTCTAAATCATGATGGACACTTTACACCAGTCCTTTACCCAGCGGCGACAGATTTAAATATTACTATCGCTTTTGCGATTATTGCTTTTCTAACTATTGAAATGGCTGGAGTAGTGGCGCTAGGAGTTTTTAAATATGCTGGTAAATTTATTAACTTCCATTCGCCATTAGCATTTATTATTGGGTTGATTGAACTAATTAGTGAAATTGCTCGTTTAATTTCCTTCTCATTCCGTCTTTTTGGAAACATCTTTGCCGGCAAGACGCTCTTGGTGGTGATTATGTTTTTTATCCCGTACATCGTGCCGGTACCACTATATGCGTTTGAAGTCTTTGTTGGATTTATTCAGGCCTTCATTTTTGCCATTCTGACCTTGTTCTTTATTAAGATTGCCGTAGCGGAGCCACATTAGTGAATAATCACGAGTCCCGTAGATAATTGGGCGTGACTCGTACTTGTTCAGTAGTGAAGGAAGGAAGAAGTTATTATTAATTATTTATCATAAAATTATGACAGAAATTGAAATTGCAATGGAAATAGCACAACTTAATGCTGATGCTATGAAGGCTGTTGCTATGGCGATTGCCGCTGGTGTTGGTGTATTCGGTCCAGGTATTGGTATCGGTATGCTAGTAGCCCGCGCTCTAGAAGCTATTGGACGAAATCCAGAAGCAGCCGGAAAGATTCAAGCGACCATGTTCATTGGTATCGCTTTCGTTGAAGCGTTGGCTATTTTTGCTTTGGTCGTCGCTTTCGTTATCAAGTTCGCTTAATTATTTTAATTTCACGTCATTGACTTTGTCGTAATGCAAAAAATATAACTCACCGTACAACTTGTACGGCTCGTCATATTTTTCTTTTACTTCTCGTCACTAACGTAAAATAAAAATAATTATATAAAACTCTATAAGAATGTAGTGTTAGATCACAAACTTTATTCACTCACACTTTAATCAATATGGAAGAAATCATTAATGCATTTGGTATCGATGCTCGTCTCATCATCATTCAGTTGGTCAACTTCGGTATCTTGATGGTGGCTTTGGGGTATTTCCTCTACAAGCCAATTCTTCGTATTCTTAAAGAACGTGAAGAAAAGATTGCTCAAGGACTAAAAGATGCCGAGTCAGCTGCGCAAGCAAAGTCTGAAGCTGGTCTAGAAAAACAAGCTATTCTTTCAAAAGCTCATCTTGAAGCGGAAGAAGTTAATAAGCGAGCCAAATTGTCCGCTGATACTACCGCTAGTGAAATAGTCGGAGCTGCACAAGAGAAGGCTTCATCAGTACTTAAAGATGCTGAGCTAAAGGGTGAACAACTCAAGGCTCAAGCCAAAGCTGAAAGTGAAAAGGAAATTGCTCAAGTAGCCATCTTGGCCGCTGAGAAAATCCTGCGCGGCAAATCAAGTGTCTAATCATTATTATGAAACAAGCTTACATAAACGCTTTAGCTGATGCGCTACTATCAAAAACAGAGTTTGAAAGTGCGCTTAGAAATACTCATGACCTTCTTTTAAAAAAAGGACATGGACGTTTGTGGCCAGCTATTTTACGCGGGGTAATTAAAGAAATCGAAAAAAGAAATCGCCAAAATACCCCACAAGTAATTGTTTCAACTGATGACCTTAAGCAAAATGAAGCTTTAATAAAAGCTCTTAAAGAAGTGGGGGCCGCAACTACTGACTACAATACTTTAGTTGATAGCACTATCATCGGCGGATTTATTGTCCGCTACCGAGATCTAATGGTTGATGCTAGCTATAAGCGTGCCTTAACCGACCTTTACCGCAAAATTATCAAATCATAACTTTCACCAGTTAATTATTAACCAAATTATTTACTATGAGTACAACAATCATCGATAGAATCAAAAAGGAAATCGAAGGTCTAAAAATTGACGCTATTCCAGAAGAAGTGGGAGTGGTCATAAGTGTTGGCGATGGAATCGCCGAAATCGAAGGACTAAGCCGTGCCCAGATGATGGAAATGGTGGTCTTTGAAGCTGGCGAAGGTGCGCCACTAGAGAAGACTGTCGCTAACGACAAGTCACTCTTTGGTCTCATCTTGAACCTAGAAGAAGACACTGTAAAAGTGGTTGTACTTGGTGAAAGTAATTTGGTGAAAGAAGGAATGCGTGTACGTCGTACCAATCGACTACTCTCAGTACCAGTCGGCCCAGCTATTGTTGGTCGTGTGGTTAATGCTCTTGGTGAAATGATTGACGGTAAGGGAGAAATCAAGACCGATAGAGATATGCCAATTGAGCGGGTGGCTTACGGAGTAATGGATAGATCATCTGTAAACGAACCAATTCACACTGGTATCAAAGCTATCGACTCAATGATTCCGATTGGTCGTGGTCAACGAGAACTTATTATTGGTGACCGCGGTACTGGTAAGACCACGATTGCGATTGATACTATTATCAATCAAAAGTACGAGCCAAAAGAAAAACGCCCAATTTGTATTTATGTTGCTATTGGCCAGAAGCGCTCAAAGACAGCGAGTATCATGGCCAAGCTAGAAGAAGCTGGTGCGCTAGAGTACACGACTATCGTCGCTACTTCAGCTGCTGAAGCTTCACCGCTACTTTTCCTTGCTCCTTTTACTGGAGTAGCTATTGGAGAGTACTTTATGGAACAAGGTAAGGATGTCGTGATTGTGTTCGATGATCTCTCAAAGCATGCAGTTGCTTACCGACAAATGTCACTACTACTTCGTCGTCCACCAGGACGTGAAGCATATCCAGGTGATATCTTTTACCTACACTCACGACTACTTGAGCGTTCAGCCAAACTTAGCAAAGAACTTGGTGGCGGTTCAATCACTGCTCTACCGATTATTGAAACTCAAGAAGGAGACGTGTCTGCCTATATTCCAACCAACGTTATTTCAATTACCGATGGTCAGATTTTCCTTGAAACAGATCTCTTCAACAAGGGAATTCGTCCTGCTCTAAACGTCGGTATTTCTGTATCACGTGTAGGTAGTTCTGCTCAAACCAAGGCGATGAAGAAAGTAGCTGGAAAGATTCGTCTTGAACTGGCTCAGTTCCGCGAACTAGAAGCCTTTATGCAATTCGCTTCAGACCTTGATGAGGACACTAAGAAGAGAATTGATAGTGGCCGAAAGTATGTTGAGCTACTTAAGCAAAAGCAAAACAATCCAATGCCTTTCTACCAACAAGTAGTTTCTATTTATGCAGCCAACAACGGTCTGTTTGAAGGCACTACACCAAATATGGTTAGTCAGATTGAAACTCAATTCTTGAGTTTCATAGCGCGTGATCGAGCGGACATTTTGACAACTATCGAAACAGGATGCGAGCTAACCGACGAAGTGGTAGCCAAGCTAAATCAAGCCATGGCAGATTTTAGAGAAGCCAATTCACAATTCTACGGTTTAGTTAAATAAACAAATTGGTCGCCTTTTAAAACCTCTAAAAACATATGGCACTTAAGCAAATTAAAAACAAAATAATCTCTACCAAAAAGACTGGCAAGGTGACCAAGGCGATGGAGTCTGTCTCGGCCGTCAAAATGCGTAAGAGTCAGGAGCGAGCTTTCTTGAGTCGTCCGTATGTTCATGCTGCTTTGCGGATTCTTTCTCATGTCGCTTCTTCTGAGGCAGTTTCTAATCATCCGTTTGTGGTAAGACGCGAAGCCGGAAAACTATTACTAGTAGTAGTTACTAGTGATAAAGGTTTGGCTGGTAGTGTTAACAGTGCGGTCCTAAAGAAGGTTGATTCTCTTAAGGAGTCTGGTGAAGAGTTTGCGATGGTGGCAGTTGGTCGCAAGGCTGTCGAGTATGCACAACGAGAAAAAATTCAACTACTAGGCCAGTACACCAATCTTCATGATGAAGTAACTCTAGCTGATGTAACAGAAATTGTTTCAATCGTCGAAAAAGCTTTTGCTCAGGGCGGTGAATTTAAAAAAGTTGAAGTGATATACCAAAACTTCCTTTCTACTTTTGAACAAGAAGCCACTATGCGCCAAGTGCTACCGCTTGATCCAGCTGAAGTGCATTTTATGATGCAGGGCATCAGACCTCGACATGGCAAGTTTAGTGAAGAGGTGGTGGCTCCAGATAAAATGATTGATCATACTATCGAGCCAGACGCCCAGACTGTCTTTGGTGCTCTCATACCACAACTTATCGAGATTATTATCTTCCACGCTTTCTTGGAGAGTAAGGCGTCGGAACATTCAGCGCGTATGGTGGCTATGAAGAATGCGACTGATAAGAGTAAGGAGGTGGCCAAGTTCTTGACGCTGAAGTTTAACAAGGCGCGTCAGGCGGCGATTACGGCGGAGGTGGCCGAAATTACCGGTGGCATGGAAGCCATGAAAAAATAAAAGATTTGATATGACCTCATTAACTTTGTCGGGCATCAGTAAAATAAATCTCAACGTACTTGAAGTACGTCTCAATTTATTTTCTTCGTCCTTCGCGTTTCTGAGGCCATCTGAAATCTTTTAGTGGTCTAGGTAGTGACGAGTGATAAGGGAAGAGACCTTTATCACTCGGTGGTACCAATCACAGAGTTTTATTCAAGCACAAATTATTAAACAAACATTATTATGAAAACAGGAACAATTACCCAAATTATCGGTCCAATCGTCGACGTTCATTTTGAGAGTGGCGTACCAGAATTGCTTAATGCCTTAACCGTTAAAAAGGCTGATGGTACAACTATTACTCTAGAAGTTGCGCAACACGTCGGACTAGACCGCGTGCGTGCAATTGCTATGCAAGACACTCAAGGTCTTGAGCGTGGTATGGAAGTCGAGGATAAAGGTCAAGGTATTTCTGTACCCGTTGGTCAAAAGTCATTGGGACGCCTGTTTAATGTGCTTGGAGAAACTCTCGATGGTAAAGGAACAGTTGGCGACGCACCTCGTCGGGCTATTCACCAAGAAGCGCCAGCTTTTGTGGAGCAGTCAACCAAGACTGAAGTATTTGAAACTGGTATCAAGTCGGTAGACTTGCTAGCTCCTTTCATTAAGGGAGGTAAGGTCGGTCTATTTGGAGGAGCGGGAGTAGGGAAGACAGTGCTTATTCAAGAGCTCATCCACAACGTAGCTAGTGAACACGGAGGATACTCAGTCTTTGCTGGAGTAGGAGAGCGTGTGCGTGAAGGAAACGACCTCTATCACGAAATGAAGGACTCAGGCGTGCTTGATAAAACTGCACTTGTGTTTGGACAGATGAATGAAGTGCCAGGAGCGCGTGCTCGGGTGGGACTTTCTGGTCTTACTATGGCTGAAGCATTGCGTGATGAGGGAGGTAAAGACGTACTGTTCTTTATGGATAACGTTTTCCGCTTTACTCAAGCTGGACAAGAAGTGTCTTCACTACTTGGTCGTGTATCTTCTGCAGTGGGTTACCAACCAACTTTGGCTGAAGAAATGGGTAAGATGCAAGAGCGTATTACTTCTACCAAGAAGGGCTCAATTACTTCTGTACAAGCCGTGTACGTACCAGCTGACGACCTTACTGACCCAGCGCCGGCTACTACTTTCTCTCACCTAGACTCTACAGTAGTGCTTAGTCGACAACTAGCTTCACTAGGTATTTATCCTGCTATCGACCCACTAGAAAGTAACTCAACTGCTCTTGATCCAATGATTGTTGGAGAAGAACACTACCGTGTAGCTCAAGGTGTAAAGCAAACTTTGCAGAGATACAAGGACCTGCAAGATATTATTGCTATCTTGGGTATTGAAGAACTATCTGAAGAGGACAAGCAAACTGTATATCGCGCTCGAAAGATTCAACGCTTTATGTCACAACCATTCTCAGTAGCCGAAGTGTTTACTGGCGCACCAGGAAAGTATGTAACTCTAGCTGATACAGTTCGTGGCTTTGGAGAGATTCTTGATGGAAAGCATGATGAGAAGAACGAGCAGGCTTTCTACATGAAGGGAGGTATTGATGAAGTAAATTAGTTTTTGTAATATAACCAATCTACTTTGTTGTCACTTCACTTTTATCCTTCAATGTACATTAAGTACATCTCAGTCTAAAAGTTCGCGTCGCCTCGTATCTTGGTCATCTTACAAAAACTAAAGCAATGCACTTAACTCTCATGATGAGGTAAACAAACAAATAAAAATTTATTATGACTGAATCAAAACAACTAAACCTAACCATCTCACGTGTCGACGCGCCGGTTTTTTCTGGTCCGGTTGTGTCGGTTACCTTACCTGGAAGTGAAGGGGAGATGACTCTCTTGGCCGACCATACTCCACTAGTGTCTGCTCTACGTGTTGGCACAATTACCGTTAGAAAAGCCGATGGTACACAGGAACAATTCGTTGTAGAAAAAGGTACTCTAGAAGTCAGTAATAACACTGTCACTATCCTCCTTTAAATCATAATTCAAGTAAAGACAAAGGCGCCCGCGGGCGCCTTTGTCGTCGAGCAAAGAACTTGGTCAACCTTGCTGTTCCGAGGCGATAGCGGCGTCGGTAGACATAATCTTCTCGAGCACATCATCCAATACTGCTCGGACGAAATCGATTCCGTCCTTGCCGATAGCTTCGGTATGCAGGATTCTGATCATTCCTAGTTGAGAATCAGTTGGTCCAGGTGCAGTGTGTGAGAAGCCTTCTCAAGAATGGGTTGAAATAGTCACTGCGGGGATTTAGACGACCGCGTTGGACGAGGGCTTTCTTGGTCAGAAGGCCGGCTTGAACTGCGATTGTGAGAGCGATGGCTTCATCCGCCATTGCATTTTCATTCAGACTGGCGTAGACCATTTGAAAATCTTGTAGCCATACGGCACCACCGTGGCCATTGATGTAGTCTCCACTAGTTGTTCCAATAGTGATGCCTTTGTTTGCTGCGATTGAATCATTAAGCGCATCTAAACGCAGAGAGATAAGTTCCTCGATACCAGGTTGATGATGAAAAGGTGGTCCAGGTTCAACGGTACCAAGCTGTACCTCAAGTAAGGTCCAACCATCAATAGGGTCAACGCGAAGGGTGGCGGGGAAGCAGCCGGTAACGAGACCGAGTTTCTCATTTTTTTCCGTCATGGCCACAACACGCTGTGCTGTGTCGTGAATTCGAACCAGAGTTTGGGCTTGAGAAGGCATGACAATTCTCCAAGGATAGGTTGTTGAAGGAGCTTGCGGAGCTATTCCGTGGGATATTTATACCATAAAATCTAGTTTTGAATAGTCTAAAACAAAGGGGTACCCTAGGCAATCAATCGATTTGGGCATTGGGGAATTTTTTAGAAGATCACCAGAGCGACCTAAGGTCGCTCTGGTTTTAATGTTTAATTCAAGAAGTAAATTTATTAAAAAAAGAGAAAGCCCAGGTACCTAGTTATGGTACAAGGGCTTCAATGTGCGACGATTGGTCGAACTGGGTCAGTCGCCGAGGAAGAAGATTTTCCTGGCGCCGCGGTGGACAAGCTCCACTTTCAGCGCCTGCTTGAGTAGCCAGGTCAGGATGAAGCCTAGAACTAGCATGCTTGGCGCGATACCGGTGAACTTGTCTTGCCAAGGCTCGTAGCCAAGGCCGTTCTGCAGGATACCGCGGACCATGTAGTACATGATCAGTGAGAATACGACGAACATCGCCCGGTCACCGTGTTCTTCGCACCAGTCGTTAAGCCACTGGCTGGCGCCAGCGAAGTGCTGGACCAGTGCCAGGATGCACCAGAGTATGACCATCGACAGGCCGATGTTCAGCGCCATCGTGGTATGGTCCCAGCCTTGGGCCTTCATCCACTGGTATCGCTGCAGGACAGCGAAGAATTCATCCACCGAGACGTTATAGTACAACGTCAAGGCGACCAGGGAAAAGAGGCCGGCGGCCAACTTTTCGACTGCGCCATTGTCTTCCTCGTCTCCACTCAGGCCGCCGACGATGAAGCGTAGTCCAAGGACTGTCGCGACGCCGAGGATAGGCCAAATTGACCAGCCTAGCTGACCGGACTCGTACTGTCCGAACATGTGTGTCCCTAAGCCCAAGTAACCGAAGATTGTATGGGCAAGGGTGATCAGTAGGACGATTGCCCTAAGTCGGACATGATTGTGGGCC
>JBGSVK010000016.1:0-8866 GCA_041752975.1 Minisyncoccia bacterium | reverse complement strand
GGCTGTGCTTGATTTTACTTGTACCGTACCTGCTTCTGCTTGCCCGGCTGGGACTCCAAAAACTTGGAATGCTGGTGGTAATACGTGTAGTGGGACAACCCCCCTAACTTCCAGTGGAGTTGTCGGTTCCGTTATTGACTCAATTTCACCTGAGACTGGTACTGCACAGTATTTATGTACAAATGGTACTTGGTCTACTGATCCAGTAGCTGCCGCTACTTGCAATGCACCAGTCGCTGGGTATCCTGATTTGGTTGTTCAGACTCATAATTTAGGAACCTACTCAAACCTCACTCAAGATACACCTATTACTTTGGCTGGTCGTATGAGAAATAACGGTACTGTTTCAACTCCGATAGCAGTATTTACTAATTTTTCTTACCGATGGGGAGCAATTGGTGGCTATACAACAATTAGGGAATTCAACAAAGGAGTAGTCGGTCCGACTGGAATTATTCCTCAGGACTCAGTAAACTTTACCCCTAATCAAGCAGGTCAACTTTTCCTTCAGTACTGTGTAGATTCTCGCAATCAAATTAATGAAGGAGGTTATGAAGACAATTGTAGACAAGTTGGTCCAATTACAGTTTCTGCACCAGTGGTTTCAGGTCCCGGAACTCCTAGAGGTAGTATAGGTGCGGCACGTTGTGACATTGCTGTCGGTGACAGTGAATGTAATACACTGGTTGTTTGGGAATCCGAAAACTTTGTAGGTACACCAGAAATTAGTCAAGGATCAAATGTTTTCAGTACTGAGCCAGTTAAGAATCCTGGTGAATCTAGGACTGTTAGTCAGATTGATAATACTTTTACCTTGCGGGATACAGGAAGTACTTTTACAGTTTCAACAAGTGCACTAACTCCTTGTTTGGGCGACAGTATTTGGGTACCTGGTCTTGGTATGTGTGCGGAAAAGCCTTCTCTAGATGTCGTTGCGGATCCAAATGTTATCCGTAGCGGTAACAGTGCTAATCTAAACATAGTAATAGATTCTGCATATGACTTGTCATGTACTATCAAAGATGGTGGACGAGACGTTGTTTTTACTCATAATGGCAATACTTCTCCGGTCACTGTTAATCCACCTATGACAACTCGCCCGTTAACATCAGCTCAAATCGTAAACATTTACTGTGCTTCTCCAACTTATCCAGAATTGTTTGGAGAAGGAGAGACTAGGGTAAGTGTCGTTCGCACCATAGAGGAAATCTAATTTCAGTGACATTAAATTTTAAACAAAACCCGCGTCAGCGGGTTTTGTTTAAAATAACTAGACAAATGGTAAATATACTTGCAAAAATGCCAAAAATCATTATACTAAGCCCCAGTTTCTAAAGACCTACGTACAGGTGTGATTTATCACCCTAGACCAATGGGCACAAACCGCGCATTTAAGTGTGGACCTTGTGTCTGCGCCCATGCGCGGTTTGTTGTAATTACGGTCTCTTTGAAACGAGTTTATTAGATAGTTCACTCGTAATGAAATTCATTATTGGAACCAAGGCCGGAATGACACAAGTTTTCGATGAAAACGGTGTTTGCAAGGCAGCTACTATTTTGAAGGTGGCTACAGCCAAAGTCTCACAAGTAAAAAATGTTGAAACTGATGGTTATGTTGCGGTACAAATCGCTACTGGCGAACAAAAAGACCATCGTGTAGCCAAGGCTCAGAAAGGTCATTTTGGAACTGGAGTACGTTACGTTAAGGAGTTTCGCCCTACAGCAGGCAACGAAGCTTCTCTTAACGAAATGACAAAAGATACTTCTTTTGACGCTTCAATATTTGTACCTGGAGATACTATTGCTGTCTCGGCAGTATCAAAAGGAAAAGGTTTTCAGGGTGTAGTTAAGCGACATGGATTCGGCGGAGGACGTCGAAGTCATGGGCAAAAGCACTCAGAACGAGAACCGGGCTCTATTGGATCAACTGGTCTAAATAGAGTAATGAAAGGAACACGTATGGCTGGTCGTATGGGCTCTGATACCATCACCATCAAAAACCTACGCGTTCTACAAGTTAATCCGTCAGAAAACGTATTACTTGTTTCAGGAGCTATACCAGGTCGAAAGGGAACATTAGTAGAGGTGCGTGGCATCTAAGTAAGAAAAATATATGGATACAATAATATATTCTCACGAAGGAAAGGAAGTTGGAAAAATTTCTCTTCCAGAAGCCGTGTTTGGTCTTGCTTGGAATGCTGATTTGGTACATGAAGTAGTAATTGGAATGCAAGCCAATGCTCGACAATCAACTGCTCATACCAAAGGCCGAGGTGATGTTCGCGGAGGAGGAAAGAAGCCATGGCAACAAAAGGGAACTGGACGCGCTCGACACGGTTCAAGTCGTTCACCGATTTGGGCAGGTGGAGGTGTGGCTCATGGTCCACAAAAGGAAAAGGATTACTCAGTAAAGATAAACAAAAAGGTTCGTGCTAAGGCTTTGGCTACAGTACTTTCAAAGAAGTTTGTTGATGCTGAGGTTATCTTTGTTGATTCACTTTCAATCAATGAACCAAAAACAGCTCTAGGTAAAACCGTTCTTGGCGCAATTGCCAAAGGAACTGGTCAAACTTCTTTGGCTACCAAGCGAAAGAATGCTGCTGTGCTAGTTTTGCCAAGTCGAAACGAAGCAATTGAAAAGAGCTTCCGTAACTTTGGTAATATCGAAGTAATGCAAGCTAAGGATATCAACCCAGTTGATCTTCTAACTTATAAGTATGTAGTAATGACTGAGCCGACTAGTACTCTAGAGATTATCTCTAAGCGAGTAGTTGGAACAGTTGTGGCTACTAAGAAATAATTATTATGGCTCTCTTTAGTCGAAAGAAAGAAGCTGACGCTGGAGACAAGACTCCAGTAGTTGGTAAAGTGGCCGGAAGCGGAAAGGCCCTTTCAACCGATAGAGATCTGACTAGCGTTATTGCTGGTCCGCGTATCACTGAGAAAGCAGTTGGTCTTGGCGACAAAAATGTTTATACATTTACAGTTCGTCGTGATGCAACAAAGTTTCTCGTTCGTGATGCAGTAAAGGCTCTCTATGGTGTGACGCCGGTGAAGGTAAACATCGTCAATAAAAAACCTGCTACTCGTCTTGCTGGTGCTCGTAACCGTATGGTTAAAGTGGCTGGTATGAAGAAGGCATACGTTTATCTTAAAAAGGGTGACACAATTAATCTCGTCTAGCTATGAAAAAGTATAAACCTACTTCTGCTGGCCGACGCGATGGATCGGTCATTGAATACAAGAAGAAACTAACATCAACTGCCAGTAATCCTCTCAAGGCTCTTACAAAAGGCGGACGCAGTACTGGAGGAAGAAACAGTTTTGGACGTACAACCAATCTCTACCGAGGTGGTGGTAACAAGCAAACCTATCGTCTGATTGACTTTAAGTACAACAAGAAGGATATTCCTGCTCGTGTAGAAACTATCGAGTACGATCCAAACCGAACAGGATTTATTGCTCTAATTGTCTTCAAGGACGGTGAGAGACGATATATCCTAGCTCCACAAGGACTGGCTCAACATGATGAAGTTATTACCTCTGAGACTGCAAAGGTCAAGGTTGGTAATAGACTTCCACTTAGAGCTATTCCAATTGGAACACAGGTATACAACGTTGAAATTAAGCCAGGTGCTGGAGCTAAAATTGCTCGTTCAGCTGGTAACTACGTAGAAGTAGTGGCACATGACGGAGGATATACTCTCCTAAAGATGCCGTCTACAGAAATTCGAAAAGTTATTTCAACTAGTTGGGCATCTATCGGTGCTGTAACTAACGAAGAAAACAGACTAGTAGACCTAGGTAAGGCTGGACGCTCACGACATCGTGGACTACGTCCAAAGAACCGAGGTTCTGCTCGAAACGCAGTAGACCACCCATATGGAGGAGGAGAGGGTCGTTCACCACGTGGACACCGTCGAGCTCGTACCAAGCAAGGACGTCCAACTGGAAAGGGACAAAAGACTCGTTCACCAAAGAAGTACTCAAACGTCTTCATTGTCGAACGACGAAAACCAGGACGACTGATGGGCGGCAAGCGGTAATACAAATAAAAACACCTCCTTCGGGAGGTGTTTTTATTTGTATTAGTAAAAGCCCTGCGGCTTTTACGTACCGCTTGCCGATACGGAACGATGCGAACTTGTGAGCGAGTGAGTCGTGGTCAAGAGCACTTAGTAGATTTCGAACGAAGTGAAGAAATATACTTAGTGACTCGTGACGAAGAGGTATAGCTTAGTTATCTTACAAGACTTGCATACTTTATAAATTTCTTTATATTATGTTCGGACCAAGTTCGGTCTTATTCACCACCGGAGAGATCACATGCCCCAAGATCGTTTGATTCAGGTTGAAACCAATCCCGCCAAGGTTTGGTACCAAGGTGGAACTGGCCAAGCCACCGCGCTGTCTCATCCGCTCCCAGCCCGCGTTCTTGATCAGCCGACCGAAGAGCTGTCCGGAGATTCCGAATTGCTTGACGGCGTCGAGGATGACGATCGTAGGGCCACCTGAGCCAAGGGCTCAGTTCAAAAAACCGCCGGCTCGCCGGCGGTTTCGCTTTGTCTAAACTCCCGGCTTCTTATCTCTAGTTTTAAAAGTAAACGCACTTAGCTTTTTACTCTTAGTCAGCTCAGTATAGATACGCCCAGTTTCTTTCGGGTCGCAGTGAGCGGCTACTTTTTGGACACCTTGTCCAGAAATAATTAGTCCCATACCAGCATTGGTAAAGGAAACTGTGATATGTCGCTTACCACCCTTACCTTTATTTTGAGTAATAATTCCTGGTGAAATCATCGTCACTCCCGCGATTTTTTCCAATACCGAAACCACTAATTCTGCAGTTTCAGTCAAAGTAGTATGGGTGCCACCACGTAAGTTATTCATGGTTATAGTGTAGCAAATATAAAATTAGAACGGCCCGCACTTATTTTACAAGAGTGCGGGCCGTACGTCGAAAGAAGATTGTCTTCACTTGTCTGGATTCAAAGTACCTGTTCGGGACTTCATGGCATCAAGCTTATGGCAAACTCTGGCCACCAAAGCCCTTTCAGAATCAAGGTTTCCACCAAGACCCATCGAGACTGCACCCTGATCTGCTTTGTAGATGTTCGCAAGGATCGTAACCACAACTTCGACATGTGAAGGTGTTGGGAAGTCGATGCTTTCAATAGGCATCGACTGAAGTACAGCTTTCCCCGCTGCCATTACTTCGAGTAGGGAAGCGTACAAGTCTCGGCGAGCTTGAGTGTCTTGATTCGGGTTCGTTGCGTCGTTCATGGCAAACTCCATTGAGGTGCGTTAAACAAAAGACCGCCTACAGTACTTACTGAGGTAGAATCAAATATCCCATACTTTATAATTTATTACAATTTAAACAATTAGTCTGAATATGAATTAGTACAAAAAGTTATTTAACGTTGATATTAATTGTGTCATACTAGTAGTAATGGAAGACGACACAGTTTATACTGCCCGTTTGCAATTAGGAGACACCGAAGCCTTTGGTGTTCTTTATGACCGCTACTTAGATAAGATTTATCGTTTCGTCTACTACAAGACTTTTTCAAAGGAAACAGCTGAAGATATTACCAGTGATATCTTTCATAAAGCCTTAGTAAAGATTGGTTCATATGATAGTGAAAAGGGAACTTTCTCAGCTTGGATTTATCGAATTGCTAGAAACACTGTGATTGATTACTACCGTACCAATAAGTCTGAAGTTTCTATTGAAGATGTTTTTGATATTGCAGTTGATGAAAGAACTGTCGAATCATTAGATGCTATTGCTGGACTTAAAAAAGTTACTGATTATCTACAGACCCTAAATTCCAAACAACGAGAAATTATCGTTCTACGAATTTGGGAAGAACTTTCCTACAAGGAAATAGCTACTATTGTTGATGGTTCGGAAGATAGTGTAAAAATGGCTTTCTCCCGCGGTATCAAGGAGTTGCGAGAAAAATGCGGTCCCGTTGCGATGGTCAGTATTTTCTTGGCTTGTGGTGCACTGGCCCCGTTACTTTTTAAGGATTTATCGTAATACATAGTATATGCACGATTTACTGGAAAACATTCTAAACGATATCTACACTTTGGATCCTTCTTTAAGGGAACACGATGCTGAAGTTAGAGATATGGTTTCGGTATTTTTGGCTGAAAAACCAGAAGTTAAAGTCGATACTAATTTTGCTCACAAACTCCGTGAGAGCTTGGTCGCGTCTCAGAATAAGCCAATGAATAGAATCGTCAGTCCATTGTGGATGTATTTGACCCCAGTTGCAGTGGCGGTTTTGATATTGATGTTAGTACCAACTAAACCAACTCCGCTTGCCCCAATTCCAACCGAGCTACCTGCTCCTGCGTCAGAAAACAGTTTAGAAATACAAAGTGAGCCGACAGCTGAGCTATACGACGCTCCTAGTGCCAAACGTTCAGTTGAAACGGGTAATGAAGATGCTTCGATGATGATGCAAATGTCAGCCGATTCACTTCCGATGGATAGTTTTGGAATTGGTACTCAAAATCCCGGCCGGCAATTTTTGGTAGATTTTGTGTCACTTACTCAGCCAGGATTTATCGTTATTCTTAGCGAAGAAGAAGTAATAGGAGTCAGTCCGCTTCTTTATGCCGGTTACAGTGAACAAATAATCATTCCAATATCATTTAGTACCGAACCAGACCAAACTTACATTGGTGTACTTTATTATGACGATGGGGATAGTCTTTTTGATAAGGATTTTGATACGATAGTACTGGATAGTTCTGGTTTATTACTGCAACAATTATTTTCAACTACACCAATTCTCCTTGAGTAATCCCTGTTACTTTTGTATTTTTCACTCGTAATACAAGAGAGGTGAATTGGTTCTATATAAGACAATTAAAGTTATTTAATTACTTTAATTTAAGCTTTAAACCAAACATTAATTTAATAAGAATAATAACTATGGAATTTCTAAAGAAGTTTGATTTAACCGGCACACAGTTTATAAAATTAATAGTCCTGCTAGGTATTGCCTTGGTAGCGTTATCTATTTTGAGTAGTCTTTTTTCATCAAGTACAGGCTTAAGTACCGGCCTTATGAATTCAAAGATATCGGTCTCTACACCGGCATATTACGATTCAATGGAACAAGATGCCTCGTACGGCGTCTCAGAACTATCGATGCGCAACGTTGGTGTAGATATAGCACCAGTACCAGGAGGTGGGTATACTCCAGGGGCTGACTCCGAAGCATTCGAGGTCAAAGAATATTCAGCGACAATTGAGACAAGACAATTGGAACAAGATTGTAAGGCTATTCAGTCACTTAAATCACGCCCAGATGTAATATTTGAAAATTCAAATGAATATGAGCGGGGCTGCAATTACACTTTCAAAGTAGAAAAGGATAGTGTTGAATCAGTGTTGGCAATTATAAGTGCCTTAAATCCAAAAGATTTAAACGAGAATAGTTACACGATTAAACGAGAAGTTACTGATTACACAAGTGAAATCCAAATCTTGGAAAACAAGCTTGCTACATTAGATAAAACTTTAGCCGAAGCACTAGCTTCTTATGAAAGTATTTCAACTTTAGCTACAAGGGTAGGGGACGTAGAAAGTTTAGCTAAAATCATCGATAGTAAACTTAATTTAATTGAAAGACTTACAAATACCCGTATTGAAACAAGTAGTCAGTTAGAGCGTATAAATCGTGCCAAGTCTGAAGCTTTAGATAGGTTGGCTTATACCTACTTCCATGTAAACGTCTATGAAAACAAATTTGTGGACGGTGAAGAAATTAAGGATTCTTGGAAGTTGGCAGTAAAGCAATTTGTTCGCGAAACAAACAATTTGGTGCAGGATTTGAGTATTGGTTTTGTGACATTACTCTTAACACTTGTCAAGTTTGCACTTTATGGTATTGTGCTGCTGTTTGTAGCCAGATTTGGTTATACCTTTGCCAGAAAAGTTTGGAAGAGTGGTAATACTAACTAATCTGTAAGATAAAGTGCAATCGAGCGTCAACGTAAACACAACATGTACGAAAAAGCCAAAAACTTTACTTTAACTAGACCAAGACTAAAAAAAGTCGTTGGTGGCTTACTGGTGTTCGTCGGCTTTATTGCTCTTATTACTCCCTTGACTCCGGGTGCAGCGTTACTCCTATTTGTTGGCTTTGAACTCATGGGTCTAAGATTCATGTTTTTGGAAAGGATAATCAGACGAAAAAGCGAGCCGGTACTAGAGTAAATAACCTAAATCAGATAGGAAATAAATTTTAAAAGCAGGGAGCCTTTGGCTCCCTGCTTTTAAAACATGTTCTAAAATAAGCCTATAACTGCTATAATAATTGACATTCCTAAATAAATATGATATCTCTAGTGTCAGTAAGCTCTGATTTCCAGAGCAGAGGAGTCGTTCATGAGGATTCGTACAATTATCGGCGCGGTCTTAGTCTTTTTCTCTTCCTTAGTCGCTCATTGGGCGGTCAATCGAGACGACCCCAATGCTATCTACAAGAGATATGCCATTAATTCCTGTAGTGGAGAGGAAAAAGTCAAATCAATCCGGGAGGCCTTCGACACTGAAACCAAGCAGGCCGGCAAGTTGGTGACTTGCACTGTGCCGGGATCCAGCGAGGATGGGCCAAAGTACTTCAAGGCATATCCGCCCTCGAAGAAATGAGCCATTGTCGGGCACCCTGCCCGCAGACAAGACTGTCTGCGGGCAGTTTTGTTTTTATCAGAAAAGGTTGACTTTCTGGCTCTATTTGGTACTGTAGTCGGGTTCCAACCTCACGTGAGAAGTGTCACTCACAACGCAGTAAAGTTAAGAAGTACAAGTTATTAAGGGTTGGGAATCTCTGATAAGGACGGC
>JBGSVK010000015.1:0-6097 GCA_041752975.1 Minisyncoccia bacterium | reverse complement strand
GTGCAATCGCTAGAATAGAATCTGGTAAACAAAATGTCAGTGCAGATATGCTCAAGCGAATTGGTAATGCCTTGGGTAAAAACTTAATTACCCTTTCACCTGGAACGGTAAACATTCAAATCGAAGGTGGCAAAAAACTCTCCGGTACAATAGAGACTAACACTTCCAAGAACGGAGCGGTAGGACTTCTTTGCGCCAGTTTACTCAATCGAGGAACAACCACTCTCCACCACATGCCCAGAATCGAAGAAGTTCATCGTATCATTGAAGTTCTGGAGAGTATTGGAGTTAGAGTTGAATGGAAAAATGACGGCATTGTCATCACTCCGCCTAAAAAGTTTTCTCTCAATAAAATTAATGTTGAAGCAGCGAGAAAAACTCGTAGCATTGTCATGTTTATCGGACCACTGATACACCTACTCAGCTCTTTTAGTCTTCCCCAATCTGGTGGTTGCAAACTCGGTAGTCGAACCGTAATGCCTCACTTTTACGCTCTAGAAAAATTTGGAGTAGACATCAAAACGACTGAAAGTACTTACGAAGTAAAAACAAATTTTGTCTCTCCAGAAGAAATCGTCCTTTACGAATCTGGCGATACCGTAACTGAAAATGCACTTTTTGCCGCCGCATTAAACCCAAAGACAACGGTAATCAAATACGCTAGTGCCAACTACATGGTTCAAGAAGTCTGTGCCTTTTTGAGCCTACTTGGTGTAAAAATTGAAGGAATCGGTACCACCACCCTAACTGTCACCGGACTTGAAAAAATCAATCAAGATGTTGAGTACACCCTCTCTGAGGACCCAACCGATAGTATGTTTTTCTTGGCGGCAGCTATCGTAACCAACTCTTCAATCACCATCACTCGCTGTCCGATTAATTTTCTTGAACTCGAGCTCTTAAAACTCGAGAAGATGGGTTTTGAATACAAGAAATCCAAAACTTATTTGAGTCACAATGGGGTTACAAAATTAGTAGACATTACTACTAAACCCTCACAACTAAAAGCTCTACATGAGAAAATTCACCCTTCAGTTTATCCTGGTCTAAATATTGATAACCTTCCTTTCTTTGCTGTCATTGCCACTCAAGCCGAAGGACAAACCCTCATCCATGACTGGGTCTACGAAAAGCGAGCTATTTACTTTACTGAGCTAGACAAGCTTGGTGCTGACACTGTTTTGGCTGACCCGCACCGAATTTATATTACTGGACCTTCAAAGCTTCGTGCGGCCGAACTAATCTGCCCACCAGCACTACGTCCAGCCACCATCCTTCTAATTGCCATGTTGGCTGCGTCTGGCCGTAGTGTCCTGCGAAACATCTACAGCATAAACCGCGGATATGAAAAACTAATTGAAAGACTGACCTCAATTGGAGCTAAAGTTTCCTACTTAGACGAGTTCTAACACAGTTAAATTTACTGTTTAACAGGATAAATCTGACCCCAAGGCAGAAGTCTGTTACAATACCGCCACATGTTTGTTATTCAGGTAATTCCGCTTATTCGTGGCACAAAAATAGATAATCTTTCTTATTTTAGTAGTGTCGAATACGAAATCGGTACCTTCCTAACAATTCCAATTAGAGGCAAAGACTGCCGAGCAATTGTGACCAGTGTCACTCCAGTAGCCAACAACAAAAGTTCACTCAAAAGCGCTTCTTTTACCTTGCGCAAATTGCCTGAACAGGCTCCCAAATCAACTGTCCCCAAAAATATCCAAACTACTGCAGATAAGTTGACCAAGATTTACCCAAGCTCAATCGGAGCAGTTCTTTATCAATTACTACCTCCTGACGTCAGAACTGGCGAATATCAATATCCAGTTGTCTCTTCACAAGTACACAACGAAGATACCGTACCGCAAATATTAACCGCGACTATGAAAGATAGGTACGTATCCTATCGTAGTCATATTAGGGGAATATTAGCCCGAAGGGGTTCCATCGTATTTGTAGTACCAACCAGTGCAGATGTCAGTTATGCCAAAAAACAACTTTCTCAGGGTATCGAAGATCGAGTAGTAGTATTCTCCCCTGCTCAAAGCAAAAGTGAACGTCAAAAAGCCTACGCTAATTATGAGGACACTAGTCTGGCAAAACTTATAATTACCACACCCTCCCATGCTTATCTAGATAGAGTAGACCTGCTCTCAATAGTTATCGATAGCTCTGCCAGCGATTTTTATCGTAGCCCACTTAGGCCATATATCGATCATCGTACAGCTTTAATTGCTTATGCTTCTGCTACTGGTCGATATATCTTATTGGGAGATATCCTTCCGCGTACTGAAGACGAATACTATCGCCGAATCGATGTTTTTAGCACCTATAACGAAGAGACAAAACGCATACCTTTTACCTCACCCTTATCAATTATTGAACAGCACGACAAATCGACACCAGACGTTCCTTTCAGTCTTTTCTCAAAAGAACTGACTGCTCGAGTAAATAATGTCATGGATAGCAAAGGTCGCGTCTTTATGTATGGAGCCAGGAGAGGAATTGCTCCAGTTGTCACCTGTATTGATTGTGGCTATATCTTTAGGTGTCCAGAATCACAAACTCCATATTCTTTAGTTAAAACTGTTTCCAAAACTGGTAACGAGGAAAGGTGGTTTGTCTCTGGAACCTCGGGCAAAAAAATAAGAACCGCTGATACCTGCCCTAGCTGCGGTTCATGGCGACTAAAGACGCGCGGTATTGGTATTCAACATGTTTATGATGAAGCTATTATTAACTTTCCAAAGCATAAAGTATTTCTTTTAGATCATATATCGGCTTCAACTAGAAAGAAGGCTCAGAAAATTATTGATGAATTTTATGAATGTCGAAATGCCATTTTGGTTGGTACTCAAATGGCTCTACCTTACCTGAACTTAAATGGAGTAGATTTAAGTGCTGTCATTTCACTTGATGCTACTCGCAGTAACCCTACTTGGAGAGCTGATGAAAATGTTTTTAGACTGCTACTACAGCTAAGAGAAATGAGCACTCAAGGAGTAATGGTCCAAACCAGAACGGCTCCTGACTCAGTCCTGCAAAGTGCTACTCACGGTGCTTTAGAAGTATTTTATAACGAAGAATTAGAACTTCGTGAACAACTACAGTACCCACCATTTTCTACTTTTATTTTACTTAGTTGGACTGGAGAAAAATCAGTCGTATCTGAAGTTGAGGAATCTATTAAGATAACGACAACTCCTCTTGAAGCCACCTTCTATAGCAATCCAACTTCAACTGAAACCAAAATCCTCAGACATGCTTTATTTAGAATCCCTGCTAATGACAAAAATAAATCTATTTTTATTGAAAAAATAAAAAATCTACCACCTTATATTAGAATGGAAATCGACCCGGCGAGAATTGTCTAATTTAAATGGTTGTGTTAGTTTGCTATAATACAACTAATAATTATGGCTAAATTAGTACCAGAAAATCACCCAGCCCTACATACTATTGCCGAAGAAATCACTCCGGCTGAATTTGCTGACGGAACGGTAAAAAAACTTCTCAAAGATTTACGGCAAGCTATTGCTACCTACAAAGTTGATGGCTTTACCGCTGTGGCTATAGCCGCACCACAAATTGGTGTTAGTAAGCGCATGTTTATTATTGAAGACCAAAGTGATGAGGCAGATAGGCTACCGACCGTTATAGCTATCAATCCTCGCTTTACCAAGATGTCCAAAAAATCGCACGTAGTTGGTGAAGGCTGTCTCTCTATTCCCGACCGCTACGGTCTAGTACGTCGTTCAACTAACGTCACCATAGAAGCAATTGATGAAAATGGTGTCCACTACACAAGAGGAGCCGGAGGACTACTAGCACAAATAATGCAACACGAGACCGACCACCTAGACGGAATCCTCTTCATTGATAGAGCCGAAAAAATCTGGACCAAGGATGAAATAAAAGATAAAGATCAAGCTGAAGCACCGCTCACATGAAAATAGCTTTTTTTGGTACACCAGACTTGGCAGTAACGGCACTTACTGAAATGGAAACATTTGCTGTGGTTCCTAAACTAATCGTCACCACTCCCGACGCACCAGTTGGCCGGAAACAGATCATTACACCACCGCCTACCAAAGTCTGGGCACAGGAACACAACATTCCTGTCTTTCAACCAGCATCACTAAAGAATGAAGCCGAACTTAAAACCATCACTGAAGAAGAATGGGATTTATTTGTTGTCTTTGCCTATGGCAAAATAATGCCACAGTGGCTGATTGATTTACCTAAGTACGGCACAATTAATGCTCACCCTTCTCTTCTTCCCAAACTTCGTGGTGCTAGCCCTATCCGCAGTACTCTCCTAAACGACCTATCAGCTTGCGGGGTAACCATTATTCAAATGGATAAAGAAATGGATCATGGACCAATTCTGTACCAACAATCCGTATATTTGCCCTCTCCGATACTAGGTAGAGAACTAGATAATATATTAAGCTTAATTTGTGGAGATTTACTAGCTCATGTGGTTTTAGAATTACCTAAAGGAACAATTGTCCCTGTACCTCAAAATCATGATGAAGCAACCTTTTGTACCAAGATAACCAAAGAAATGGCCGAGATAAAAATTGACCCACACAACCTTCCTCAAGGAGAGGAAGCCTTTGAGACATATCGTAAAATCTGCGCCTTTGATGTTTGGCCAGAGACTTTCCTTATCCATGAAGGAAAACGTATAAAAATTAGAGATGCCGAACTAACTCCCGAAGGTAACTTGGCTATCAAAAGAATTGTTCCTGAAGGAAAAAATGAAACTGACTTTGACAACTACTTTAAATAAAAGAACGGCGCCCAAGGGCGCCGTTCTTTTATTTACTTACCTTTCCCAAATCTAACCATTTCCTTAATCTTTCTTCCGCCTCGTCTAAGTAAGCTGTTTCGCTTCTTGTGCGCTTTGCGCATCTCTTGTTCAAGCTCATCTCTAACAATATCCACTGCAGACTCAGAAGTTTCGCCAACTGCTTCTGCTCGATATAGAGTTCCAGCTACCCAAATATTTACCTCAACTCGACAAACATTTCCTGACTTTTGAGGAGCAACTTTTTCAAACTCAACTTCACATCTCACATCGGTCTCATCTCCAACATATTTTTCAAGTGGGCTGAGTTTTTGAGAAACAAATCCATGAATTCTGCTGTCGGTATTACTATTAGTGTGCTTGAAAGTAATATTTTGAAATACCATATGTAATTTTTATTTAACTTTTATTCTTTATCAGCTAAAGAAAGTATTTTTCTACTTGAGTGATGTCCAGAAATAATTCTGATTGATTTGGGACTGACTTCGTATAGAGAACCAATCAATTCAATCACTCTAGCGTTGGCAAGATTTCTTTCAGCTGGTTCCTTTACTTTAATTTCGTATCTATTCTCGCCGGTTTGTGACACGTCCTCTTTTTTTGCGCTCGGGTATACCGAGACACGAACATACATACTCTACCCTTCGCAAGCGATGCAAACGTTGTCGGCAATATGTACTCTTGGTCTAGTAGCCACTACAACTTTACCGTAAGTAGTTTGTAGATGACTCACAATTGCATCTGATTCATACATCTCTACCGCTTGTGATTCATCTATCAAATATGGCACTTGGGCAATTCCTCCTCTTGCCTCAAGCTCGGCCATAATCTCGGCATCATCTGCATCTTTTAATTCAACTTGTAACCCTAGTCGATCAATTACTGCTAAAACTCGCCGACTAAATGGACAAGTTGTTTTGTAATAAAGTGTAAGCATGCGAAACATTTAACCTTTTAACTCACTTATTATACTACCTTCTGCCCAAACCCACCTGTGTATTACTCCCCTGCTAGTTGAATATTCAAAATATTTCTGTACAATATGACCACCAGTAGCAAAAAGCCCTAAAAAGCCTAGCTAGATTGGTAAAAATAACTATCTTCCGCGGTAGCTCAGTGGTAGAGCAGGTCGCTGTTAACGACTTGGTCGTAGGTTCGAATCCTACCCGCGGAGCAATGCAGGACAAAGCGACTTGAAAGAGTCGTTTTGTCGTTTATTAGAGCGGTGTTTCTTAGGTTCGAAACTATTTTCAGCGTCTATCTTCTCCTGAACACGTTTAGAAA
>JBGSVK010000014.1:0-8294 GCA_041752975.1 Minisyncoccia bacterium | reverse complement strand
CATATCAACTTGCATCCAATCCTTCTGTTTGGTTTTAGAAGCTAGCTCCAAATCGTTACTGTTATCTAGATAACGCAAGAAGTACCATGAAGAATCAACAAAAGTATCCATGGTTTCTACTTCTGGTGTCCAGCCCTGACCAAATATAGATTCGGTTCTTTTCTTCAATTCTTCACTCTTGGCCAGAGGAGCTACGCCGGTAGGTTTGAAATCAACATCTTCAGGTAATAACCAAGGCAGATGTTCTTTGGGAATTGGATGAGCCTTTCCTTCCGGATCGTAAACAATAGGAATTGGTACACCCCAATAGCGCTGACGACCAATAGACCAATCTCGTAAACGATAGGTCGAAGTCATTTTGCCACCGACTTTCTCGGTAATAGCTATTTTGGCTTCTTCCGAATTCATTCCATCAAACTCACCTGATTTAATTAGGCTGCCAGAACCTACATAGACTGTTCCGTTTACAAAAGTATCCCAAGCATTAGCGTGCGCTACCCAAGTAATAGCCTTACTTACTTCCTCTTTACTCAACCATTCAATCGTATGCTTCCCTTCTTCAATTTCTGAGGTTACTTGATTTAATGACTTTAACTTCACGTGGTAGAAGTTATTTTTTGTTTTTTGATTCTTACTTTTTGTGTGTCTGTAACCAAGTGCATGAACTGTGGTTATGCATTTTGATGAAATTTCAAAATCAGTAAAACCCGTCTCTTCTAAAATCTCTCTTTTAACAGCCTCGATATCTGTCTCTCCTTCGGTTCCTCCACCTACAAAATGTACTTGAGTATAATCACCGTCTACTTCTTTTTGTATCAAGAATGTGCCATCAGTTGGGTGTTCAATAATCATGTCTACACAATCCCTAACCAGTGTCTCAACTTCTGGTCTCGGTGTAGCAGGACCATCGTAGGTAACAAATTCTGCTATGACTTGTTTTACATCAATTCCAAACTTCTTCGCAAAAGCACCGTCTCTTTCATCGTGAGCCGGTACGGCCATGATGGCACCGGTTCCATAAGTAGCTAGTACGTAGTCAGAAATATAGACTGGTATTTCTTCCCCGCTAGCTGGATTTGTTGCCGTCATACCTTCTAGCTTTACACCAGTCTTTTCTTTAGTGGCGTCTAAGCGATCTTGTTCATCTTTTTGCTTTGAAACAGCAACATAATCTGCAACTTCAGACCAATTACTAATATTAGCTTGGTTGCTAGTAACTAACGGATGCTCTGGAGCCAAAACCAAATATGTAGCACCAAAAAGTGTATCTGGACGCGTTGTAAATACAGTCACACTTTCTCCTGTTGAAAGCTTAAAATCAATTTCAGCCCCTTTTGAGCGACCAATCCATTGTCTTTGGGCTTCTTTGATATGTTCTGGCCAATCTAGGGCATCAAGGTCATCAGTTAGTCTATCGGCGTAGTTAGTAATTCTTAGCATCCACTGCGGCATCTCTCTTTTTTCAATAGCACTTCCACATCTCTCACATGTGTCATTGGCTAATACTTGTTCGTTGGCAATCACGGTATTACAGCCAGGGCACCAATTAACAATTCCTTTGCCACGATAGGCAATATCCTTCTCAAAGAATTGAGTGAACATCCACTGTGTCCATTTGTAGTATTCTGGATCAGTTGAACTAGTAGTTTTGTCCCAAGAGAAAGCATTACCCATGCTATCTAATTGGTCCTTCATGTAGGCGATATTGTCGTTGGTCCAGTTCTTGGGATTTAGGTTTCGTTTTATAGCAGCATTCTCAGCTGGCAGACCAAAAGCGTCAAAGCCCATTGGATAAAGTACCTGCTTTCCCATCATCCGCTTGAAACGTACATAGATATCCGGTACTGCAAAAGCGTACCAGTGTCCGATATGCAAATTACCTGAAGGGTATGGCCATTCAACGAGCACGTATTCCTTTTCTTTATTGTTGTCTCGTTCACCGACGTTGTAGATACCCTCCTCCTTCCAAATTTGTTGCCATTTCTTTTCTATGGCTGCCGAATCAAATTTTTTATGCATAACGAATAAGTCACCTAAACCATTAACGAACTATCAGTATGCCACGTGTTTGGGTAGATGTAAAAACAAACACCCTTTCTATGTTTAGAAAGGGTGTTTGTTTAATGGCAGTGTCTTAGTTAACTATTCTCTCAAAGCAGTATCGTCCTTGTTTGTATGACCAATTTTCACCATTTTTAATCGGCATTGATGGATCATAGACTGGTTTATACATAAACTCATCTGCTGATTCGGCTGAGTCTCTTGAGAAAGTTGCACAAAGATTAAAGCCTTCAGCTGTTACTTCATAAGTATATGCTTCACGGTCTTCAGGTGCTTGGGGAACTGGAAATTCACCGTAGGCTTCTTCAAGAGTGTCCGGCAGAGAGGTTGAACTTATACTAAATTGTAGATTCTCTTGAATCTTGTATTGAATTTGCTGAAGGTCATAAATTTGCGTCTCATCCAAGCGCATTTCACGTACTTGCGATGGGGTTTCAGTATAAAAGAAACCAGTTACTAATGAAGCTAGTACTACTACTGAAATTCCCATCCCAAAGAGTTTTGAAGCACTTTCTCTAGTGAGCCAGTAACCCCTAGCATCTTGTAGGTAGTAGTAGAAAGCGGCACCAACTACTACTAGTAGAACAACGGCCTTTAAGATAAATCTAGTGGTTAGTTCACCATTTAGAAATGCCAGTATAATCGCTACCAAATCACCAAGGAGTACACCTCCCCCAACTAATAGTGAGAGATACATCAACCACTTAGTTAGCCCTAAATATGCGTGATCGGTTTCAGCTCGGCGAAAGACATTTACTTTTCTAGTTAGCAATATGTAAGTTGGAAAGAATACTATGAGCATAGCAATCCCTAAACGGACGCTCTGACTTGAACTTTCGATGGCATAGTAATATTCAGTAGCATCTGGATAGACCAAATTAATAATATTGAATAAAAGAACCAGTAAGAGTGAAACTGATAAATAAAGAGTAATAAGCGAACCTGATTGAAGCACAAAGTGCTTGGCTGTGTTGTTTTCCATGTCCATATCAATATTATACTCCTGATATAGGTAAAAGGTAACAAACTCAAAATCCTCTACTACGGCTTTTCTTTTATAAGATGAAGATGAAAGTGCTCAGGGATAGATTTAGTCTTGGGAAGGGCTTCGATAATGTGAGTATAATTCTCGTTTAGATAATTGTCTTTTATATTAATTAGTTCTCGATATTCTTCTAGAGAAAGTCCTTCCTCTTTCATATGTTGCTTGGGTAAAATCATGTGATGAACTTCAGCAATCAAATCATAGGGAAAGTTATTATTTACTATTCTCCAATAGTTAAACTCTATAATCGAAGTTTTACTGCAAAGTGGACAAGAGTCTGAAATAAAAGCATTACTTTTTTGGTACTCCTTGTAAGCATGAGTAGTTTTTTGGGAGCGAAGGCGTGACATTTTTGTAGTATACTATAAGTCATGAAATCAGATGATTTAAAAAAGGCACCAAAACTATTTTGTGAAAGTATTAACTTGGCTTTTACGCCAGAGTATTTTGTTTTAGGGCTTAGCTCTGGCAATCAAGGTACTATTTATTCTCTTACCCCACAGCATGTAAAGCGTCTCCAACAATATCTAAACCATCAAGTGAGTGAATATGAAAAAGAGCATGGGGCTATAAAGGCGGAGTGGAATCCAAACATCGTTAGTCCGGTGCAAAGAGCTAATCCTCCAACTGAACTTAGTTAATACAGGAACGACCACAAGGGTTATTCCCTTGTGGTCGTTTTCAGACCGCAATACCGTTCTTGATGCACAGTTCCTTCAGGGCGACTGAGTAGTTGGTGAAGAAGTTCGCGTACGCGTGGTATCCGCGGAAATTGTCACCGCGGTACTTTTCCTCGCAAAAGCGATTGATGAACCCTTCTCGAATATCCCCCCAGTTCTCTTCAGGTTTGGGCGGAAGATACCAGCGCAGCAGTCCAGTAGGGTCTGCTACTTTGGCGGCAATCAATACTTGGGCGTACATCTGGCACAGCTCTTCGCTGTCCGTCGCTTCACAGGTGTCCGACATGACCGTCTCTCCTTGGTTAGTGGTTGCGGATGGTAGAGGAACATTCTTACCCAGCTGTAAGGCTATATGCCATAAGTTTCATTGTCAAACACCTTTTAATAATAAAACTGCTCAAGCCAGAGGCTTGAGCAGTTTTATTAAATTTAGATTAAAAATTCAATCACATCACCATCTTTCACCACGTATTCTTTGCCTTCTGTGCGTAATTTTCCTTCTTCTCTGGCTGACTTAAATGAACCACATTCTATTAGGTCATCAAAAGTAACTACTTGGGCACGGATATATTTCTTTTCAAAGTCTGTATGAATAGCAGCAGCCGCTTTTGGTCCTAGAGAACCAATTGGTACTGTCCAAGCCCTCGTCTCCTTTTCTCCGGTAGTAAAGTAACTCATTAGACCAAGTCGGTTGTAGCAGGCGCGGATAAGGCTCTCTACTCCACTTCCTTGAGCACCATACTCACGTCTAAATTCATTCTTCTCATCATCGTTTAAATCTTTTAGTTCATGTTCCATCCCAGCGTCTACTACCACATACTCTGCGCCGGTAGTTTCAAAGAAATGCATTAAACTCTGCCATCTTTCATCATTTTGTTCATCGAGGTTGTATGCGTCCGTCTTTTTGTTACAGACGTACAAGAATGGCTTCATAGTTAGTAGATGCAGACCTTTAACTATCTTTTGTTCATCTTCAGACATCTCCAAAGTGTTAGCCAACTTCCCTGCTTGCAGATGTGGGAATAATCTATTTAGAACTTCTTGTTCTTTTACAGCCTCCTTGTCTCCTCTTTTTGCATCTCGTTCTACATTGTTAAGGCGCTTACCTACTGTCTCTGTGTCAGCCAAAATAAGTTCCAGGTTAATTACTTCTATATCAGCTAATGGATTGATTTCACCAGAGACATGGTGAACGTCTCCGTCTTCAAAAATACGGACAACTTCAGCAATCATGTCTGTCTCACGGATGTTGGCAAGAAATTTATTTCCCAAACCTTCACCAGAAGCTGCTCCAGAAACTAATCCTGCGATGTCTACAAATTCAACTATAGCTGGGATAATTGTGGCTGTATTAGAAAGTTCCGCCAAAGAAGCCAAACGACCATCCGGTACAGCAACAATTCCAACTGAAGGATCAATTGTACAAAAAGGATAGTTTTCAGCTGGAACTGAACTCTTAGTTAAAGCGTTAAAAAGGGTTGATTTTCCTACGTTTGGAAGACCAACAATACCAACAGATAATGACATATATTTGCAAGAGTACCAGAACAAAGGGTTTTTTCAAAATTATAGCCTTTCTATGTAGTAATTTTACACCTAAACCTTGCAATTTACTTAAAAATGTGTTACAATATTAAAACTTATAAAGCTAAATTTAATTTATGTTACTGAAACTATTTTCAATAAAGTTAATTGCTGGAACTATGTTAGTAGTCATGTTGTTCTCTTCAACGGCTACCGTTTCTTATGCTGCTACTAGTCAGTACCAACCTAGAACTAATGCTGAAATGCTTGCTTATTTGTATGGTGTACTAGCACAGCTTCAAGCACAGCTAGCTGCTATGAAAGCTGACGGTTCATCTGGTTCAAGTAGAACTACAAGACAAGATCCAAACCCATACTTTATTTCTGCAATAACTATAGCGCCAACTAAAATCTCCAGATCAGAAGTGACTCTATGGGGTACTGCTGATAAAGGAAGTTCAGAAACACTTGACGCTTGGTTTGAATACGGAGTTGGATCAAAATTGACTAAGGTAAAATATTTACCAACAATTACTAGATCATCAGCGGGGTCAGTTTCTGTAGACTTATCAGACTTACTTTCTGGAACTACATATAGTTACCGTTTAGTTGTGGAGGATGAAGATGGAAATATGCAATATGGGCAAACGAGAACCTTTAAGACTGTTTCAACTGCTAATTCACAATCATTTAGTGGTAGACCTACAGCTGAGACAGAAGGTTCATCTAATCTTAGTTCATACGGTGGATATATTTATGGATTCGTTAGTATGAATGATTATTCTGAAGGAAATGTCTTCTTTGTTTATGGAACAGATCGTTCATTGGTAAGAAGTGCAGATGAATACAATTCATACGCTGAGATACCAGTATTAAGCGGAGCTGTTACAAAAAACTCAGTAGATGCAAATTTCACTGGTAGAAACACTGCCTATACTTATATGTACGGCCTCAGTAATGCAAGAACTTATTATTATAGAGTTTGTGTAGAATATGCTGATTCAGGAGATTCTCCAGAACTAGAATGTGGTCAAATCGAAACCTTTACAACTCTCAACTAATTATCAAATATACAAAAGGCACTTCCATCAGAAGTGCCTTTTGTAATAATATTCGTGATATAATTTATTGAGAACTAAGGGTGTTTTTAATTCACCTCTATAATATGACCAAAGCGCAAATTTTTTATTATGCAGCTGCAGTGGTAATTGTTACCTTGTCTGTTTATTTGTATACCAGCAACGATGCGCAAGCTCCGGATTCAAATTCAACTTCTCAAGACGGAAATGGTGGCTATAATTCGACTTCTAATAATAACGATATCCAGAATGTTGATGAAAATAAAGAAACTGACTCTAATCAAGACGCACCAACTCTGGAGGAAGTTATTTCTGATGCAACCGACACAAAGAAATATACTTTAACTGATGTTAACTGGCGTTGGCTTCGCACTGAAAGTGCTACTGGAACAATTATTTCTGAACCCGAGACAGCAATTCCTTTTGTACTCAGACTTTCTAATGATAATTCTATGAGCAGTCAAACTGACTGCAATAATGTCGCTGGTACATTTGAAAAAAATGACAACAAGCTAGTTTTTGGTCCTCTTATGTCCACCAAAATGTACTGTGAGAACTCAAAGGAATTTGAATATACTGAGCAGTTATCTTCCGTCGATAGTTACACTATTATTGATAATACTTTGCGACTAACTCTCTCAAACGAAACTGGAACAATGTTTTTTGTGCGAACTAAATAATATTCAGACATGTTAAAGGGCGCGTTTTTAAGTCCGCGCCCTTTTGCGTAGCCAACCCGGCTACAAAGATCCAAGTCAATCCCAGATCTACCTTGTCCAGTAACTCCAGAGCAGTCGTTGAACCTCCTCTGGATCGTCCCCCTCGCTAGTTTCGCCAACAAACGAAATGGTCTTGACGGTGCCGTTCTTCAGGGCACGCGTGTTCGACCAATTGCGTAAAATTGAGCAAAGCTCAGTTCCGAACGCTACAGTCAGCCCGTCAGTCATGTGGGTAATCCCGCCACGGTCGCGTACCACTGGTGTCTGTTCCGCGTCAAGACTGATTCGTCTGACTACATAGCCCACGTACTTCATACAGAAATCACGGTACGCATCGGGACTACGAGCAAAGTACGTCAGCATCCTATGGGCGCCACCAGCCAACATGACCGAAGGCGGTGACTCGGGGCTCTTGGTGGCATGAAACGCTAGCCACTGAAGCATTGCATCAAATGACTGGGTCGCCTCATCAGAGCTGATGAACTCTCCTGCACGTATGGCACTGTTGATCATCAACTTGTCCGACAATCCATAGCGCATCTTCCAATACAGAAACACTACTTCCAGCGGTACAGCCGAATACCTTTTACTACTACTGGTTCTCATCCCACTTCGCTCCTGGTTTGATGGTTGGTTTTCTCTGACCTTCAGAGAAACGTAGATATTAGATAACAAAATCACCTAAAAAGCAACCTCGAGTCACGTTCCGATATATGCACAGGTGCTTTGCAGATGCACTTTTGGCATGATTCTGAATGATATTATATAAAGGTATGGATAATTTACGTTCCCTACTAGTTTTAAACCAGAGTTACCTTGGCAAGCTAAGAGTAAGAGCTGTTTACTGTAAGAACGCAATCTCTACTGTTGAAAGTGACTCACACAAACAATATGGTCCTTTTTGTGGATATTGGGATGAATGGTTAATTCAAGCTGAAGAAATGAAAATTGATTTATGTGAGAACATTTCTTCCACTCATACATTCCTAAGTGAGCTACTAGATTTTATTATTACTCTTCAAAATAAAAAGAATTTATCAAAAAGTGATAAGTCATACATTCTTGAAGTAACTAGCTTGACCGAAGGAAAACTTAACGAGCAAAAAGATTTATTAAAAGTTATTGACGAAAGAATTGCTCTTCACCGTCAATTGACTGAAAAACTACTATTAGTTGAAGCAATTGA
>JBGSVK010000013.1:0-6056 GCA_041752975.1 Minisyncoccia bacterium | reverse complement strand
ATATCATACTGATGATAGTCCAGAAATATCAGATGAAGCCTATGATGCTCTTTTACGTGAGTTGGTCAGTTTGGAAGAGCAAATTGAAGGGGTTAAGAGTGCTGTTTCGGATTCAGTTGGTTTTGCTCCTAGTGTTGCTTTTGCAAAAGTAAAACACCAATTTCCACAATGGTCATTCGATAATGTGTTTGACTATGAGGAACTGAAAGCTTGGGACCAAAAACTCAAACGTCATTTAACGAAAGAGGAATACATTGAAGAGGAGATTGCTTATGTAGCAGAACATAAAATTGACGGCCTAAAATTAGTGATGGAATATCGAGAAGGAGTTTTTTATCGTGCCCTCACACGTGGTGATGGAGAGGTTGGTGAAGATGTTACTCATACTGCCAAGACAATTAAATCATTACCGCACAAATTAAATTATCCAGTTAACCTTATATGTGTAGGCGAGGTTTGGCTAGGCAAAAATGAATTTGAAAAATTAAATGCGAGTGAGAGACAAAAAGGAAAAGAAGTTTTTGCAAACCCAAGAAATGCTGCTGCCGGCTCTTTGCGTCAGCTTGATTCCGATATCGCTAGAGAGCGCGATTTGTCTTTGTTTGCATATGATATCGATTTGTTTGAAGCACAGCAAACAAAGCTTAATGCGCCTGTTACTCAAGCGGAAGAACTAGAACTATTAAAACTTTTAGGTTTACCAACAAATCCTTATTCTGAAGTTTGTCCCAATATATCAGGTATAGAAAGGTACTATCAAAAATGGAAGATGAAACATGAGGATCTCCCTTATGGTGTGGATGGGGTAGTGATTAAAGCAAACAAAATAGCTATACAAAAAATGGCAGGCTATACGGCAAAATCGCCACGTTTTGGAGTTGCTTATAAATTTCCGGCGGTTGAGACAACTACTGTAGTGGAGGCGATTGATTTGCAAGTGGGCAGGACTGGTGTAGTAACACCTGTAGCTCATTTGCGAGCGGTGGTAGTTGATGGTTCCACAGTTACAAGGGCTACTTTGCATAATGAAGACCAGATAAAGCGACTAGATGTCAGAGTTGGGGATACTATAGTGTTACGCAAGGCAGGGGACGTTATCCCGGAAGTCGTTTCAGTTATTAAAGAGTTACGACCAGCTAACTCAGTTCCCTACAAATTCCCTAAGGTTGTTTCGGCCTGTGGGGGAGACGGTAGTATAGAGCGCATATCAGGCACTGCAGCATATCGCTGTGTTTTTCTGGATTCAGACTTCCTTAGTCGGCAAAAAATGTATTACTTTGTATCAAAAAATGCCTTAAATTTTGATGGAGTTGGACCTAAAATCATTGACGCTCTTTTGGATAATGAACTAATTAGTGACGTAGCAGATTTGTTTAGTTTGAAAACTGAGGAAGTTTTAACCTTGCCTGGTTTTAAAGAAAAATCAGCCAAGAATGTTATTGAAGCTATTGAATTAGCTAGAAAAGTTTCTTTATCAAGATTATTAGTCGGTCTCTCAATTGATAATGTGGGTGAAGAAACCGCTAGATTAATTGCTTCTAATTTTGATTCAATTGAAAGAATTCGGCAGGCAAAATTTTCAGAGTTAGTTGCCATCGATGGAGTGGGTGAGATAGTGGCGCAGAACATCATAGATTGGCAAAATAATGAAAAAGCCCAAGAACTTCTTAGTAAGTTGCTACTTCATTTAGAAATAAATAATGATGATGTAATCAAAAAATCTGGTAAATTCTTGGGGCAAAGTTTTGTATTCACTGGAACCATGGAAAGAATGACTAGAACCGAAGCGGGGGAAATAGTCAAAAACGCAGGAGGTAGTGTTTCTAATTCAGTTTCAAAAAAGACTAGTTATGTAGTAGTTGGTGAAGATCCTGGGTCCAAGGCAAATGAAGCTGAAAAATTAGGTGTAAAAACTTTATCAGAAGCAGAATTTCTAAAACTGATAGCAGGAATTTAGGGGAAATGCTATGATGCAAATCTATGAATCAAGACGAGGTTAAACATTTAGCGAACCTTTCGCGAATAGAGCTTTCTCCAGCCGAGATAGAGACTTTTACTAAAGAAATGTCTGCGATTTTGGCTTATGTAGGTCAAGTAAAAGATATTGTCGATGGAGGTGTTTCTAAAGTGCCAACTGTAGGTCTAAGACACAATATATTTAGAAAAGATGAAGTTACCAATACTCCAGATCAATACACTCAGGATATTCTAGGAGAAATGCCAAAGACCGATGGTCGCTATATGGTTGTTAAGAAAATATTAAATACTGACACTTAAGATATGCTAACAATCTCTGAACTCAGAAAAAAATTTGTTTCTGGAGAGTTAACTCCTCTACAGGTATTTGATAATGCTTTGGAAGCTATTAAAGAGAAGGATGGAGAAGTTCATGCTTTTTTAGAGGTTTATGAAGACGCTAGAGAAGAAGCTATAATTGCTACAGAGCGTTTTTTAAAAGAAGGTGATTCTGCTCCCGTACTGTTAGGAATACCTCTGGCTGTAAAAAACAACATTCTAATTAAAGGAAGAAAAGCTACGGCTTCATCAAAAATTCTTGAGAATTATGTTGCTACCTATGACGCAACTATAATTAGAAAACTGCGTGCCGCTGGAGCAATTTTTATTGGTGCCACAAATATGGATGAGTTTGCGATGGGTGGTTCAACTGAAAATTCTGCTTTTGGAGTTACCAAAAACCCACTTGACCTGTCTCGTGTTCCTGGTGGTTCTTCGGGAGGTTCCGCTGCAAGTGTGGCGATGGGAATAGTACCGGCTGCGATTGGTACAGACACTGGTGGTTCAATTCGTCAGCCAGCTAGCTTTTGTGGTTTGGTGGGCTTTAAACCAACCTACGGAGCTGTTTCGCGCTTTGGACTAATTGCTATGGGCTCCTCTCTTGACCAAGCTGGTCCGCTTACAAATAGTGTTGCTGATGCTGAATTAATAAATTCAGTTATAGCTGGGTTAGATGTAAATGACGCTACTACTATTGATAAAGATACTTATGTAGTAGAACTGGTAAAAGAAAAATACACATTTGGTATTCCAACAAAATTTCTAGCAGATGGAATTGACGATGATGTTCTAAAGACTTTTAATGAACACGTTGAATCACTTAAAAGCTTAGGACATGCTGTCGTTGATATAGACTTACCATTATTTGAAAAAGGTTTAGCAGCTTATTATATTGTGATGCCGGCAGAAGTGTCTTCAAATCTAGCTCGTTTTGATGGTATGCGCTATGGTCTCTCGGTAGAGGCTGACAATTTACTTGATGTCTACCAAAAAACTCGAGCCCTTGGATTTGGTAAAGAAGTAAAACGTAGAATTTTGCTTGGTACTTATGTTTTGTCTTCTGGATACTACGATGCTTACTACGGTAAGGCTGAATTGGCTCGTGGTATGATGCGTGATGAATTAAAGGAAATTTTTAAAAGTGTTGATTTTATTTTGACTCCAACTGCACCAACTCCAGCCTTTAAAATTGGTGAACAAGAAGATCCTTTAGCTATGTATCGCCAAGATATTTTTACAGTACCAGTAAACTTAACTGGCGTGCCGGCGATTTCATTCCCCATGGGAAAGGTTCAAAGAGAGGGAATAGATTTGCCGGTTGGGGTACAATATATAGCACCACATGGTGGGGACGCTCGTTTACTTTCTGTTGCAAAGAAAATCTATGACGATCGTCTTTAGTTTTCTATATGACACCCGATGTACAGCCCTATCAAAATCAAGATCCTGGTTCAATGACAATTCCAGGAGTTGACGCTGGTGGCGGTAATACAATTTTTACTAATTTATTTGATAGCCTAAGTAGCTATAGTTTTTTTTCAATAGATGGCATTTTGTCTTTTTTGAATACAATTTGGTTAGTGTATGTGGTGCTGGCATATTTGTTTTGTATATTATTATTGGTCATCTATGTCTATGCTTCGGCTGGTAAGAAGCGCCTAGAGGATTTGGATAATGAGGCTAGAATTAGAAGGGAGCAAATCTATGAGGACCATTTTAAGAGCGGACCCAAAAACAACCGAATTCAAGATATGTTTGAGCACGTTTCTTCTGACAGTCCTAGTGATTGGAAATTAGCAATTATTGAGGCGGACATAATTTTGGATGAAATTCTTAAAGAAAAGGGTTACCTTGGAACATCGTTGGGAGAAAGATTAAGAAGTATTACACCAACACAACTAGAATCTCTAGATGATGCTTGGGAGGCCCATAAGGTCCGTAATCAAATTGCCCATGGTGGTGCAGATTTCATTTTGACACATAAACTAGCTCAGGACACTATTAAACAATACAGAAGAGTATTTCACGAATTGGGTGTTTACTAAGTAATCTAAATAAAGATAAAGCTAAAAAGTACTTAACTTGAAAGTTAGTCCCGGTTTCCACTTTCCTGATTTTTGTATATTTTTTCTGAGGTAGTTGAAATTATTTTGTATAGAGATTCAATATCTTTGCCTTTGGTCATTAAGCAGAAAACATATGGATTTGTAGCGTGATAGACAATACCACAATCATGTAGCTGGAAAACTGGTTTTATTACTCCGTTTATCATTTCTTCAAAATTGTACGTTCCGTATTTATGAGCTACTGGGACGTTAAAAGGAATGCCGGCCACCAGACCTTTTTTAAAAGTAGTGCTGGTAAGTAGTCTTAATATTGCTTCAGAATTTTCTTCGTTTATATAAGATGAACCATACAAAATTCTAAGGAAAAGCGCATACTTTCGAGATGAAATTTGGTAGGTTTGAGCTGAATCAATATCAACAAGTGACACTATTGAAAAAAGGTTATTTAGATATTTTTTATCAAGAACGCTAAGTATAAGATCTTTTGCCCCGTTGTCGGATTCGGTTATCATTAATTTAATTAAGTCTCTCACTGAGTAAGATTCTCCGACAACTAGCGTACTTTTTGAGTTTGTCTCAACTGATTCATTGATTTGGGCAACTTCTTGAGTGTATAGAATTTTATAATCTAAGAATCCTTGTTCAGTTTCTGACTGCTTATAAGCAGCGATAGCGATAGGGAGTTTAAATAGACTAGCTGGAAATAAATCAAATGACTCATTTGAGCCAAACCATAATCCCGTATTTAGGTCTCTAAAGAAGAATGAGTAGTTATACAGATTGCCCAATTTCTCTTCGTTCTGCAGATATAGAAAAATATCTTCCTTAATTTCAGTAAAGATACCAACATCTGTAGCTTGAGGAGAAATTCCTCCAATGAGAGGGTTGATTAATGAATATTTATCTGAACCCTCACGGATATTTTTAAAACCACTTAAAAAATCAGCATACCTTTTCTCTTGAACATTCAGTCCCCAGAAATAACCAAGTACACTACACAAAATTAAAGTCAGGAAAAAGCCTCCATATACTAGCTTTTTATTAATTATTTTTGATTCACCATCCTCCATAATTTATAAAAGTATATCAGGTATTTTATTAAATACTCTATGAACATGGGTCAAATTAATACTTGTGTAAAAATAAATTACAAAAATACTCCCAAAGGAGTATTTTTGTAATTTATATCTTGTTGCGGGGCCCGGAATGAGTCACGAATCACTAAGTAAATTTATTCGCTCCGCTTTAAATCTACTAAGTGTTCTTGACCGCACCTCGTTCGCCTCCGGCATCACTGCGGTTGTTCGCTTACGACGGTAGCCAAGCAGTTGGCTACCTGACCCCTTACAAAATAAAGAAAAGCACCCTAAATAGGTGCTTTTCTTTATTTTGTTGCGGGGCCCGGAATCGAACCGGGGTCTGGAGGTTATGAGCCTCCCGAGGTACCTCTCCTCTACCCCGCTATTTGTCTCTTACGAGGTGGCAAGACTATACAATATTTGAACATATATTGCAATTAAGCTTTGCTTCTAAAATGGTTGATTTAGCATAATAAGTTGTTAGATAAAATGATTTTACGCTGTTTTGGCGTAGGGGTAGAATGATTAGTATGAGTAAAAATCATTCTGGACGACCATTGAATGTAAATCACCATACTAGTAAGATAGTGCAGTCACGTCGTGTGGCTTCGCGGAT
>JBGSVK010000012.1:0-8810 GCA_041752975.1 Minisyncoccia bacterium | reverse complement strand
TGGCATCATCCTACCTTAATAGTAGTTGACGGTACTGACATCCAGAAAAATACAGCAGAGAAAGTACTTAGTGAACGAAGAATTTATATTCCAGTGGTCGCTGTTGTAAAAGATGATAGACACAAAGCATCACATATTATTGGTGATGATAAAATTCAAAAGAAGTACCGTTTTGATATTCTGCTAGCAAACTCAGAGTCACATCGGTTTGCCATTGCTTATTTTAGAAGTCTTGCGAGAAAGAGACTAATCAAGGACCGGTAGCGTTATACACTTGTTCGTCAATAGAACCTCCTGTTTGGTGATAATATTAACTAAAGTGTTATGTTAAACAGGGAACAAACTGTCTCGTTATTGAACTTTTCATTAATTTTAGTAATAACTTTAGGTGTGGCTTTTGTTCTGTATACAGAAGTAAATAAACAGAAGGTAATCGATAGAATTCAAATTATCAAAGAAGAAGGAATACCTGCCCAACCACAGACATTATCTGAAGAAGAAATTCAAGTTGAAAGATTCCAGATTATCAAAATGACACCAGAAGGCGGTGAAACTTTTAACTTTGAACCTGGAACTGTCGCTTCAGAATTATCACCGGAACAAATTCCTCAAGATAGCCAAGTAGTAGGTACTCAAGACGACTATTCAAGTAGTGGATTAGTAGCTGTTCCAATTAATATAACAGATGAAACTGCTCTTGGAGAACCTACTCAAGCAGATTTAGAGACTTACGTTCTGCCTGGAAGTGGTATTGAAGTTGTCGGCGCTTCAGTCTCGTATTCTACTGACCAAGAAGTTGAAGGTGCTAATACTAACGTTTCGTTTGAAGGTACAATATTCTCAATTAATGACACCTTAAACATTATCTCTGTCTTACAAGACTCTGGTTCGATGATAAGTGTCAAGGTACCAAATGGTACACAGGTAACAATTAATAGTAAACTAATTCTTTTTTCTAACCTACGCATCGGGGATATTGTAAATATAAGTGGGCAAAGACAAAATTATTCTACCGATGTCATAGCCAACTTGGTTGATGTTGTTGGTTCTTACCAAATAATTCCATAGTCAACATGAAAGTAATCTCTCTAAATTTCTTCACTAGACTAGCACTACTAATAGTGTTGACCATTTTTGTAATGCCATCTTTTGCTGATGCTCAAGAAAATGGACAAGGTTTTATCTTTTCCAGAACTACATTTGTCGGTAATGCAACCTGTACTTCACCAAATCATGCCTCTGTAGAATTTGTCCTTTCACAAATGGGTACCACTTCACAAATTACTAATTCAATTGGTCGTTGGTCAGTAAGTACTAGAAATGCTGGTCTAGTTAGACTCAATTCATTAAACTTTAACGGTCAAAAGGTTTCTACACCAATTTGTTTTGACCCAGTTACAGAAGGTATCCAAGTAACCGTCGATGATTCAGCGTCCTACCACAACTTTTCGGGACCTACTGTTTTCCCAGCAACTACGACTGACTTGAGTAGTATGCGCGGCTATCATTTTAGAGGTCATATTGAACTATTACCAAAGACGGTTTCAACTCCAGATGTGACGGCTATTTCTCCCACCAATGGCGCACCATCAATCACTAGCCCAAGTTTTATTATTGGTACCAACAGAATTTCTAGTTTATTTAACACTTCTGCACTTCGAGGTATAAAAGTTTATGCAATTAGACATTCAAATAATGCTCTTTATACAGAAATAGCCTCTGCCTCTGGTGGTACAGGTTCGCGTTCAGTTAATGCCTTTAGATCGCCTCAAATTCCTGACGGCCTATACTTATGGACTTTTCATCAAGAATTTAATGGTATTTCAAATACTATTTCAACTGACCGTTCTCGCTCATGGAGTTTTACTAATTTACCGCTGTCAGCAGCTCCTGATGCTCAATCATTCATGATTGATTCTCAGGCTCCAGCCACAAATACTCGTTTTGCAACTAATGTTTCTAGTGTCCCACCAGCCATTTCGACAGTAGCAACGACCACTTATCAACATACAGTTGGCGACCCACTGTCTGGGCTTGAGCGATCAATTATTTATATTACAAATAGTGCTGGAACTATTCTGGTAGCTCATCCTACACAACATCGAACTGCCGGTAATACCTATGGTCCAACTAGTCCTGTTCTATTATCACTAGACGTAGTCCTTCAAAAAGGCGTAGAGTATCGATTCTTTGTAGTTGCTAGAGACGTTGCAGGTAATATCTCTACATCGACAACATATTCATATACTGTCCCAAATTCCTTTAGCCTACCTACTATGGATGCAACTTGGATTTCAAATATCACAAGTAATTCTGCAAATATAGCAGCAAGAATATCTGACAATGGTGGGCTTCGGCTTATCCTTAGAGGAAGTTGCTGGTCTACTTCTATGGCTGGACTCTTAGCTGCTTGTCCAACTCAAGCTGGATCTTTAGCTGCTCACCAGAACATTCCATATACACTCTATGATTTAAAATCTGGAATGCCACCCAATACCACAATTTACGCAAGAGGTTTTTCTTCCAATGCTGCCGGTAGAGCATATTCGCCAGTTCAAGTATTTAATACTTTAACCTCTGCGACCTCAACGATTGTTGGTGCGACACAACCAACAATATCGACTACTTCAGTTAGTTGGATTAGTGGAGTTTCAGCAAGAATACTGACCACAATTAGTAATACCGGTGGCTCACCTATAACATCACACGGAGTATGTTGGGACACTTCACTTGCAGGTTTGTCAGCTAGAAGTATTACAATTCCTTCATCTAATTGTATTTTATTGGGCTCGATATCTAGCTCTGCAACAATCCCTTATGTAGCAACAACTTCTTTTTCAAACTTACCTCCTGATAGCGTCATCTTCTATAGGTCATTTGTCCAAAATGCTATTGGTATAACTGATGTATACGGTTCATTTCGAACTTCTCCTCAGTACTTTGATTTTGCAATTGGAACCACTAGAGCCACTACCACTTTCAATTCTTCTACCAATGATTTCAACTTAAGAGTTGATCTAAATCATATAGATCAAAGTAGTTATCCTAATACAAACGTACCTCCACAGAGAACTATTGGCTACAAAATAGAAGTTGATATTGGAGATGATGGATCCTATGATTTAAATTATGACGGTACGATTACCAGTGGTTGGTTTACTTACAGCACAACACAATTTGTGACGTTCAATAATGTGCCTGGAGGAATGGTTAGAATCAATATTGAGATCAATGATACAAATGCACCATTCAATGAAACTGCTTCAAGAAGGGTTAATAATACGCGTAATTTTTCGTACAGAATTTCAGAATCGGTAACTTCAGTTGTTGACTTAGTTTCTGGAGCTGGAGGTGGCTCTGGTTCAATTGTGATTTCAGATCCAGGTATGCTAATTATTGCCGCTAATCCAATAGTTAGAACTGGTCAAGAAACAACAATTTCTTGGGACACTATTGCTCCATATGATATGACGTGTACAGTTTATGGCCCTAGTGGTTTTGTGAGAGTAACCTTTAATCCTTCAATAGATGGTACTAGTGGCGATGCCTCTTCTGGCCCAATTAATTCTGCCCAAGACTATCTACTTGAGTGTGTCGAACCATTGTCTGGAGACACGTATCAAGCCACAGTAAGGGTAAAGACTGTCGGTGTAATGGAAGAGGTTTAGTTCTAGTAAGTATTGCGACTTTATATTAAAATGTACTTGATATGAGTCATTTGCAAATTGCAGTTTTAAGAGGTGGACCAAGTGAAGAATACCAAGTCTCAATGAAGACAGGGTCGGCTGTTTTGCAAGCACTTAGTGAAAGTGGATACCAAACCAAAGATGTAATCATTACCAGACAAGGAGAATGGCTAGATAGAGGAATTATTAGACAGCCAGAAAGTATCCTCAGTGCGATAGACGTTGTTTTTATTGCCCTCCATGGCTCTTATGGGGAAGATGGGGAAGTGCAAAAGATAATCCAAAGACTCGGAATTCCATTTACTGGTAGTCGAGCTTTTGCTTCAGCTGTCGCTTTCAATAAACAACTCACCAAAGAAACTCTAAGAAACTACGGCGTCCTAATGCCAAACCATCGTGAAGTCACCCAAGATCCTGAAATCAATCTATCTTTAATAGCCGATGAGATTAAAAGTAATTTTGGCCCAGAGTATATCATAAAGCCAGTAGCCAGCGGTTCATCTTTTGGAATTGAATTTGTAAACGAAAACGAATCTCTTGCTGATGCTCTGAAGAAGGCTATTGAAAAATATGATCGTGTTTTAGTTGAGGAGTATATCCACGGTAGAGAAGCCACTTCAGCTACACTTGAAAACTTTCGTAATGAAGAAGTTTATGTTTTTCCATCAATAGAAATTGTTACTCCGCGTAATACTCAGTTCTTTAGTACTGAATCAAAATATAATGGCAAAACTCTAGAAATCTGCCCAGCCCAATTTTCTTACGGAGAGCGTTCACAGATTGCTGATGTCTCGGCTTTGGTACACAAAGCCTTGGACTTATCTCAATATTCCCGAAGTGACTTCATAATTAATGACAACGGTGTCTATTTCCTTGAGGTAAATACTTTACCTGGACTCACTAGTGAATCGCTCTATCCCAAAGCCGCCGCTTCCGTCGGTCTTAATATGAACCAGTTAGTAGTCCATTTAGTCGAGAATGCTACCTGTTAAGAACTTTTGATTATAAATTACAAATATTAGTTATAATAAATATATTATGGAAGGAACAAGACATGAAAGAGTAGTTACGGTAATCGCCTCATACGTAATTGGTTTTACAACTGCTTTTATTTTGTATAGTAATGTGCAAGTACTGACTCAAGAAGTTTTTATTAGTGTCCCTGAACAAAATGCCGCTGTTGCCTTATCTCAAGTTGAAACTGAACCAGAAGTTCAAGAAACAGAAGATTTTGTTTCTTTGAGTTACCAAAATGGTCGCTTAGTACTCCAAAACGGTAGTGAAGTAAAGCTACTTTCATATAGCCCAGAGCTTAATGACCTAAATGTAGATATCGAAGCTCTTGAACAAGGTTTTCATTTTGGTGAACTTAAGTATAGCTTTTCGCAGAATAAGGAATTCGTTTTCTTCTGCGAAAGACATTCAGCTGAGTTAGAGTCATGCGACGGTTACGTCTATGATGTAAAGGAGGATAAAATCTATCCAATCACCAAAGAGGGTAATCCTGTCATAGTTTCTGCAAAAAGCGCACAAACTGCCGGCTGGTCAGACGATGCGCTAGTGATAGGAGATAATCGCTCTGCCAATCCTTCAGCTCCTTGGGTAATTATTCCATCAAGTTCTCAGCTTGACTTGCAGTAGATAAATTCGTATTATAGTGCGAAATTAAAGCTTCATAGCTTTGATTGGGCCAGTAGCTCACTTGGTAGAGCGCCTCATTTGCACTGAGGAGGCAGGGAGTTCGAATCTTCTCTGGTCCACAACAGAAAATCGCCTCAGGGCGATTTTTTTGTGGACCAGAAGTAAAGTGTCTGCACATTTTACGTGAAGATTCGAAAAGCGGAGCTATGTTGCGTAGCAACAAGCGAGCCAGGGTCGGCAGTACTTACTAGATTCTGAACGTAGTGAAAGAATATAGTTAGTAACTGGTGACCGAATTCTCTGGTCGATATTTTGTAGGATCAGAGAAGATTCGAAGGAACATTTTGGGGCCCCTTGAGCCAAAATGTTCGGGGTCGAGCGAATGAGTTATTTATGAACGTAGTGAAATAAATAACCATGAGAGTGACCGGATCTTCTGTGGTCCTCTAAACATACCCCAAATTCATTGCCCTAACTATTGTTATGTATAATAGTTCTATGATAAGTATAGTTAAATCTCTGCATGAGAAAAACATTTAAAATTGCTACTGCAATATTTTTGATTATACTATTTATAACACTGGCTAATCGTATTTTCACTGATTTTAACGCCAGTGAAGATCTAGCTGCTATTAACGGTAATATGAATTTAAGAACAGCGAAAGGCTTGTTACTACCAACTCTTGCATCTGTATCTGGATATATAAAGGCAGATAGTGATCTAGGATTTGGTGGTAACGGAGGTTGTTTCAATGCCTATTACTCTGAAACATTAAATATAAGAGGTTACTGCTTTGAATACTATGTTCCTGGTCTCGAAATTGATCGCAAGGAAATTAAGTTTATTGCTGTAAACTCGATTAAATTTGAGAACATAGATTATGATCTAGCTTCAAGAATTGTTAACTATAATTTGATGAATTTCCCTCACGTCTCAAATAAATTTAAATATAATAACAGTGAAGGAATTTTGCTTAACTATCAAATTAATGGAGAAACGTCAAAAATTAATGTCTGGGAGATAAACTGGTTTGAATCTAATAATTCCTACTATATTAAATTTACGGAAAGTAATGAACTACCATCTACACCAAATCAAATTATAAATATTTTGACGACATTAAGGAGGTCTGAAGGAAAAAAATTTAGTAACTTAGAAGAAGGAACAAACCCTCCTGTCTTAATAGAATCGACGCCTAGTGCAGCTGGAGCGTAATAGTATATATTTCCAATTATTTAACAGTAAACACTGTTATAATCGAAACTTTAATAGAGTTTTAATTTATTTTTGTTGCTATGTGTCAATATAGAACACTTGCTTAAGACGAACAGGTATATTTAATGTTACGTAATCAATCATTTCTTATTTAATTGCCTAGTAACCAAAACTTCCTAAATTCCCAATCGTGTATAATATTTTGTAATGAAAAACTTCATAAATATTCTCAAACCTCACGCTTCATCAATTTTATTCCTCCTCTTTCTTTTTTCGTTTACTTTTTTAGACGAAAGTACCACTCAAACTATTACCAACCTCTTTTCCAATAACATTGTTTTCTTTTTGCTTATTGGAGTCCTCGGTGTTTATTTCTACTACCGTCACCACAAGCGAACTGATCCAGTCAGGTTATTTATCGACAAAAATATCTCTACACTAGGTAAAGAAGCTACAATCGCCAAATTACTAGAGAAAGGCTACCCTAGAGACTATATTGAGGCTGAAATAACCAAACAGCAAAGAGAAGACATGGATGTAATTGCCGACCTAAAAAACAACAAACTGACCAATCGTCGTTTAATAATCGTCATCTCAATATTCATCATCTGGGCAGTATATTTTGTACTTTTCTAAGTAACATATATCCTCAACATCATAAAACCGGCTCCTTGGCCGGTTTTATGATGTTCTAGATTCTAACTACTATACAACTTACTTATTCTTTAGTAGTTCAAGATAAAGAGTTAGGATTCTAATAAGTTGGAGTTTGATTTGTCTAATTTGTTCAAGTCGGTCTGAGGTTTGTGCACCAAGCACAGTTCCTTGTGGGTCTGGTGCATTGTTGATCCTTCTTTCACCGACCCGAGTAGCATTGCCACTCGAGCCACCTCTTCTGTCTGGTTCAACTACCTGTACAGTACGACTTTCAGTTGCGACATTACCACTACTGTCTTCTGCCGTGTAGGTGATTTGGTAGGTACCCGGAACAGTTGTATCGACGGTTCCGGTTACCTCTACCTCCACCACACCATCAACGTTGTCTTCAGCCGTTGCGCCAGCATCAACATAGGTTTCTCCAACATTAACTCTAACAACCGCTTCACCGAGTAGAGTGATAACTGGAGCAGTTGTATCGCGTTCTCGGCCTCCTTGGGCTACCCAGTCAACAACATTTAGGAAATATCTTTGTGAATTGACGTTTAGAGTGTAGTCAACGAGTACTCCTGAATAGGTTCGACCAGCACCAAATTCGTTGACCATTGGGCTCTGGGCAGACGCTCCAGCTGTGCCAATTTTGACACCGGTGCCGATGCAAGAATCATTTAATTCGTCATCATAGAGTCCATTACTACCTCCAACGGCTCCAGTGACTCCGTCCCAAATAGGATGATCGGTTAGCTTGTATAGCGGTCCTCCACCACCATTATCGGAAGAACCAATAGCTGGACAATTGTTGTAGCCAAAAAGGTCATAGATACCTGGCCAGATAATTTCTGTGGTGCCTGGTTCAAAGCTATCACCAGTACTTTCTAGAATGGCACCACCACCAGTGTTAACCCAATTCTTGAGGTCGGTGGAATTAATGTAGGTTGCGCCATCATAACTAGCACGAGCTCGTCCGACATAGAGCACATCGTAGTCTGCCAGTACTCCAGCATCAACTACAGTGTCATTGCACCAGAAAGTTACTTCAACACCATTTGCTTCCAAATACTCAAATGGCAATGCACCATACTGTCCCTTGCATACTGCACCCTCTGGGCTAAGTACATTTGGATTGTATACAAGTAACTTTATTACTTTCTCTGGTTCAGGAGCGGTTACAGTGATAGTAACGGTAGCTGGAGATGAATAGGCTTTTCCATCGTAGGTTCTAAACGTAAATGAATCTTCTCCAGAATAATCATCATCTGCTTGGTAGGTAAAACTACCATCAGGATTGAAGTTACGGCTTCCATGCATCGGCGCAACCAAAGGCTCAAATGTAAGGGGATCAGTATCAGCGTCTGTTCCGGTCACTGCTCCGACGTGAGTTTGACCTGCCTCAACAGTAAATGAACTTGGAGTTGCTACCGGTACAGTGTTAGCAGACTCACTTCTACCGTTGATAATTCTTAATTGATCAAAGGTAGTTGAATTTTCTCCCTCACAGGTATAGTTAGCGAGCATGATAGTAAAGTACTCGAATTCTATATCTGATCCCATCACTGACAAATCCAGTAATACGTCTCCTTTAGCAACAGGTAGCTCGGTGTAGTCATCTG
>JBGSVK010000011.1:0-15051 GCA_041752975.1 Minisyncoccia bacterium | reverse complement strand
GATTCCGGCTACCCCGACACTATAAATAAAAGACGTTTTGCCTAAGCAAAACGTCTTTTATTTAACAACCTGTATTTTTATTCCTCCACCTCCCTCCCTGCCCTAGTCGCATTGGCACTCACATCATAGACCTTGGTTGGTGTCAGTACCAATACTCCCTTCACAATCCGTTCCGGCAAAATTTGGTTTATCCAATTCTTGATTTCATCAAATAGTTCTCCTTCGGTTTCATATCTGGCCAAGGCTTTTATTTGATATCCTTCCAAGCCTTTCCAACAAGCTAAAGAAACTGAGGGGTTATGTTTAATATTTTCTAATGTTTTGCTAAAGAAATAATTGACCAAAACAATTTCTCCATTAACTACCCTCACGCTCGACACTGGTACTACATTTACTTCATTATCTACACTCAAAGTGGCTAAAGCTTTAGCGTCAGCCTGAAGCACCATTGCTTCACAAGCATTTGGTATTTTCATACTTTAATATTTAAGTTAGCTATTCAGCAGTTGAACTATTCGAGGGTACTTCAAACTGCAGTAGGACTATTTGAAGAATTGAAACAACAGCTGAGAGTGACAAAATAATTACCGGATACAAAGCAAAGGCTGTTAGTAGATAAATGAAAGTGACACAAGCTGTCATCCAAAGACCCAGCGCCCAAGGTGAAGTTATCAAATCAATCAAAGTTCGACGGGGACCAGTCTTCGGTTTTTCCAAAGCATAACTTTTGGTAGTCGCCTTTAAATCATAAAGTTGTTCGCGCAAAAACTTGGTGCTGTTATCACTTGAGAAAAAATGTGTCAGTCGCCACGAAGCTAGAGTGATTAACGCAAAATCAAACAAGGTAATTTCTGCCCAAGGTATTCGACTCTCAGTATCCAAAATAATTATTGCCATTACAATCAAAAAACCGAAGAAGAAAAGAAAGACCACATTCCAGAAATATTGATCGGTAATTTTTATCATAAACTAATTATACACGTAACCCGACGATGAGAATAAAGAAAAGTGCACCTGCTACCACAGCTACAAAACTCATCAAAAACTTATAAAATGTCTTATTGAACATATTTTAGTGGATTTAGTATATCACCCACACTTACCACACAAAAATAAGTGCTCCAATAAATAACAGGTAGCTGATTACTAAAATGCTTGCTTCACGGACAGTAATAACATTTCTGGTTTGGGATACATACAAAAAGAATAAAGCTACCAATACCAAAAATACTCGCGCAATAATTGGGAACTCCAAAGCCTCATTGGAGATGGGTTGAATTATTGAAACGATACCCAAGACAAAGGTAGCAGGGATAATTACCGCCCCCATCAAATTACCAACAATCATCCCGGTCTCGCCATGACGGGCAGAAATAATCGTAAAGTATATTTCAGGCAACGCTCCCCCAAAACCAATCACTAGAATTCCCACCAGAAGCAATGACATACCAATACCGCTGGCAATAATCTCGGCCCCATAAACAACTCCTTGAGCCGCCAAAGAAAGCAAGACAACTCCACCGACCAAGCGCATAATCGATGACATGGCTTGGTGGCGAGTAACTTCTTTTTGTTCTTCTTCAAAAACTTTGGTGAAGTGATCACGCTTAGAAAACATCCAGTAGACATAACCAAAAAAGAAAAGTAGTAGTACCAGTCCATCGCTACGAGAAATCATTCCGTCAGAAATTAAAATCAACGGCAGGATGGCTGAAATAGAGGTAAGGAAAGTAGTGTCTTGAATAGTTTGGTTCTCTAGTTGCAGTTCACGCTTGGGCGCAAAAAGTACTCCAACCGCTACGGCAATAGTTAGAGCAATGATGTTATTACCCATAATGTCTCCAAAAGAAAGTTCAGGAATACCCTGAAGGGCCGAAGTAATCCCTACAAAGAGGTTGGGCAAGGTGGCTGCAAAAGCCATCACAAAGAAAGCCACAATAAATTCTGTAACTTTAAAGTAGCGCGAAAGTCTCAACAGAGCCGCTACAATCAACTCCCCTGCTATGTACAGCAACACTCCTGAGAGTAACAAGATAACTGTCCCATAAAACCAAAACATAATACTCAGTATACCAAACCTATTTATTGGATAGACACCGTAAATACTAATGCACTCTGTCTATAACTACTTTTTGTATACAAATTTCTGCATCAAAGCAAAGACCAGTGTAACAGCAACAAGTACTATTCCGAGAAAGGTTGCAATGTCTGAGCGACTAAACCATGCATATGAAGAACCCGTTGTTCCAGTCATAATTAAAATGATAGACAGTGGTCCATACCAGCTAACAAAACCACTAAGCCATTTGCTAAAGGTTTCACCAGAAAAAAATAATAAAATGATTGAACTTATAAAAAAAGCCACCGCAAATATAAATAAAGGTTCTAGCACCATTTCTTCATAATTATTGAAAATACCTTTATGTAAAAATTTGAAGCTAGGTTCTGTAGAAATGATTAAAATTAAAACTGTCGCCAACGAAGAACTAAATAATATTTTATTGGTCATTTTATATTCAAATTAAGTTCTTAAATAATTAATAATTTTCAATAGATTTTTATACTGAATGGAAGTAATTAATCGCTTCCGTTCGTAGAGTTTAAAAGTCGATTCCAAGTTTCGTAACGTCAAAAATTCAAGCTGGGTTTTTGATTGCTTTTCTAACCGCTCTGCAATTTGAACTTGCAATAAAAGCAAGCTCTTTTGCAACTTAGTTAATTGTAGCAGTTTAATTTCGGCAATAAGCGACGAATAAGTATAGTTGGGTAAGACTACCACCAATTCCCCATCAAGGGTCTGTTCTATATCAGCGTCACCATCACCATCTACATCTGTCTTGAGTGTACCAAAGCCCGTACTACTGGCAGAAAACTTAGCTATCATCTGTGGCGAAGTGCTAGCTCCCAAGTATCTATATTCACTACTCTGGATATTATCGCTATCAAGCAAATCAATCGTTAGTGAGTACACACCAGTGTCATTGCCAGAGATAGTTAATTCATACTCTATTTCTTTTGGTACCACTAGATACTTACTGCCTCCCAACTCAAAGTATTGTGAACCGGCTACTTCTTCCCGGATAACATTTTCAAAAATACCGATTCTCTTGCCAGTACTGGTTAATATAGAAACATCAACCGGTGAATGAACTCCAATAAGGGTATACTCTCGACTAACCTCGGTAAACTCTTCTGGTACCTCTAGAGTCTCATTTAGGTACGGAAAGCGAATAACTGAGTCAAGGAAGGTTTGGACAGTCGGACTCTCGGTCATGTCAGCATGTTTCCTACCCAACGTTAGTACTCCATCTCCCTCGCTATCTAAATCCACCTCCACCGTAACTTTTGTACCAGCATAAGCTTGGGCCGATATCGCCATCACCGTTTCGTCTCCTTCGTTACTTATGAGAGGATAGGCCTTCATATATTTGCTCCCTTCGAGCAAGCATGTACCCGAGAAACAAGGAAGAGCCTTGTACTCAAAACCTTTTATGGTAGCAATTCCCTTACCAACTATTTCATAAACTTCTATTCCTTGTGGTGCCAACCAATTATCTAAAGCATCTCGCCTAGAAAGCATATTCTGCATTAGATATTGATTTAAAGTACTAGGTTCGTTGATTGGCACATTGTCATTTCGTAAGTCTTGGCTATCCAAGACAAAGTCAGTCAACTTTGATAAAGAATTTATATCTCCATACTGAGTTACTTTTGTTGTAGCTGAGGAACCATCAGTAGTTACTAAAACATCCCCACTGACATCAAAATATTTTTGAGATGGCAACAAATTATATACTCCAGGCATATTTTTTATTACTTCTCTGGTTGTTGAATCACCAATAATTACCCCACCTAGTTTTTGTTGATCTAGTCCATGGAGCAAAACGCCAATGGCCTTGGGAGTACCAAGTTGTGGTACTCCCACAAACACCATTTTGTCTACCAAATCTTCTTTGCCCAATCTTTCTAGTTCATTTATCAAGACTTTTGCTAATAATCCACCATTGGAATGACCAATAACTGTCACCTTCCCTGTATAAGAATCCTCGGCCAAATTCTCTACTTCTTCTACCAAACTTTTGATACCGGTTTTATAGAGAGTACCACTATAAATAATATCTTGGACATCAAAACGCCAATCGTAGGCAAAAGCTAACGAATCTACTATTACGGCATCCTCCTCCATGTCTTCCAGCATTTCCAAGAAGCCTTTGTAGATGTTGCCTCCCAGTCCATAAACCTCGTCTATTACATCTTTGGTATAGATATCATTTACACTAAAACCAGTTTCAGTCATCTCTAGTTGTTGTACATCGTTATTAGCATTTGGTTCCCAAAGTTGGTCTGCTTCATTACTAAATGGTAAATCTTTGTATAGCCTACTAGCCTGAATCCCTGGCAAAAAAAGTACACTACTGGCTCCGGTAGGCTCTGGGGGTACTTCAGTAATGGTAAATGTGAGAGTGTATACATATGGACCACGTGCGACTTGAGCATTGGCGGTTGGGAGAATTAAGTTCTTGATTTGACTCAAGATAGAATTGGCAGGTTTTTGCGAGAGAACGATGTCGGTCTCTCTTATAACCAGTGTGTAGGTACCTGCGGTAATGTATGGGGTTTGATTGTATAGATAATTGTTTGCACTATCAACAAAACTATAATAACGATTGTAGACTGACTCACCAGTATTAACATCGATTATTTCGGCAAAATTCTCATCATAAAAATATTGTTCAGTACTTCCAGTGTTCTGGTCTTCCTCAAAAATCATCAGATATAAATCTGCTTCAGCAGTAGTTTGAAAATACGTGCTAGCAAAGTTTTGATAATCTACCAATACTGGTTCGGATGCACTTCTATCAAAAAAGACAAAGTCTTCTCCTTCATGCTTAAATAAAAAATCTTCTCCACTTCCAAGATGTGAACTACCTTCATAAGTAATATCCTTTGTTATCCCTTCAGCTACAGCTTTAGTTCCACCATCTGCCACTACCTCCCCATTTATTTTGAGCATATAAGGTGAGACTGGGTCTATTGTCACAGAGAAAGGATCCAAACAATCCGTTATAGGTTTTGTTTGAATCACTGAAGATGGCCCGCCAACAAAATAGCTTTGGGGTGCAACTATATTTCTGCAGGGAGGCAGGGTTTGAGCGCTGGCACTTCCAAAAGAAAATAAGTAAATCAAGGTGGACAAACCGATGAACAGTCGTAACTGCCACCTCAAAATATTTATCATTAACCTAAACGTACCACGCTTATTTTTTGAGATAGTGACTTATGCCCTTTTATATTCTTTTACCAGCTAACTTATACACGACCGAACGGTGTGCAATTAGAACAATAAATACTTCGTTTTTAGAAATCTGAAATACCACACGATAATTTCCCACCCTTAAGCTTCTTAAATTCTTCAAAGAAAACTGGAGGGGTTTGCCAAAAAGCGTTGGTTCAGTCATCAACTTTTCTTCAATTGCATTTTTAACCTGTCGTCTTACAGGAGAGGAAAGATTTACAATATCATCAATAACCTTTGAATGATAAGAGACTGTATACATAAAACTTATCTAGCCCAAATATCATCGTGAGAAATTTTCTTACCCGGTTGCTTTAATCGACTTTCACCTAAAATCGATAAGGCTTTGTCTTCTTCTAGTGTCAAAGATATCTTAAGTAGTTCCGCTACTTTCGTAGCTTCAGGCACACGATCACGTTTTGCAATTTCTTTAATTAAACTATCTACTTCTGGTGAGAGACTAATATTAAGCCTTCTTTTTGTTGTAGCCATATGTGATAAGTGTATCAAAAGTGTATCAGTTGTCAATTATAAAATTCTTTTCACCATACCTCATTTCCTAAGGACCTACCCCAAACAATTTCATGATGTAAATTCCTTTTATTTATATTATTTACCAATGAGTCTAGGGTGGGAGGAGGATTTTTTAACGAACTGTCATTAGACTTTTCTATACTTTTTTGTATTTATTAAGTATATACCTACGTGACTAAAAAAACACAAACCGGCGCTTGGCGTCGGTTTGTGTTTTGTTTTACCTCTCTACTCTTCCCTCTTATTTAGATAGTCACTGCTCCTGAAGCGTCTTTTGGTTCAGCATCTTCCTTTGGAAGCTTGCTCTCCTTACACTCTTCTTTCATGGTCTTTTTAAAGTCAGTCCATGCTGCCTTTCTATCAGCCTTCATATCAGTATGTGCTTTCTTGCTATCAGCTTTCCAGGTAGCCCAAAGTTTCTTCAAAGCAGTTGCGCGCTCTTTGGAGTTAGTCATCTCCCAAGCATCTACCAAAGCTTCTGATCGCTTAGTCAAAGCACTAATCATCGCTGTATTGAAATCAGTCCATGCTTCCATAATTGAAGCTTCCCGCTCCGCAACTGCCTCCTGAACACAACTTAAATCTTTTACCTCTCTAACTGGTTTAGTACTACTCGAAACCACTCTGATATCTTTCACTTGAATAACCGGCTTGGTACTACTAGCATTGGCCTTGATTCCACTAATTACTCTATCTAATCCCGGAACCATCGCGTGAGAGTTACTTGGCATCGCCAAAAAGAAAGCCAAGAACATTAGGGTAGCAATGATACTGAATATTGTTTGTTTTGAGGTTTGTGTCATATAAATTATTTATTGTTATGCAGTAATTTAAACAAAAGGTAACCAAAACAACAATGTTGGTAAGTGCAGAACTAAAAACACCGGCCTAGGCTTTGCCTAGGCCGGTGTTTTTATCCCTACTTCAAATCCAATTCAGGAGTGATGTAGTACTGGAGTTCTGAAGGATTAAGTTGCGCCTTGACCACAGACTTACCCTTAATCATAGTAAATGGTAGCGAAGTAACCTGAATAGACAAGTCATAGTCCTTGGCATCAGTTGGTACAAAATCATCAGTTACTTTTACCAAAGCGACCAAAGTAAATGTTCCAACCTCCCCTTTGGGTACAAAGTATTCATTATCAACTATCTTAGCCTTACTCAGTACCAACCCAGCTGCCGTTCCCGACGCCACAGCTGTCTCACTATCTTTTAGAAGTGTGTACCCAACATATGGTGAAGCATCACCAAACTGCAGTCCTCGTACAGCACCTATTGGCATACGTAAATCACTACTAGGAAAACCGAACTTAAAAGTAACTGTATAAAGGAGAGTATCTTCATTTAGCTTTATTGCACTTTGTGCGGTGGTAAAGTACGCAGAAGATACACTAGGTACTACTATTATTGCTAACAAGAGGATTAAAAGGCTTATTTTAAATTTTTGCATGAGGTTATTTTAGCTTATTATCGCAGATACACAAACCTAGACCTAGAGCATTCAAAGTCTTGATTGCTTCTTTTTTTGTCTTTTCTTCGATTCTAATACTTAAAGTTGTCATAATATGAGTGTATTACATTGTCCATACATATTTAATACACCCTTCCCCATAAGCACCTGCTATAATAGCTAGCGTATGAAAACACATAAGGATTTAAAATACTTTATTAAAACTTTATCCATTGTCTTTGGACTAGTAATGATTTGGCGAGGAGTTTGGTATGTACTGGATGAAATCGACACCATCCTATTCGGAGAATACAACTATCTAACCGGTCTACTGGGTATCCTACTCGGAGTACTACTACTCTATCTACCAGACCGAGACCTCAAGGAAATCGAGAAGCTTTAGTTTTTTGTTTCTGAGTACAACAAAAGCCCCAGGGAAATAAATCCTGGGGCTTTTGTTTTAAAATGGACAAAAGAAAAACCCCTTGCGGGGTTTTTCTTTTTCATCCTAACTTAGGCTTCCGTCTGAGTAAGAACTAAAGTTAAGGTTAGTTAACGATAGTCTCAGTGTCAGTTCGGTAAGTTGAAGCTGGATTAGCAGACCATGTTGAATCGTTAGCACCACTCACAGTACCTGTCTCATCAAATGTGAGAGATAGGAGTTGTAGACGAGCTGTTGTGTTAGCGATTGATGGTGTGTAAGTTACAGTAACTGTAACTGTTTCACTTGAACCTTCAGTAATTTCGAAGAAAGCATCGCCTGCTCCGCCTTCATCTGCTGATGAAGTGATAACTACTGTTGTAGAAGCTGATGGAACAGTAAGTGTATTACCATTTCCGTCAACTAATGACCATGAGGTTGAAGCTGAATTGATTGGGATAAACACATCTTGCTCAAATGCAGTTACGTCCATTACGATTTCGTATGTAGCGTAGTCATTTAGAGCTCCGTCTGATGTAGTTACACTTGAATCAACTGAATCTAGTTCTACCGCAATACCAGTTGTTCGTAGTGTATGTACATCTCCAGTAGCAGCTCCTGAAAGTTGTGTAGATCCTACGTTATCTAGATCATCTGCACCTTCAGCTTCAATTGCTTCAGCTTGTCCTGAAGTAACTTGTGCTTGTACAGTTGCTCCTTCGAATTCTCCACGTAGAGCCTTGAAGCGTAGATTTAGTTCAGCAGATACTCGATCTCCAGCTTCGATTGTAACGTCTCCGTCAACATCGAATGTAAGAACGGCTGTATCTGTACCTCCGTCTGTTACAACTACGTCATCGATAGTTACACCATCGATTACTAGTTCTGCGTCATCTACGAGCAGATCGTATGTTGATGTAGCAGTTGGTACTAGAACTGTAACCTTTACTTCGTTAAGTTCAATATCGTTTACTGAATCATCAGTATCAAGATCGAATACGAACACTGTCATAAAGTCTGACTTTGAGTCATCCTCTACTTGTAGTGTTGCACTTTCTGGATCTGAAGTTGATGTCTTTACGATAAGCTCATCTTCACTACCAGCTTCCTCTACTGAGAAAGTTACAGCTGTTCCGAAGTCTTCTCCTGAATCAATAGTGTCAGAAACACCATCAGCATCGAAGAAACGTAGATTTTCTACAACAACTTCAAATGTGCCTTGATCATCAGAATCAACAGAGCCTTGGATAGTTGCTGCGATAACGATTTCTACTTCCTCGTCTTCCATAGCAACGATATCAAGACCTGAGAATCGGATAGTACCTGTAGCACCATCAGTGTCTAGGTATTCATCCTCATCTGAAGCATCCATGTCAGCCACCATTTCTCCGTCTACCCATAGAGAAACTGTGTCTAGAACATCCCATACATCAGCTCGGTTTGAAGTAGCTTGATCACCAATAGTTACATCGAGTCGTGAAATTGAAGCATCTCCATTTTCAAACTCTACTGTAACCTCAGCAACTTCTGCGTCTTCTGCACCTTCTTCGAGCTCATCATCTGAAGCTGAGTCGATTTCCATGTTGTTAAGTGAAGCCTCACCTGAAAGGTCCATATCTTCCTCTTCTTCATCGTCTGTAGCTTCCTCATCATCTGAGTCATCTCCTGGTGTTACCACTGGAGTTGCACATACTGAGTTAGCCTTAGCACGTGTAGATGGTCCAAAGTATCCGGTTGGATTTACTAGACCAGCTGGTGTAAGAATGTCAGCTCGGTACATTACTTGCATCTTTGAAACAGCTGCTGCGGTCGCTGGACCGTAGTATTCAGTTTCTGCTCCAACTGAACCTGCGCCTGTAGCTGCTACTCGTGTATCAGCATTAGCATTTAGGAACTGTTGTAGTTTCATTACATCACCACCTGTAGCACCAACGTTTAGGTCACGTGTCCATGTGTATGGGCAAACGCCTGAAGCTACTGATTGTCCTCCTTGTCCAGTTTGTGCTGAAAGAGCAGCAATCTGAGCTAGAAGTGTATTAATTTGTGCTTGCAAGTCTTCTGTTGATTGCGCCTTCGCTGAAGGTGCAAACATTGAAAAGATCATTGCTACTGCAACAAAAGCAACTGCTGCCTTTGATGCAAAATCTTTTGTAAGAGTCATAATTTTTATAAGTTTGTTTGCGTATTGTTATTACGCGTGTCCAATTTAATGGACTATTAATTTGATAACTGCTGATAATATGAATTAATTCATATTCATAAAGTGATTTATCAAGTCACTTTACAAAATATCACTAACTAAACATCTCGCGACGTAAAGGTTAGCTGTAAGAGAGGACTGAGTTTCTGTCGTATATCTAACCTGGTAGGAAAAAAGTCATGCGGTAGTAGTGCTCTTCATATGTATGAAGTAACGCCTGCACTTGGCAGTTATGGTTTGTATTTAATATGAAGAGTCTAAACGAACAGGCTAATATTTTAGAGTTTGCGTTCCAGGAATTTGTCCTTCTAAAGGGACAAATTCGGAACTAAATTCGAAATAGTCGCTACGCTCGTTTTCTCATTTATGTCAAAGAACGTTCATACTCTCTCGTGCTTTCTTATTACAAGTGTGGATTTGAGTCGTGGTCTTCACGACCGTATCTCACACTTTAAGAAAAAGCGCACGAGCGCATGTCAGAGCAGTATACCAAGTTTTTATACTTGTAGTAGCAATGCAAGGGTGTGGAGTGTGGATTATTGAGGATGATTGCAAAGATGCTATCAACTCAAATATTCAAAGCTCAATCCCAGAATTAGCTACGACGATACGATACTGTATAGCACCGAAAACGTCAATAAAACTGCGCTTCTTTTGTCTGACTATGATGACGAACCATTGCTCTGTTTCTTACTCACAAAACAGCATTACAATACATGTTTTCAAGGGTTGCAAGTCACATATTCTAGACACTTTCTAATACGAACTGAGCAAATAAAGGTAACAGAAATAGAGCGCTTTAAAGTAAGTTCGCGTGGCTTTTATTAATGATTTAAGAACGCCCGCAGTGACGACTAATATGAATGAGGACAGTGAGTAAAATGTTAATTAAAGCCGCACTTAACCAGAACTTAAGGTTAATCAGGATTCTGAATCAGAAATGATGTCCTATACAGGTATCAAAGACAAATATACTACTTCCCCACAACCGAGTATTTAGACCAACGTCTTTCTCCCTCTCTTATTACTTGTCCTTTTTCTATGAGACTATTCAGTTCACGCTGAATTGTCTTTTCGCTTACATCAGTAATAACTTCTGAGATGTCTTTTATAGTTGCAGCTGGCTTGGCTTCAAGGACTGTCTTTATGCGTGACGCTCTATCAACTAGCTGACTATAGATCATGTGAGCATCGGAGCTGATGTCGTTTTTGGGAATAGCAGTACTTCGAGATGGTCTTGCAAGATTACTACTTGGTCTAGAAGTCCGTGGGCGATTAACAATTCCCAACTCCTCGCTCTCGCGCATAGTTAGTGGAATAGCTCCCATAAAGTGATTACGGAGATATCGCTGGACCAGGTCTACTTCACCCAGCAGTAGTGCCAGAACTTCATCCGTCAAGACGCGAGCAGCGTTAGCAATACGGAGAGTTCCTTCAAGTGCTACCAAAGACTGTTGGAATGGGAAAATCTTTTCTTTAGCTTCGTATTCGTAGAGAGACAAAGTTGCGAGAGATGCTTCGTGAACTTGCATGGCCTTTTCACTCATTGTCTTTAAGTGAAAATCTGTCTGTTGGTTTTTCTCAATATAAGACATTATATAAAATACAACAGAGACAGTTCTTTCTGTCTTTTTGAAAACATTGCTATAGTATTCGTTATTGGATGCTAGTCTCTTGACCGCAAAGATGTTGTCTTTGTCCATGATGTCTGTTATCTGTCTTATAATGATTTTTTCTCGGTCACTTCTTGTGTCTCTAATAGTTAATGTCTTTCACTATTATAAGGACATTTTGGCTTATTTACAAGGCCAACCTGTGTCTTTTAGTCTATGTCCAAGTGCGTAAGTGGTCCCTAGGTTATTTGTAAACGTCCGCAGCGACGACTAATAGGAATGAGGACAGTGAGCAAATTACCTAGGGACCATAGTAATAAATATCTTGCTTTACCTGTAACAGCGATACTGAAACATTATGATTTTAAGCTAAGTCCTCGTTAATGATATTCAAACTGCGGTAGCTTAAAATCACTATGTTTCAGTATCGCAAACCTTGAATTTCCCCAGTTTTTACCCCTATCTTCGTGGTATTATGTCGGTATCAAATAGTTTCAGTTTGTTAGATATTTATGGCCCGAAAAAAACGTACAATAGTGGATGTAAAGGAGAAGACTCCACTTTTTGATGATCTTTCTCCTCAAGCGAGACAAGCCATTGCGGCGGTAGCTGTTGGTGTGGTTGGTCTTTTCTTTTTATTCTCACTTCTTGGGTTTGCGGGTAGAGCAGGTACTTATACTGATATAGGACTCAGTTGGTTGTTTGGGACTGGCGCTTGGCTGGCTCCAGTAGCCTGTGCTTTTTATGTTTTCGTTTTGATGTATCCAACCGAAAACGAACGGGTCAGTATTTCCAAAATAGTTGGTATCTCACTACTCTTCTTTTCTCTCTTAGCTACACTAGAGTTGTACAACGAAGACCTCGGTGGTATGGCCGGCTTAGCACTTTCCTATCCACTCTCATTTTTGGTTGGAGAGCCGGTAACCGGCATCCTGCTATTTGGATTAATTTTGATTGGTACATTTTTGATTTTTAATACCGGACTTTCGTTTGGCCGATTTAGAAAAAATAATGTTGACGACCAATTTGATGACGAAGAGTTGGCAGAAATAGAAGCCGAGATTGCCAAGATTGAAGCCGGAGAAGATCCAAAACCAGAAGAAGTTGAGGAATTACCAAAGAAGGGATTCCAAGCGATAGTAAACAAAGTAACTAATACAATTGAAGAAAAGAACATCAACGACATCGTTGTAAAAAACTTTAGTGGACTTTATGTTCCACCTTCCCTCTCACTATTAAATAAAGACAAGGGTAAGCCTGTGGCTGGTGATGTCAAAGCTAACTCACTGATGATTAAGCGCACCCTAAATGAATTTGGTATCAACGTAGAAATGGATGCGGTAGAGAGTGGACCGGCAATTACCCGCTACTCACTCAAACCAGCCCAAGGAGTTCGTATCTCTCGTATCGTTGCTCTTCAGCAAGAGCTCCAGCTAGCCCTCAAGGCTAGTACAATTCGTATCGAAGCTCCAATTCCAGGTAAGTCACTAGTGGGTATTGAAGTACCAAATGCGGTTCGTTCTACCGTAGGCCTAGCTTCTATCCTCAAGAATCCTGAATATACAGATTCTCCTCGCCCACTACTAGTAGCGCTTGGCAAGGACGTCGCTGGCGGAGTCCACTTTGCCAACATTGCTCGCATGCCTCATGCCTTGATTGCTGGTACAACCGGCTCTGGTAAGTCAGTAACAATTCATAACATTATTGTCTCTCTACTTTTTAGAAACTCACCCGAACAACTACAATTTATCTTGGTTGACCCCAAGCGAGTCGAACTCACTCTATATAATGGAATTCCTCACCTACTAACTCCAGTTATTACTGAACCCAAGAAAGCACTCAAGGCCCTGTCTTGGGCGGTAAAGGAAATGGCTCGTCGTTACGATATTTTGCAAGCAGAAAAGATTCAAGGTATTGATCTTTACCACGCAAACGTCTATCAACCAGCCAAAAAAGCTTGGGAAGAAAATGGCTCTATAGAGGAAGAAAAAATTAATCTACCTGAACCACTGCCATATATTGTAATTATTCTTGATGAGCTTAATGACTTGATGCAAGCTTATCCAAGAGAACTCGAGGCATTAATTGTTCGTCTAGCCCAAATGAGTCGAGCGGTAGGTATTCACCTCCTCTTGGCTACCCAAAGACCTTCGGTAAACGTTATTACTGGTACGATTAAAGCCAATATTCCTACCCGTATTGCACTTAACGTGGCTTCACAAATTGACTCCAGAACTATTATTGATCAAATGGGAGCCGAAAAACTACTCGGTCAAGGAGACATGCTCTATCTATCTTCTGACAGTCCTCGTCTCATTCGTATCCAATCAGCCTATATTTCTGGAGACGAAATTAAAAAGGTGGTGGAATATCTAAAAGCGCAAGACTTTAGTATTCCCGACCATATTGATATGGAGGAAACAAAGGAAGGTAGCGCTACTTCATTTATGTCTTCACTTGATGGACACGAAGACAATGAAGAAGATGAGCTCTTTGAAGACGCCAAACACGCTGTTATGGAAGCTGGTAAAGCCTCCACTTCTTATCTACAGAGGAAGCTACGTATTGGCTACTCTAGAGCGGCTCGTTTGATGGATATTCTAGAAGAACAAGGAGTAATTGGTAAAGCTGATGGTTCACGTCCACGAGAAATTTTGATTGGTAAAGGTGAAAATAGTGGAAACAACACTAGCGACGAGGATGAAAACGAAGAAATAAGATAGTCCATGGAGATAATAAGCGATTCAAGAATTGAAATTAGGGACGTCTTAAAGTTTATTGGCTCGGTTGCAATTCTTGGTTTGATTGGATTTTATGTGTTATTTCAAGCTCGTTTTCTAATCACCGGACCACAAATCATCTTGGACTATGAGCCGCCTACCCACCAAAACGAACGAGTAGTAACCCTAGAAGGACAGGCTTTCAACATCACTCACCTTTGGCTCAACGACCGACCAATTTTTACCGACGAAGATGGTCATTTTAAAGAAGCGCTTGTCTTAGAAAACGGGTATACTATAACCACCCTACGGGCAAAAGACAGATATGGTAGAGAGACGAGAGTTGTGAGGTCATTTGTTTATACACCGGCCTCAATAATAAAAAATTAATAATAATTTAATTACTATGGTAAAGAAAAAAGCTGCCAAGGCACCAAAGACGATGGGAGAAGCCAACACAGAAAAAGGTGCTGGTGTTGAAAGTATTGCTGAGACGTTGCGAGCAATCAAAACCAAGTTTGGTGATGATTCAATCATGACTCTCTCAGAGAGTAAGAGAGTTGATATTGATGTCATTCCTTCTGGTTCAATTGGTCTCGATGACGCACTTGGAATTGGTGGCTTTCCCCGCGGAAGAATTATTGAAATTTTTGGACCAGAGTCTTCTGGCAAGACTACCCTTTCCCTACACGCAGTCGCTGAAGCGCAAAAGCTTGGTGGTATCTGTGCTTTTATCGACGCTGAACACGCGATGGATCCAGAGTACTCAAAAAGTATCGGCGTAAAGTTGGAAGAATTACTTATCTCTCAACCAGAC
>JBGSVK010000010.1:0-10337 GCA_041752975.1 Minisyncoccia bacterium | reverse complement strand
CACGTTTCCGTACCGTCGCCCAGTGATTTCGTCGCGAAGTTGAAAGAGTCTGGGGGACTCTTTCAAGGGTTTCTGTCTGTTGTCGCGCCTTCGGCGCGACCTTCTTCCGTCCTTACGGACGCTGAAGTATCGTTTTGTGCGCCGCAGACATGTTCTCATTTTTTTAAAAATTAAAACGGTCGAGGCGGGGTCGAGAACACTTAGTAGATTTGGAGTTGAAGACGAACAAATATACTTAGTGATTCGTGACCAAAACAAAGCCGACTATGAGATTTGTCGACTCCTCGCCAAACTTCCTCGCGAGGCACACATCACATAAGAAAAGGTGGCTGTTATACAGCCACCTTTTCTTTTATCTTAACTTCAAATTATAAACTTACTCAAATCTAATTCCTTCGGTAGTATCGATTGCCTCGACTTCAGGGACCACTTCAGGATTAACTTCAATAACCTCTTCTGGAGCTGAAGGAACATTTGTTTCAGGCACAGGGACAGATGTTTCTTGTTTAGGATACTTATTCACAAGCTGAGCTTTAAGCTCCTGATACACTTTCTTACGAGCAGCAAAATCAACCAGAGCAGCTTCAACCATACTAGCTCTATAGACGACATTTTCCTCTTCATCTTCATTTGTTAACAAAATATTACTAAATTGTACGTAAGTTTTAGTGCTCCAAAATGTACCCGCACCGAGAATTACAATTGCCACAAATATACCCAAAAACCATTCCCTTTCTGGATGCATTATATCTCTATCAAAAAAAGCCAACTTCCGATTTTTTAGAATTTTATTGGTTATTTTTTTTACAAATTCATTTTCTATCATATTGGATTTATGGTTACCAAAATTGATAATTCACCTTTCCACTCATTTTCAGTCACCTTACTTAAGACTAAGGATTCTACCTGTGAGTGATAAGGCGCGACCTCCATTAATTTTGAAAAATTAAATACCGCATCTTTTTGTCCCGAGAAAATAAGATTGATATTAATAAAATCTTGTTTCTTATCAGTGTCTGTAATTTTTGTTAACGAGTCAATTTTTAACATCAACCCTAATGAAGTAGCTAATGTTTCAATATCTCCCAAAAAAACGATACTATCTCCTTCCTCTTTGAAAAAACTGCTAGCCAACTCATTCCGTTCCGACTCTGTTTCCTGAACTAAACGCTTAAGTCGAATATAGGAGGATTCTTTTTTGTTATTCTCTGCCAGAATCTCTACCTGCTCTTCCAAACGCACTCCTTGTACATGTATTTTGTAAATAAAGAAACTAAGTACGCAAATAGTAGCAATTAAGATTGCTACCGATAAAACAAAAACTTTTTTAGTTACTTTACTCATATTTTAATTTTCTTCTTTAAAGGCCACTGATAGAGAAAATTTAATATCTTTATCTTTTGCTAAGTTTGAAATAGGTAGAATCACCTCAGAAACATTTTCTTGTTTAATAAGACGATCTCTAAAATCAGCTAAGGCTTGTCTAGTATTTGCCTCTCCGGTCAAAATCACCGGAGCTAAAGACTTTTCTTTTCGACCAAATACAAAACCATCTATAGTTATATCAACACCCTGTAAACTTTCAATTTGCTTGATTGCTTCAGAAAAATATTTAACGTCTCTTAACTCAAAAACTTTTTGCGCAGCCATATTTGCCCTTACTAAGGCACCTGCTGATAAGTCATAGTCTGACACTCTCTCTGCCGCTTCGGTTGCTGATTGAGCATAAGTTTCCACTTGTGAGGTAACCAGTATATAGACAGGTAAAGCAAACAGAAAAATTACAATATTTACTACTGAAAAGATGAGAAACCAAACCGAAAGCACTCGAACCCAATATTCGGTAACGACAGCTTTTCTAACGACTGGAGGTATGAGATTAATCATATTTTATACCGTATTTTTTAAAGCCAAACCAATTGCCGTCGCATAGCCATATGAATGTCGTTTATCAATCGGGGGGATAATTAAATCTGTTCTAAAAGCATTCCCCCAAACATTACCTCGTTCACAAGGAACAGATAATGATTCCGTTAAATACTCAGGAAGACCTTTTAAATTACAGCTACCGCCACAAAGAACTATTTTCTTTATTCTTCGACCATCTCTATTTGTATCCTTTATATGCCAATACTGCATTCTTGATGCAATTTCATCTTTAATTACAGATATTGTTGAAATTAAGGCTTCATAAACATTTCCATCGTCTACGCCTTTTATTAAACCGCTAGTGTTTTTAATCTTTGTTAACTCTGATTCAGCGAGATCTCCGACTACTTTTCGCAAAGATTGAGAAAGTTGGCCTCCACCAATATCAATAGTCGAGGTATACAAAAGTACGCCATCATTAACAATTCCTACACCAGTTCTAGTTTTACCAAAATCGACCAGCATGACAGTATCCTTTAAATCATAGGGCACAACCGCCCGAGACATGGCTTGAGCTTCCACTTCAAAAGATAGTGGAGTAAGTCCTGCTGAACGACACACCTCATAATACTGAAGAATAGTTTCTCTTTGATAGGCAGCTACCACAACTTTTACCGTCTGACTCTTATCATTACTAGATAATATTTGGTAGTCAAAAATTGCCTCCCTAGCAGAGATAGGAACGTTTTCTTCCAATCGGAACTCCAATAAACTACTGACTTCTTTGGTAGGAACATTCTTTTTTAACTCTGTCTCAAATATGTATGCTCTTTCTTCGGGTAACGAGACCCTAATAAACTCTGCGTTTGTTTTTTGTTTAAATTCCTTTAGTACATCAGTGAGGATTTTAGGGTCTTTAATCTCTCCTCGATGTAATACATTATCAGGTATATCAATGTCTCCCCACAAATCTAAAATCTTTACCTTTTCTGGTCGAAGTGAGGGCTTAAAAGAAATATATTTCATTGAAGTATCAGAAATGTCTACACCAATACTTGGCAACGCCATATAACTAGGTGGAGGGAAAAAACTAGACACTGCACTAAGTAGTCGCATGTAAATAGTATACGCTGTTTTTTATTTCAAAGATGCAAAAACTCACATCTTTTTTAAACAAGATGAAATGATTGAAAAAATTATAATTATTTAACTTTTGAACCAGAAGCCATCTCTACATGCGGACATAAAAGTGCAAACGCTTCTTCGTTACTAGCTGCCATTATCATGCCGTTACTTTCAAAACCTCTAATAGTTCGTGGAGCTAGGTTGGTAATAAATGGACACTGCTTCCCTACTAACACTTGGGGATCTTCAAAGTATGTTCGAATCCCCGAAACAATTTGTCTTGGTTGCTCTTCACCAACATCAACAGTCAGCTTCAGCAACTTGTCAGCATCAGGAATTATCTCAACGGTTCTTATGGTGCCAATTTTAATTTCCAGCTTTGCAAAATCTTCATATGAAATCTGTTCCATATTATTTTTTCTTATTACGAGTTATAAAGTTATCGAGTATCAGTGTTGCCGCTGCTGCATCTGTCATGGCATTTCTTCCCTGAATCCTTAGTGCTGCTTGGGTAGTATAAAGCTCTGATTCTAGATGAATAGGTAGACCTGTCTCCAGAGTTAAGTCAGTAATTAAACCTTCAACTTTTTCATGAATACTGTTTGGGTTCCCCTCCTTATCAAGTGAGTGCCCAATAACAATCTCACCGACTTTCTTTTCACTAATTACAGTACAAAGATTCTTTACTAATTCATTATCATTAGCAAAAACTTTGTGCGGGAAGGCCATCATGCCAATTTCATCAGAAATAGCTACCCCGACACGCTTTTTACCATAATCTATACCCATTAATCGTGACATGGATATTAGCATATCACGCAAGATAAAAACCGGCCAAGGCCGGTTTTTATCTTGCGTGATATGCACCCGAAAATATAGGTTTATCAAAAAATATTTGGGTTATTTCTTATTAATTACTCGAATACTTTTCTCTAATGATGCTATTTTTACTTCCATTACTTCAGTTCTTGAGCTAAGTGTTTTCTCTAGTTGGTTTGTGTAGTTTGCCAACTTACTCGCAATTGTCATAATCTCACTTACATCTTCCATAGCAATCATGATAATTGGTGGAAATAATTCAGATGTGGTCTTGTCACGGGAATAGATATGTCGAGCGTTTAAAATAATTGTTCTATGTCCAATTGAAGGGAAATCGTGCTCGACCTCAAAACCTTTAAAGAAAGTATTCTTGGGCAATATATCTTCTAATAGTTTCCGTAGAGCAGGAATATCCCACTGACCATTTCCAAGTTTATAAATAATCTTACCCTCAGTATCTTTTTGCTCGACCTGAAAGAGTTTATAGAAGGCTTCATTTGCTGCCAACACTTTAAAGTGTTTGTCTAGGATAATCACCGGTTCCCTTAGAACGTCCACGACTGTTTTTATATATGTCCAGCTTTCTTCCCAAAACTCAACAAAAAACTCGGCTCCGATGTGATCATAACTCTTTTGAGGTTTATTTTGTATGACTTTAGTATTCATACCTAACATGCCGAAGCTCTTTGATTAGTATGACAATCGGCGTTTTATTGTCATATCATCCAATTCCATTCGGCTTTGTTGTAATGTTTAAGCACAAAGATACTTTTCTATATAGATATCGACTAATTCTAGGTGAGCTCTTGTTAGCTAGCCTAGCAGTATCATCAATATTGTTATTTTCTCCTTTAAAATCAAAAGCTCCAGCACTGACTTATTCAACGCCTACTGCAGAAGAAACTATGTCCATTAAGAGTGAGTGGGTTTCTGAATTGCCAGTCAGATTAATAATCCCTTCTATCAAAGTTGATGCCGAAGTACAACACGTAGGACTGGCAGAAAACGGTACTGGAGAAATGGCTGTCCCTTCAAATTATACAGATGTAGGGTGGTATCAACCCGGAACTCGACCTGGAATGATAGGTAGTGCAGTAATTGCTGGTCACTATAATGGCAAAACTGTACCGGAAGCTGTTTTTTACGACCTCCACACATTAGAGGTTGGCGATGAGGTAGTCATTATGAGTGCTGAACGAATTGAAGATATTTATCATGTTGTAAGAGTTGAAACTTATGACTACGACGCATCAACAACTGATATTTTTTTGAGCACGGACGACAAGGTACGACTTAATCTAATTACTTGCAGTGGAGAATGGTTGCCTGAAGAAAAACTATACAACAAAAGAACGGTGGTTTTTACCGAAAGAATGACTAACGTTGAGTAAAGTCAATATAATAAAATCCCACTCAAATGAGTGGGATTTTATTATTCAGCTAATTAAATAGAGATTACACTCTTGAAAAAGATAACCAGTGTTGACCATATAGTCTCATGAGTTACAACTTCTTCAGGGGCATAGCCTGCATTGGGGAAACTCGGAGTTGCAGTACTATCAGCCGCACCGAGAACTTGTCCAGAAGGACTATTAGAAGAACTTCCACCACGACCACGACTACTACTTCCTCCGCTACTTCCACCCGAATCACTTAAGACCGTACCACTTATATTTCCACTTGTTTGAGTATTGCTGGTAGCGTCTGAGGATAATATCCCAGTCACCTCAGAGGCCTGAACAGTAGCTGTTCCGGCCATTACAATCGCCATACTAAGTATTGCTGTATAGCTTGTGATTATTTTTTAGTCATAGTAGATTATGTAGTTATTATGGGTTTGACTGCACACCATAAGAAGTGGTGTATGATCCCCTTGGAGTACCATTTGGTACAGCAACCTCAACAGTAATTTCTACTTGCCGACCATCCATCACCAAATCAATATCTTCAGTCATATGTAGGTCTGGTGTTGAATAGACATTAGCTGCAGTTAAGAGAATTGTCGCTCCGCCGTTATCAGCTTGGAGTGATGAAATTCGCATATTGTTTGCAACTGGAATAGTTCCACCACCACCAGTCTTAAGCCAATCATTAAACTTCATAGCAATGTTTTCTTCACTCATTGGGGCGGTAATATGAAAGACATACTTCCAACCATCAGTAAATGATCCGTTTGCAGTGGCTGTAGTATCAATCATCTCGACTGAAGTTACTTCAAGCACTCCATCATTACCAACTACTTCACCCCCAATCTGCCCTTCTGGCAGTTCACAATCACGGTTCCAAACAATAACAAATTTGTCATTTTGTAGGTTTGTAAAAGAAGGCATCGACATACTTGGAGTTGCTGACATTGCTTCAACTCTTGTATTACCAACTGTGTATCCCTGTAGCGCAAATGGCTTTCCAGTAGCACACTCAGCTCCTACTACGTCACCACTAACTACTTCATTTGTTTCATAATTTGCTCCTTTGGTCATCTCGGCCGTTACAGATTGGTAAGGTACGGTATTTAATTCACTAAGTGAATATGTGCCAGTTCCAATACCTGTATTATCTGCCTCCCAAGTTGAAGTCATTGGGAAATCTGCATTGTCTGTACTTACCCCAGTAGCCATTACTCCTTGAACAAATTTTTCAACAGTTACTGTAACTGTCTCCGACTCTTCTACAACATAGATTGTTTCCGGATCACCAACAAGATTGGTATTCATAGCAGTTACAACTTTGTCGTTTTGCAGAGTAGCAGTGGCTACTACCTTTGTAGCTGGTACAGATTGTCCATACTCACTCTCTTTAGTATTAACCCAATATCCATCAGTCACATAGTCAAATGTACCTGAAACATCAAATGGTGAAGATATTTGTGTACCATTAACATCAGCGTTGAACTTTGGAATAATTGCGGTATTTGTTTGAAGTAATACTTCTCCAGAAAACAACTGAACCACTACTGATTGAACTCCAGCAAAGGTGGCGTCAGATAGTCCAAACCCTGCAGAATAGCCCGAAAGCATTCCAAGCCCAGTGTCATACGAGACAACACTAAAATCTTCAGCGGTCAGTGCTCCTGATTGAATTTCTGAAGCAACGCCAGGAGCAGTGGTCCAAGAACCTCCTCTTTCACCTCCAGCATAATTATCTGACCAAGTGCCAGACATAGTTCCGTCTGGAGCAATGGTTCCCTCAACTACGATAGTAGTTTGAGGAATAACAGCATCGGGTGTCGAGCTATAGTCAGCTGTAAAATCAATTGAGTTTCCAACTACCATTCCCGAGTTAATTGTCCAATGATAAGTATTGGCCCCAGCAGGACTTCCTCCATCACCAGTAAGATTACCCAATTCGTCTTGTACTAATGTCAGATCATGATCATAATCAGAACCCTGATAGTCCATAGTCACAACATAATCTCCTGTGGTGTTCCAGTTTGTGCCGGTTGCGAATACGGGCAACACTAATACAAAAGATGCCATTAGTGTTGAGAGGCTTAGAAATAAACTTAATGTTTTTTTCATATTTAAATTTTTAATATATTAATTAATAAGTAATAATTTTTTAGTTACTTAAAGTCTTGCCGCTACTCTAGGAGAAGGGATTGTCTCTCCTTCTTTTACCTCTGATTCTTTTGGCATATGCTTTTCTTCTTTGTCTTTACTGTGAATATAGTTTTTGTAGCTGTTCATAATTTAATTTAAATTAGGTTCTAAATAACACGAGTAATCAGGTCCTTTCATTGATAAATAGTCGACGACGCTATTTTAAAAGCAATGAATGTTAATAGTTTTAAAGATACATTGGTCGCAAAAATTGATGTGCATCTGATTTAAAGCAGATACACAAATACTCACAAACCAAGTCTCGCATCCTGAATCTATAGAGCCGAGATATAGAGTTTTGTATTGCAAAAAAATGACTTTCTTCGTGTTATAATTAAAGACAATTTATATTGCTTCTCTCCTCAGGTTTTGTAATAACTTTGTAATACCGAGTCATTAAGTAAGAGCAGATGTAGGCCTAATTATATAGACTTATTCGCTCTTGGCTCTCTCCTCTTGTCATGAAATTGTAATAAGCCAATGCCTTTTACGGCATGTTATATATGAATACACTCTCGAAACCTTCATCAGGCCTTTCCAAACGAAAACTGAAATTGATTCGAGATGAAATGATTGTTGCGAATACTGATTATCGCAACACTCTTTTAAAGCGCGCCCTTTATAAAACAAATGACATAGAAGCAAGTAAGGACTTAGTACAAAATACATTTTTAAAAACTTTGTTGTACCTACAAAAAGGGGGGCAAAATTGATTTAATGAAGAGCTTTCTAAATCATGTACTTAACGCATTGATTATTGATGAATATAGGAAGAATGAAAAAAATAAATCACTGTCTCTGGATGTTCTTTTAGACAAAGGTTTTGAATTGGGTGTAAATGACTTTGAAAGGACAATCGATATTATCGATGGAAAAAAAATTGTTTTACTAATTCCTCAACTACCAAAAAAATACGAGACGATAATTAAAATGCGTTACCAGAAAGGATTGTCGCTTAAAGAAATATCCCTAATAACTGGAGACACAGAAAACACCGTAGCTGTCCAAGTACACCGAGGTTTAATCAAATTAAAAAAGCTGTATTTTGGTACTTGATTGTACTAAAAGTACAACTACTTAATAAATTATTAAATAATTTAATCAGATTAAAAATATGATTAGTGAATCAAGTCGTCCTCTATATAGAGGAGCACAAGTAGTGTGGTACATTTTGTCCATAGTCGAAGCCCTGCTTGGAATTCGTTTTGTGCTTAAACTACTCCAAGCAAATCCAGATGCTTTTTTTACCAGTTTCATATATGCACTATCAAGTATATTCGTTTCCCCTTTTGTAGCAGTGTTCCAAAATATGAGAATCGAAACCAGTATCTTTGAATGGACCACTTTATTGGCAATGCTTATCTATTGGTTGTTGGCAATGGCAATAATTAAATTATTCATCATGAGTAAATCAGTCTCAGCGACTGAAGCGGATCAAAAGTTAACCGAATAAATACATTAAATTTAATAAACTAAAATAATATTATGGGAATACTCGTATGGATTGTGTTTGGAGCAATTGCTGGATGGATTGGATCAATCATCATGAATACCGATGGCCAACAAGGAATTATTCTCAATATAGTGGTTGGCATAGCTGGTGCAGTGTTAGGTGGTTATATATTTAGTTTTTTTGGAGAAGGAGGTATCTCTGGATTCAATATTTATAGCTTTATGGTAGCTATTGTTGGAGCGGTAGTTCTACTATCAATAGTAAAGCTTGTCCGACGAAATTAAACATAATCGCAAACAAAAACAGCACCCAGAGGGGTGCTGTTTTTATAATTGTGCTCTCGCCAGGAATCGAACCTGGAGCGCTGGTACCGCAAACCAGCATTTTATCCATTAAACTACGAGAGCAAGTGAAGAAAAAAGACAAGCTTGCTTGTATTTTGTTTCTGAACGCAGCTCTCGCCAAAATTTTCGTTGAAATATTTTGACAGTAGAGCAAACAGCTAGCTTTCCTTCGCACCCAGCATCATACCCTAAAATCCAAATTTTTCCAGTAGCTTCATGAAAAGGGGTTCTTCGAGAAGTTTTTCTTCAAGTTTGTCGCGCATAATATCTTCAACATCATCAATATATTGAGCCGGTAAAGGCAAAACCATAATTGGCATAAAACGCTTCTTAGAAAGAATCAGCAACTGTGGTCCTTTAGGATCATCTTCATCAATATGATAATACCTAAGTGTGGTATAAGGATAGAGTCTATCGTCAACTCGTACTCCTCGAACCGTAATAGCATAAGGGATAACTGAAGGTTTTTTAGCAGCCGATACCGCTAAAGCACCGCCTGCTACACCAATCAGTAAAGCAAACAATGCATTTCCTAATAGGATTGAAGCAGCTGCCAAAGCGACTATAATAATTGCTAGTATAAAAAACCAGTCTCCACCTTTTTCTTGATGATGGTGTTCGGGAGCTTCCCAAGTAATTGCTCGTGCTAAAGGTTCCATTAGCAAAATTGTATCATACGTCTAGTGTACTTTTTGTCACTAATTTGGTAGTATCTGTTGCTAACGGGTTTTTGACCCGAAGAAACAATTAAATAAACTTGGAGAGATGGCTATGAAATCTAAACGGTTTTAGATTTCATCTGATTGTTCCTCAGAACAAATCATCGATGCTTTAGCAAGATAAGAGGGAGGGCAACAAAGCCATAAACTGGTATATTTAAGGAAGGAACAGTAATTGAAACAAGTAGAAGTACAATTAAATAAACTTGGAGAGATGGCTGAGTGGTTGAAGGCGGCGGTCTTGAAAACCGTTAGGGGTGAAAGCTCCTCGAGGGTTCGAATCCCTCTCTCTCCGCATCATCGAGCTAGCTCGAGGAACCTTATTTTAAGTAGTATTTTAAAAGTGTAGTTTCGATAGTGTTTGAGACACCGGAACTTTTAATAGTGTCTGGAGTGTCTCGTGCTTTGT
>JBGSVK010000009.1:0-2910 GCA_041752975.1 Minisyncoccia bacterium | reverse complement strand
TGCTCAATAAGCCTAGCCTGTGTAAAACCAGTCGTTCCAGTTGGGTTGATGAATCAGCTTCCATTTCTTCAGTAAAGGTATGTCTCGAACATTCACACGGTCTCCTATATCTCCTCGATAAAACTTCATCGGCAAAATAATTTTATCGATGATTTCGTACACCTTAGACCTTGCTTTAGGTATCGTTTTATCCTTTCCGGTTACATGCATAACCCAACCGTTATTTCCTGCCCAATAGTATGTACCTTGAGGAAGCGGTGACGTTCCATTTGATTTTGAAACTTCCTCTAGGTAAATGCTTGAAAACTCTTCCTCTGTCATGTTTTTGTCAAAAAGGATTGGTGTTCCGCCTTTCACTAAGTCATTGTGAATCGTTTGATTTTTCTTAAACGGAAACGGTGGTAAAACAATCGAAACGGTCATACCAAAACCTTTGTAGAAATCAGGACTAAAATCAGTGCCGTCTGCTATGGCGCAGAGAAAATCTATAAGGCCACTCTCCAGTAACTCCATTTGCAGTTCAGTAATCGGACTCCCAAATCTGGCTGTAGCTTCAAGTGGCCAAATATTGTCTTCGTCTGCAATGCAGTTAATGTCAAAGTAGCCTTTATAGTTTATTTCCTTTAATAATGGTTCTAAAATTTTTAGAGTACGCTTATATATTTCTGGTTCATCTTCAACAAACCAGACTACGGTACCCATTTCTGGGGTAAGAGGACCTATGTCTCCACTACAAAGGCGTTTGTGCTCATGATTGACACAAATTGGACCAACCCAACCATTTCCATTATAGAAGCGACCAACCGCCACTTCGACCCCAACGGCCTTTCGTTGAAGGTGCGCGCTTAACCCAATGCTTTTATAGCTTTTCAGTATCTGAATTACATCTGAGCTGTCCTCTGCCTCTCCCACGTGGTTTAGAACTCCATAATGGGTGTTCTGCTTCACTACCCATGGTCCCGGGTTGGACTTAACAAATTCAATAGCTTCATCTGCGGTCTCGAAATCGTATGACGGTAGTACTGGGATACCATGCTCATGTAATATTTTCTGAAAATGACCACGATTTAACTCCATCGTATCGCTCGCTGAGCTACCACCTACCACGCGATATCCCTTCTGACGAAGGTCTTCTGCTTCTGCTCCGAAACCAACATCATCAAATACCACCAGTCCATCTTTTTGGACCCATTCAAGTTCAACTTTCCAATCTAAACACTTCGGCACAATGCCTTCTAGACTGCTTCGACAAGCTTCATCTTCAATATAAAGCTTTACATCATGCCCTTCTCTAATCAATCTGTGGCACAACGCCGAACCTATTAGCTCGTTTGAAACTACTAAAACTTTCATGGCTTTGATGCGTGGTGAATAATACAGGCTACATTCTCACACATAATGTATTTATACCAGTTAAACAGTCATTTACATACGCGCAAGATGTTAAAGAAGGTATTGATTATAATTAACAAATGTGCTACAATATAAATAGAAGGTCGGTTCTCGACCCTCATTTTGCCAAGAAAGGAGAAAGAAATGTGGCTGATCTACGCCATCATTTCGTCGTTTCTCAATGCGGTGATCAACCACATTGATAAACAGCTGCTCGAACGGTATTTCAAGGAGGGTGGAGTTGAGACGCTAATGCTCTTTTCAACGCTCTTTGCCGTACTGATAGTGCCGTATGCAATCTATATGAACCCCGATGTGTTGTCGATTAAGTTCGAGAACGGGCTCATTATGTTTGCAGCCGGCATGCTGAACGTCATACTGCTCTACTGCTACTTCAAAGCACTAGAAGTTGATGAGCCTACCATCGTTATCTTGTACTATCAGCTGGTGCCAGTCATTACACTGGCTCTCGGTTGGTTCATACTTGGTGAGACGATTACTCACGTACAAAGTGCTGCCATGGTGATTGTCATTCTTGGAACACTTGTGGCCTCACTTGATCTTTCTGACTTTAAGTCCCTCGGGCAAATGGAGTTCAAATGGAAGACTCTCGGCTATATGTTGGTCGCTACGACCTGCTGGGCAGCTGAATCGACCATCGGAAAGATTGTTGTACTTGACGAAAGTGTCTACCATTCGATTTTCTGGGAAGCAATCGCTCTTCTGGTTATCGGATTGACGGTACTCTTCGGCGAGCAGTTGCTTTCCATGATTGTGCCACGCTCAGTCAAGTCTAAGCATCCAGGTAAGTTTGAGCCCAGGCTCAGATTTGCCTTTGTGAAAGCTATCAAAAGTAACTCGAGGGCAATCATTGGTGTCAACATCGCCAGTGAAGGCATCTATGCTACAAGTAACGCTTTTGTCACCCATGCGGTGGCTCTGGCGCCCGTAGCCTTGGTGCTTCTGTTCCAGCCGACTCAAGCCGTGTTTGTGTTCATCATCGGCCTCTTTCTTACGGTTTTCTTTCCAAAGATTTATCGTGAAAAGATCGGTCGCTATGACCTTATGGTAAAAGTCGGAGCGATGTGTATCACTGGCGCAGGCACTGTCTTGCTCGCCTTCAACTCTTAAGTGCATCAAGCACATAAACTAAAACCGCCGGTGTTTACATCGGCGGTTTTTCTTATTTACGAAAGATAAAAATGCATATATATATAAATCAATCAGTCGGCAATGCAAAAACTAGTATCAGATACGTTTGAGAGTATACCTTTGACAAAAAATGATTATGAGATAACATATTTAATATGCAAATATTAGTTGTGATTTCTCACCATCATACAAACTCCTTCGCTTGAGGAATTTGGTCTGTTAGTGTATCACTCTAGTAAATCAAGTCCCTCGCGTGAGGGACTTTTGATTATCAAAAGTTTGTTCTTTATCAAAGGAGGTAATGCTGTGGAATTGATTGATTACACTGGAGACGTCAAGTTGGTTTGGCAAGCTCCACTAATAAAC
>JBGSVK010000008.1:0-9945 GCA_041752975.1 Minisyncoccia bacterium | reverse complement strand
CCAAAATAACAGCGACTCTAAACCAACGAGCATCATCTAATCCACCCTTTTTTGCCAAAAGCAATTCTTGGTAAGGAGCCTTCGCCAAAAAGTAGTGTACCTGCTTGCGAACTTTTCCTTTTTCAGGTTGCGAAGCAATGTACTCATTGTTTCCTAGTTCAGCCTCAATCACTACTGGTAAGCCAATTTCTTCACGTAACGCTCTAACTGCTCCTTGCTCTACTGTCTCCTCTTCTGTCACCTTACTCTTTGATAAAGTCCAATGACCAAAAATATCATGAACAAGAGCAAAATACATTTCTCCATCTTCTTCAGCATAAACCACTGCCCCAGACAGACGCTCAATCGGCATTTGGTCAAACGGTACTTCTTTCTTTTTTCTTTTACTGGTCTCCTCTTTGCCAGGTTCACCAATTTCTTTATAAACTGCACCTAGTACACCGTTAACGAAACGACTACTGTTATCACCACCAAACTGCTTGGCTAATTCAATCGCTTCATTAATAGCAACTTTTGCCGGAACTTCAGAGCGTTCTGAAAACAACAACTCATAAAGTCCCAATCGAAGAATATTTCTATCTACTGGTGAAATACGTTCAATCGGCCACTCAGGAGCGGCTTTTGAAATTACCAAATCTAGCTCGGTTTGTTTACCTAAAATACCACTGAGCAACCTTTCCATAAATGGACGGTCAGAGCGGTTTTGTGCGAACTCCTCGATATTTCTATCTAAAATATCAATAACTTCTTTTTTATCAATTGCATTTAAATCCCACTCAAAGAGTGCTTGAAGAACGATACTGCGTGAAAGGTGCCTATTTGCCATAAAAAATGTACTAAACTTCTACTGAGAACAATATACCATGCTTTTCTAAGTAAAAAGTCTAAAATCCACAAAACCCCTGAAAGGGGTTTTGTGGAAGAAATTATTTTGATTCTGGAGTAGTGTTAGTTGGTTGCTCTGCTACTTCTCCTCGAGCTTCCTTCTTGGCCAAAATTCTTGATTCTCGATCTTTCTTCTTTGCCGCTAAATCAATAACTACTCTGCCTTTGTAATAACCACAATTTAAACACATGTGATGTGGACGATGTTGTCCGCCACAGTTCTTGCAGACAGCCAAAGCTGGTGCTGTTAGAGCATGATGAGATCGTCGGTTAGCGGTGTGAGACCGCGTATGTCGCATTCGAATTACCATAGTGGCGAAACTATAGCAAATATGGGCAAAAAAGCAACTAGATTAGGAATATATGGCAAACAATCCTAAAATAAGCTTATTTTGAGCCTATTTGAATATTCTTGCAGAAAGTCTGGCGATGTTCATTAGAAAGTCCATTTTTTGCTATAGCCTCTCGATGAGACCTTGTACCATAGCCTTTATGAACCGAAAAGTCATATTTGGTAAATTCTGGCTTTTGCGAAATCCTTACCATATATCTGTCACGAGTTACTTTAGCCATAATTGAAGCTAGACCAATCACAAGCTCCTTATCATCGCCTTTTATGATAGTTTCTTGATGTATAAATTCTTCCGGAGCTTTCAGTCCCCCATCTAATTTTATAAATGTATTATCAATAGTCGCATCAGAGTTTCTACTCATTACTTTTATAAGTGATTGACCAAGAGCATTTTTAATAGCAGGAACGATTCCTTTTTTATCAATTAATTTGGCTGATACCATGACCACAGCATAATCCAATAGTCCGGCTTTTTTGAGTTGTATCACCTGCCCAAAAATCGCTTCGCGATTTTTGGGTGACAGCTTCTTACTATCCCGCACACCTTTAAGTAAACCCCAATCAAAATTACTAGGAACTAATGCCACCCCCACCGAAACCGGACCCGCCAGAGGTCCTCTCCCTGCCTCATCTATTCCAATGATGTATCTAGGCTTTTTCATTTTATGAGTATAACCCACAAAGTGCCCGAACATATCAAACAAGTTTTTAGAGCGTCCGTAGTGACAATATTAGGTGCAAGGACAGCTTCCCATAACCAAACGGAGACTAAGCTAGAGTATATAATTACTTTGTAATGTGTTTTTCGCAGTTACTACGAGTGGGTGTTATAATGTCCCGACCATGCCCGAAACTGAAAAAACTCCTCCCAAATTTGTCCATCTCCATGTCCACTCGCACTACTCTCTTCTTAATGCTCTACCAACTCCTAAAGAACTCGCTTACACTGCTAAGGCGGATGGCCAGACCTCATTAGCTATTACCGACAATGGGGCTCTTTATGGAGCAATTGATTTTTATAAGGCTTGCAAAAAAGAAGGGATTAAACCGATTATTGGTATAGATGCATATCTTGCCCCGCGGAGTCGACACGACAAAGACGCTCAAATAGATAAACCTAGAGCCAGAATTGTATTGTTGGCCAAGACTTTTGCTGGTTATCAAAACCTAATTAAACTTGTCACTCTTTCAAACCTAGAAGGTTTTTACTACAAGCCCAGACTAGATGAAGAGTTACTAGAAACCTATGCTAAAGATGTCGTTTGTATTATTCCCTCTTTTGCAGGCGAGGTAGCTAGGGCGCTCAAGGACAACGATCAGGAATACGCACTTAAGAAACTAAATTGGTATAAAGAAGTTTTTGGTGATGATTGCTACTTAGAGATAACTCATCATCCGGAAATTATTGACCATGAAGAGAACCAAAAAAGAATTATTAAGTTGGCAAATGAGACCAATACAAAACTTGTCGCCGCTCACGATGTTTACTATCTAAAACCTGAAGACAGAACGGCCAGAGAAACTCTAATTAAAATTCAAAATGGCGGTGTCGTAGATTTAAGCAACGACCTAGGAAGCGATGAAGACTTTTCATTTATTACCCAAGCCCAAGCGGAAGAATATTTTAAAGATACTCCCGAAGCACTTCTAAATACTGTAAAGATTGCCGAGCAGTGTAATGTGGAGATTGAAATCGGTACCCATTGGTATTTCCCTGACTATCAAATAGCTGGTGGGAAAAGCGCTGATGAAGAGCTTCAAACTACCGCCTATGCTGGAGTAACTTGGAGAAATCTTGATATCAATGACGATGTTATTAAAAAACGTTTAGATTACGAACTCGAAGTAATCAAAAATAAAGGCTACGCCAAGTATTTCCTTGTGGTAGGTGACCTACTTCGAGAATCTCGCGTACGCGGTATCCTCACAACCATTCGAGGTTCGGTGGCGGGCTCATTAACTACTTATGTCCTTGGTATTACAAATGTGAACCCTATCGAGTACAAACTTCCTTTCGAGCGCTTCCTAAACCCAGAGCGTCCATCTGCTCCCGATATCGACATGGACTTTGCCGACAACCGTCGCGATGAAATTATTGAATACGCCAAAGAAAAATACGGTGCAGATAAAGTCGCTCAGATTGGTACTTTCGGTACCATGATGGCTAGAGCGGCAGTTCGTGACGTAGCCAGAGCTCTTGGTCACCCCTACTCAGTTGGAGATAGGATTGCCAGGTTAATTCCCATGGGAAGCCAAGGTTTCCCAATGACGATTAAGAAGGCTCTCGAAATCGAACCTGACTTGGCTGAGCTATACAAAAAAGACAGCGAAGCTAGAGAGGTTATTGATCTAGCAAAACAAATTGAAGGAAGAGTACGACACCTTGGTGTCCATGCAGCTGGTGTAGTGATTGCCCCTGCTCCATTAAATCAATTTGTCCCTATTCAACCTGACCCCAAAACTGGAAAATTTATTACTCAATACGAAATGAAGAGTGTAGGTGAAGACGGAGTAGGGTTATTAAAGTTCGACTTCTTGGGTATTAAAAACCTGGCCATTCTAGCTGATGCCGTTAAGCGGGTAAAAGTTATCCGTAAGATTGAGGTTGATATAGAAAATATTCCCCTGGATGATAGCAAGACTTTTAATATTTTGGCAAAAGGAGAAACTATGGGACTGTTTCAGCTTAACGGCTCAGGCATGACTGCCTTCCTCAAACAACTTAAACCTTCTACCATTCACGACATCAATGCGATGGTGGCTCTTTATCGTCCAGGACCGATGGAATCAATTCCGCAATATATTGAAAGAAAACATAACCCAGAATTAGTCTCTTATATAGATGAACGTCTAAAGCCAATCCTTGATATGTCATATGGAGTTATTACCTATCAAGATGACGTGATGGCTATAGCACGTGAATTAGCTGGTTATAGCTGGCTTGAAGCCGACATGTTACGAAAAGCGATGGGAAAGAAAATTCCTGAAGTGATGGCCGCTGAAAAAGACAAACTAATGACCGGCTTTGTTGAATACGGAAAACTCACTTCAAATATTGCCAACAAACTCTGGAGTCTGATTGAACCATTTGCCGCCTATGGATTTAACAAAGCTCATGCGGCAAGTTATGGTCGAGTCGCCTACCAAACAGCCTACATGAAAGCCAATTTCCCAGTGGAATACATGTCAGCGGTTCTGACTGCTGACTCTGGCGACACCGATAAAATTTCTGAAATCATACGCGAGTGTGAACGCATGAATATTGAAGTACTGCCTCCAGATATCAATGAATCTTTTGCAGATTTTACGGTGGTCCCCGGCAAAGAAACAATTCGCTTTGGTCTTACTACTATCAAAAACTTTGGCGCTGGTATTGCTGAAGCAATTATCAATGAACGCAAGCGGGCTGGGCACTTTACTTCCCTAGCTGATTTTCTATCTAGAGTTAATGATAGAAACTTAAACAAAAAATCTCTCGAAGCTTTAATATTAACCGGGGCACTAGATAGTTTTGGTGAGCGTGGAGAAATGTACGCCAATATTGAGTTATTGTTAGCCTTCAACAAAGAACGTGTAGCTGAAAAAGAATCAGCTCAAGAATCACTATTTGGTCTAGGAGGCGGAAGTACTCATGCCTTAAATTTACAAACGTTTCCGCCGGCTCCAACTCTACAAATGTTAATCTGGGAAAAGGAACTCCTAGGCGTATATGTTTCTGGACATCCTCTGGATGTTTACGAGGAAGAATTAAAAAAGCGTTCATCAATTCATGATATCCGCGAGGATGGTCGCAATGGTGTACCGGTTGTGACAGCAGGCATGGTCAGTGGTGTACGTGAACTTCTAACCAAGAAGGGTGAAAGAATGGCCTTTGTGATTCTCTCTGATAAAAAAAGCGAAATTGAAATGGTCGCCTTCCCACGCACCTATACCGAACTAAAAGATGTTTTAGTAGTTGGTTCTTGTATTGCAGTCAAAGGCCGACTCTCTATCCGTAACGACGAACCAACTATCGCCCTAGAAAAAGCCAAATTCCTTTCCGGCCAAACAACCATTTCTGCTCAAGAAGAATCTACTAAAAATTAACGATTTTTTGTATAGCTCTAGCAATCTTGATTGCTTCCCTCTCTACCACTTCATTGGCGATTCGCAGGATATGAAATCCATCATCATCTGAATAATGGTCTCTTTCAAAATCAGTCATCATTTGGATGGCGCTAGTATAGTGATGCGCTCCATCAATTTCTATATAAATTTTTCCCTTTGGTACAAAAATATCTACATGTTTGTGTCCATCAAAATATTCTAAGACCGCCTCAACACCAACTTTTTTTAAGGCATTATTTAATTGTAATGCATGTTTTGTCGGTTTTGATTTAGGCATACTTTTATAGTCTAACATCCTAGATAATTACAAAACTCAAGTAAAAGTTAATAAATGGTACTTTGATATATTTGACCAAACTGCTTCCCTGCCTTAGGATAGAGAGACTTTCAGAGATTGTGATGTCTACCAAACATCAGTACATTTTTCGGTCTACCGAATGATTTACGGAAACATTCCCTAATCTGGACAACAAGCGACTTCAGATGAAGTCGGAAAGCTTGGTGGAACCGCGACTTTGCAAAAAAGAACGCCCAAGCAAAAATTGATAGCTATCAATTTTTGCTTGGGCGGTTTTCGTTCCCTCTTACTAGAAACTTTTACCAAAAATTATATATGTGCAGTCAACATAATCATTCTCTCGCGGATAAGCGCCATACTCTAGCCCATGTCATGGCTAAGGCTATTATTGACGCCTATCCGCACGCCAAACTAACGCTTGGACCAGCTATTGATACAGGCTTTTATTATGACGTCGATTTTTCTGATGGAGAAACACTTGGTGATGATGGACTAAAGGATATCCAAAAAGCCATGAAAAAGCTCCTCAACACTTGGACTACTTGGTCACACCGCGTAGTGACAGCCGAAGAAGCACGTACTATCTTTGCTGGCAATCCATACAAATTAGAGCTTATCGAAGAAATTACGGCTCGTGGTGAAGATATTACTCTTTATACTTGCGGTACAGGCAAGAGCGAATTTACCGACTTATGCCGTGGTGGACATAGCGAAAACCCTCAAGCAGAAATTGATACAGATAGTTTTAAATTGGATAAAGTAGCCGGTGCTTATTGGCGTGGTGACGAGAAAAAACCAATGCTTTCACGCATCTACGGTTTGGCTTTTGAGACTAAAGCTGATTTGGATGCTTACATCCTACAACTTGAGGAAGCCAAAAAGCGTGACCATCGTAAACTTGGAAAGGAACATGACTTATTCACCTTCTCTGAGCTGGTTGGTGCCGGCCTTCCACTTTGGACTCCAAAAGGAACCATGATACGACACCAACTTGATAACTATATTTGGCAACTACGTGATAAACACGGCTACCAAAGAGTGACTATTCCTCACATTACAAAAAAGGATTTGTACGTAACATCAGGTCACTGGGATAAGTTTGCTGACGAACTCTTTAGAATCACCACCCGCGAAGGAAAGGAGTATGCTCTAAAGCCAATGAACTGTCCTCACCACACTCAGATTTTTGACCGACATCCGCACAGTTATCGTGACATGCCTCAACGTTACGCCGAAACCACTATGGTCTATCGTGACGAACAGTCTGGTGAACTTGGTGGACTAACTCGAGTACTTTCAATTACTCAAGATGATACACATGTATTTTTCCGACACTCACAAGTAAAAGAAGAGTTCTTCAAAATTTGGGATATTATCGATACCTTCTACGGTACATTTGGTTTTAATCTGCGAGTACGACTCTCCTTCCACGAACCAAGTGAAATGGAAAAATATCTTGGTACCAAAGAAATTTGGGAAAACGCTGAAAATTCTCTACGAGAAATTGCCAAGGAAAGAAACGCTGATCACTTTGAAGCTCCTGGTGAAGCGGCTATGTACGGACCAAAGCTCGACTTTATGGCCAAAGATTCTCTTGGTCGCGAGCATCAGGTAGCCACCATTCAATTAGATATGAATCTTCCTGAAAGATTTGATTTAACTTGTATCAATGAGAAGGGTGAAAAGGAAAGAATTGTTATGATTCACTGTGCCATTATGGGTTCAATCGAGCGCTTTAGTGCAGTTCTGATTGAACACCTAGGTGGCAACTTCCCTCTCTGGCTAGCTCCGGAGCAAGTACACATTATTCCGGTTGCTGAAAACCACGTTGCTTATGCTGACCAGGTCTTCCATGCCCTTAAGGCTGTTGGTATCCGCGTCATCTTAGATGACAGCAAGGACTCAATGGGCAAAAAAGTTAGAGCTGCCAAACTGGCAAAAATTCCTTACTTCGTAGTTATTGGCGACAAAGAAGTCGCTGCCAAGAATGTCACAATAGAATCCAGGAGCGGTGAAGTAAAACAAGTTGATTTACATGTCCTTGGTAACCACCTTCTAACCGAAATCGAAACCAAACAACTCTAGTTAATATATTTTAAAAGATTTCTGGGAACTATTTTTGACCGTCCACAACGACGATGATTAGGAGTGAGAACAGGGAGAAAATAGCTTTCGGAAATCTTTAGTAGTTCATTTAGCAAAACCCAGCCGTAATTTTTTCACTGTCCTCGCTCGTGACATAATCACTGCGGACGTTTAAAAATTACGGCTGGGTTTGCTTACTCTATACGAAGGTTTATTTTAATAAACCTTTATTCCTAGTTTTAATTACGCTACAACCTTAATTGCCTTCATGATTGCCATCTTTACTGCCGAAGCCTCATCGGTATAGGTGCCGTCAAGAGCTCCAGTTAAAGCAGAAATAATTTCAACGATTTGTTCGTTACTTAGGTTGGCTGTTTCCTTCATCAATAATTCAGAAACTGATCCGCTACCGCCTTTTCGGATTCGGTATATAGCGTCTAAATCAGCAGCCGCGCCAGCCAAAGCGAACATTGGACGATTACCAATCATTTCGTAAGCAGCTACAACGTTACCAGTGACAATTGATTCAGCTAGAGAACCAGCTCCTTCAGGAATTACTGCTGGTATGTATGGTGCTACGTTTGAATGCAAGCTATTAACTGAACAAGTAATGCAGATATCCTTCATTCTTTTTTCATTTAATACCACCCATCCATCTTCTGAAGGAAATTGTGATTTAGCAGTTTGAAGAACTTGATTTAAGGCTTCAGTTCTTTCATTTTGATTGTGTGTAGTAGCAATGAAGTGTCTGATAGCATCACTTGAAAGTAATACTCTTTGAGCATGAGCAAAGTTCTCAATTTTAGTCATCTCAGCATCATCAATATGATGAATATTGGTTGAGACAATTGTCTCCGAGTTTCCATAACCAATAACAGGAGCGCCGGTCGGTAAATTGTGTGGAGTTAGTGTCGAAACTGGCATAACTGGAGCTTGAACTTTGGCTACAAACACATCTGGTCTAACCGCTTCTGATTTAGCAACATGACTTATTGGGTCATTATTACTTACAGTAGCAAACTGAACACCACCCATAGAATCTTTACGAATCACAATCAAGTAAGCAACGTAAAGTGCCCAAGCCATTAATAGAGTGTAGAAAAGTAGAGTCAAAATTGGACCAGCCTCAAAACCTGTATATGGCACTTGAGAAAGTGAGATACCAGCCACTAGAGGTTGCTGATCACGCACTTGTGTTACCACAACACTGTTTTCAACCTCAACTTTTACTGAACAAGTTCTCTTACTTGAACCTCGTTTAACAGTTAACAAGTAGGTGGTATCTTTCTTTGGTGATACGGTAACATTACCATCTAGTAGTCTATCTTTTGCCTTACTACTTAATTTATCTGTAGTAACAATAACCTCATCAGTAGTTCTATCTTCTAATGAGATATCTGTTGCTCTTGAACTCTCCCACTTTAGAACAACTTTTTCTCCAAGATTAATTTTATTATCAGAGACAGACAATTCACAACGTGGTGAAGAAGAACCTCCGCCGCCTCCTCCAGTTCTAACTGTTACTGTTACCGGACACTTAATAGTATCTTTTCCGTCTGTAGCAGTTAATGTATAAGTTGTAGTATTAGTTGGAGAAACTGATGTTGAACCACTTAGTCCTGTTGCAGTAATACCGTTATCAAAAGATACACTAGTGATATTAGTTGTAGTCCAAGACAAAGTTGATGAATCACCTCGATTAATTGTAGAGGCATCAGCTTTTAGACTTACATTACTTTCACATGTAATCGGAGTTGGAGTTGGTGGAGTAACTGAAACGGCAACAGTACAAGTATTTGTACTTCCCTTTGCATCACGAGCAGTCAATGTAAAAGTAGTGCTTGTTGCTAATGAAATAGTAGTTGAACCGTTTACTGCTACAGAGCCAATAGTTGGTGAAATAGAAACGGCAGAAGTGTTTATTGTAGTCCAATTAAGAACCACACTACCTCCACCTACAGGCAAACTAGTAGGTGTTGCTGTAAATGATTCACACTTAGGTACAGTAACAACTGGTGGCTCTTCTACAGTAACTTTGGTAGTACATGTATGTTTTTGATCGTTCGCTCCATAAGCTGTCAGTAAGTATTCAGTGGTTGCGAGTGGAGTTACAGATGCAGTTCCAGTTGCAGATACTTCTCCAATACCATTATTAATAGTCACGCGAGTAACATTTGATGTTACCCAATTTAGTTGAGCTGAGTTACCTCGAATAATA
>JBGSVK010000007.1:0-18644 GCA_041752975.1 Minisyncoccia bacterium | reverse complement strand
ACATTGTTTCGACTCCAATGGTTTTGTCATCACACTCATTTTCTGCAGCTGAAACTTCAGAGAACTTTGATATCTATATTCTTGATGCATCTAAGCCTACTGGGTGGGCTACCATGTCAGATCTTGGACAGACAGAGTTTGTGCCTCTCTATGGTTACTTCATCAACAATAAAACTAATAACCATCAAACTCTTACACTTAACTACGATACTTCGCTCGAACCAAATCAGAAGTTATTTGAGCGTACTTTCACAGCTGAAGGCTGGTATTCAATCGGAGTGGCGAATGCAGAATATGCAAAGACCCAAAGAGCTAACCGAGAGGATACAAATAATCCGAGTAAAATACTTAGTCTCCTAGCAGGTAAGTATGATTTATTGATTGATTTTACTAATGCTGTATACCAGTCAGATCGTAAAAGTGTCGCTTTGACTGACCCTTGGAAAGCTTCTGTCTTGAGTGATATAGACAAACTTAATGATTTTAGAGATACAAAAGGCTACGCAATTTATGTAAAAGAAGTCGGGACAAGATATAACGGATTTCAGAATGATCCAGCTGCAGAAAATGTTGGCCCTGATCAACTGACTGTTAAAAATTCGAGTTCAAACCCTGACGGAACGATTCTAAGTATCGATGATAATTATGAAGTAAATCCATACTTCATGCCAATATTTGCATTTGATTTAAACTCATCAAACTCCGCTAATGACATTATGCTCAACAAAATTAAAGTAGAAGTAGTACTTGATGGAAATAACTACAGTTCTGTTGTTGACGATGCTGAATTAGTTATAGATGGAGTAGTAATAGACGATTATACAGCTTCAACTTCAAGTAATGGTTTGGTAACTGATCTTACCTTCAGTGTTGATGGAGATTTCATTGTGAGAGGTGGTGAAAATGTAACGACTGAACTTGGAATTAAATTTAAAGATTTAGAATTTGAAAGAACTACAATAACTGCCTCAATTGATTCATCTTCAATCGAAGCTGTGGTTGCTGAAGATGTATCAATTGTTCAACTTTCTGGGTCAGCTGTGGGAGATATCCATACATTAAGAAAAGCTGGTGTTGTTGTTGAGCTCGATTCAGTTAATTCTAGTGTTACAACTTCAGATGGAGCACTTAATGACTACGCTACATACGAAATTGCATTAGAAGTAACCGCATTTGGTCAAGATGTATTCATCCCAATTAACGCAGCTTCAACTTTATGGTCATTAGTTGACGGAAATGGTAGTACACTTACTGTTCCATCAGCTTCTACAACAGTAGTTATCACCTCATCAGCAGATGAAGGCGGAGCAGGTGATGCCTTCTTCGAAATTAACGAAGGATCAACTGAGTCAGTTACAGTAACAGTAACTTACACGCCATCAATCGCTAACACTACAGCACGTCTACAGCTTCTATCTTTCACATTTGATGAGACAGGTACTGTAACAAGTAGTGATGATTCAACATGGTCTGCTGAACCAGCTTCAACTTACCGAACTGATACAGAAACTATTGTTAATTAATAATTAATTTATGAAAGTATTTATAACTTCAATAGTAATGCTGTTGCCATCAATTGCTCTTGCTAGCATGCCAGCTTTTCCTATGGCATTTTGGGGCACTGTTTCTATTGATGGTAGTCTTGCTCCAGCCGGTTCAATAGTTCGTGTTTATGATGGAGTTACTGAAGTAGGTAAAATTACAGTTCAAGAAACGGGTGTTTACGGATATACAGAACCAACCAAACAAAAGCTTGTAGTAGGCGAAGCACAAGGGACACTAACATTTACTATTCAAACTACTTCAGTTAATGCCGGTATAGAAACCCAAGGACTTACATTGATATCTCACCCAAGCTTCGAATCTGGAGAAACAATTAATAAAAATCTTGCTTTTACAACATCGGTTGTTGCTAATAATCAACCTAGTAGTAGCGGAGGAGGTGGTGGTGGAGGTAAACCAAAGGTTAAAGAAGTTCCAGTTTCTAGTCTAGTATTAGGAACTTCAACCTCGACATCTTCTTCGTCACAGCCATTGTCTAAGGATGAATTAAGAATTACTCTACAAAAGCAATTAATAATACTACTCACACAGCTAATCTCACTACTTCAATTACAGATGAAGATTTAGTTGTAGATACCACTATTTTTTATCAAGATTAAAGAATCAATTGCTAAATTAACGCCCTCTGATACTATAATATTTAATGCAAGCTTTTTGCAGAGGTTACTTTTTTCAACTTTCTTGGAGAGTTTTCATGGAAAAGGATGTTCTTTTGAAGCAAAAGGTCGAGGGCTTGGATCTCGAACCGATCGTGGTCAAACTGATGGATCCCGTAGAAGGGAAGGGTTGGAGCCTAGAGAAGGCTCTGGCGACTACGAGCGAGTACCGCAAGTTCCTGTTCCTCGTCGGCTTGGCGATGCAGACCAACGATTCCGAGCCCGTCGTGCCCTGGGGTGGGGTGGATGAGGTGTGGCATACCCACATCCTCGACACCGAGAAGTACCACCAGGACTGCGAACAGCTGTTCGGTCGCTTTCTACACCACTTTCCGTACTACGGAATGCGCGGCGAGACAGATCGCAACAACCTGGTCGACTCGGCCCGCCGGACGCTCGAAAAGGTGCTCATGCACTTCGGCGAGTTTCTCGACGACATGGTTCCGCAGCGCGGGATGCCCCTCACCTGCACAGGCAAGTGGTGTGGTGGTACCTTGGTCACCGACAACGCCAAGATCAGGTCGACGGAACGGCCGCACCTTGCCCAATTTGGGTGATCGATGCTCGCTGGAGCGCGATGAGGAGGAGTACTTACCTTGTATGTACTCCTCCTTTCTTTTATTGATAGAATTCAGTATATTTATTAAACATGTACGAAACAGAAATTAATAATTTCATAGACTTATTTAAATCTTCTCATCAAGTTACAGTTTTATCTGTAGTTGTTTTTGGGTCTGCGCTCTATAAGAATGAGGATCAAATTGAAGATATTGATATATTTATAGTTCTTGCTGAAGATAAAGTATTTCGTGGTAATTATTATTTTGAAAATGGTAGACGAATTGATTATTTTACTGGCTCTTCTTCTTTGATTGAAGCACAACTAAATTCTTCTAAGAATACTACTGAGACCTTACCTATATTTGTTTTTGGTGAAGGTAAAATTCTGTTTGGAGCAGAGCATAGCTCTCACTTAGTAGAGTTGGCCAAGAATTATCTTAATAATTTTACTGAATACGATAATAAAGAAACCCTGCTTAAAGCAACTTGGTACAGCCTCACTGATGCATATGATGACTATATTAAAACCAATGATTTAGTAGCTAAAAACTTAGCGTTGGCAATTATAATAAATTCATCGATGGAGTTTTACTGTATTTATCACAATGAGCTAATGAAAAAAGGAGGGACAAGTGACCGGGGAGAATTCTACAACTTACATTCTGCTCTACATTCTAATGAAGACAAAGACACAGCAGCAAAGAATCTTTTAAATTTCCTTTCACAGCAAACTGGATATGAGATAAATAAGGATTGGGAAGTTCAATACCGATAATGTTCTATCATTGAAAAATCTAAATTCTGTGATATAATCACGAAATGAATAACTTTAAACCCGGTGGCCTTCGCCACCGCCGAGACGATATAGGTGGCCGACCACGTTCAGATGCAGACTACAGTACCAAGAAGCGCTTTGATAAGAAGCCACATTTTGAATCTAGAGGTAATGGTGGAGGAAATCGTTATGAGAATCGTGGTCCAAAGGAAATGCAATTGTTTGCTACCACTTGTACTACTTGTGGCAAGTCGTGTGAAGTGCCATTTAGACCAGATGGTACCAAGCCAGTACTATGTCGTGACTGCTTTGCGCAAAAGAATGCTTCACCAAGTAATGGTGGAAACTTTGAAAGACGAGAGCGAAATGACGAACGAAAGCCAGAAAGAGTTTTTGATGCACCTAAGCCACATTCAACTGCAGTTACCAAAGTTGAACTAGTACAGCTTACTAGTCAGGTTATGGCTCTTGAGACCAAAGTAAATGAGCTACTAGCGATTGTAAAGAGCAATCATGCTAAGCATGAGGTAGTAAAGGAAGTGGAGGTTGCTAAAGTACCAGAAGCTAAGGTAAAGAAGGAAGTGGTTGCTAAGAAAGCAGTGAAGAAAGTAGCCAAGAAGGCAACAAAGAAGGTGAGTAAGAAGTAGTTAGCTTACAAAATATACACAAAGCCCTCAGATTTATCTGAGGGCTTTGTGTTTGACAGGTTGACCCATTTGTTTAATAATGTGGGTTGCGTCGTAATCAACCGAGGAGTGAGCATGCAACATTGTGTCCTTATTGGGTCGCCGACACTGGCGTTTAAGTATAGGTTCAAGCGGGCTGTGGAGCTTTTTGGTCAGTACAGCCTGCAAGAGCTGAACCTTCCTCCGGATGACTTGGCCCGCAAGGCGGTCAAGGAAGCGGGATTCATAGAGCAGGATCCCGATCAAGACATGCTGGAGAGGATGGTCATGGCCTATCAGACCAGCGAAGATCAAGAGCTGATCATCGAGACGGCTTGGAACGCATACAACACCTGAACGCGCTTCGGCGCCTTAAAAGAGCGGCCTCCCCAAGGCCGCTTTTCCTATACTTGTCAGAAATATACCTTGATGAGCGAAATCATTGTCAATATAATTAAGATATGAAAACAATATTAGGGGTTCTGATTGGGATTGTTGTGTTGGGAGGTTTGTATTATTGGACTACATATAACAGTTTAGTAGCTTTAAATGAGAACGTTGAGAATCAATGGGCTCAGGTAGAAACTCAATATCAAAGACGTTTTGATTTGATTCCAAATCTAGTTGAATCAGTTAAGGGAGTGATGGCACAAGAAGTAGCCATCTTTACCGCTATTGCCGAAGCCCGTACTCGTTATTCAGGGGCAGGTAGTGTCAACGACAAAGCCGAAGCGGCCACGCAAATGGAAGGGGCTTTGGGAAGATTGTTGGTAGTAATGGAAAATTATCCGCAACTTAAGTCATCAGAGAATGTACAGACATTGATGGTGCAACTAGAAGGTACTGAAAATCGTATCAGTGTTGAGCGCAAGCGCTTCAATGATTTGGTTAGAGATTTCAATGTACGAGTAAAGCAAGTACCGGCTAAATGGATTGCTTCATCACTAGGATATACAGAAAGAAACTACTTTGAATCAGCTGAAGGATCAGAAACTGCACCAGAGGTTAACTTTGATAACTAATGTCAAAAAACTGGTTATTAATTCCAGTCCTGTTCCTGCTACAAGTCTCTCCAGCACAGGCATACACTTCACCAGGTACGCCAACTGGGTTTGTTAGTGACTTTGCCGATATTCTGACAGCAGAACAAGAAGCAAACCTTAATTCAAGACTAACCACTCTTGCCAGTGGAGAGGGTAGTGAAATGGCGGTGGTAACAGTTCCGAATTTAGGCGGAGATACCGTCGAGAACTACGCCGTTAGTTTATTTGCTGATTGGAAGATAGGTAAAGAGGGAAAAGATAATGGACTACTGCTATTAGTAGCAGTCGAGGATAGGGAGCTGAGGATAGAGGTTGGCTATGGCCTAGAAGGTACGATTACCGATGCTCAGTCATATTGGATAATTAATGACGTCATCACTCCAGCCTTCAAGGCCGGTGACTACTATAGTGGTATTTCAGGAGCCGTTGATAAAGTAACAGAAGCAATTACTGGCGGAGTGATACTACCAAGTTCTGAACCAGTGCCAGCTACCCCTAATGAGGGTATAGACGTCAGTCATGTTGTTGGTATTTTTCTCATCATTCTTGCTGCTTATTTGGGAAGAACAAAGTCTTTTTGGTTAGGTGGACTAGTGGGATTTGCTATTGGTATCGCACTTGGAATGATGTTCGGCTCACCTGTGAGTGCTTTAATAACTGGGATAATCCTTGGAGGTTTAGGCCTGCTATTTGATTTTATTGTTTCAAACATTGGTGGTGGAGGTGGCGGTTCAGGTATGGGTGGGGGAATGTTTAGAGGTGGTGGTGGAGGTGGCGGATTTGGTGGCCTTGGTGGTGGTAGAAGTGGAGGAGGTGGCTCTAGTGGTAGATGGTAAATAGAATTCACTTATCTATTGTACTTTGACAAGCCAGACTATTTGTTTAATAATGCGGGTTGCATCGTAATCAACCGAGGAGTGGACATGGACCAAGATGGAAATAGTAGTTTTCCAACGCAGGAGTTCATCGAAATGTTCGAAAACGCAGGTGGACTCTACGCACAGTACTGTCGACAGGACACGGGTACTGCTCGGCAAGAGCTGGCCCACAAGGCCGTTAGTGAAGTCGGCTTCATTGAACTTGAAGAACTACCCAAACAGATACTGGCGGTGAAGCTGATGGCTTACCATGAAGTTGGAAGTGCGCCTCGACAGGTAGACATCATCATCTGGGCCTGGCAGGAAATACACTAACAACTGACCGACGCTTCGACTTTGAAAAGCGGCCTTCCACAAGGCCGCTATTCCTTTTCATAGAAAATATTTAAACCGAGTTTGACGATATAAATTCAGTGAATCATAATATCAGACGAACCGCACATTAATGGAAGGAGCTGATATGAATCAGACAACGGTATCCGATAATAATAATATTACATTGGTAATCTTTATCTATAAGTTCAAACAAGCGGCCAGGACTCTCCAGATGCTGAGTAAAGAGAATCCTTATGAGTTGGTTGAAGAACTTGTATATGGAGCACTGGAGGAAGTCGGACTACATCTGGTAGCAAGGAAGTACCTCATGTTACCTCATGTTCTCATAAACTATGTTGAGGTTGAGGACGAAGATCGCAAGCTATTGATATTGGACAGAGCTTGCAATACCTATATCTCGACATGGTTGTCATGAACAACTCAGAAGGCGGTCTTTGGACCGCCTTTGGCATATTTCTGCTTTATTTTTCTTGAATTATCTTTATAATAGTCCAGCACAGATATATGGTCTGGGCTCTTAGCTCATTTGGTAGAGCGCTTCCATGGCATGGAAGAGGTGAGGGGTTCGATTCCCCTAGAGTCCACTAACAGCCGACCACTATGCGAATGCATAGTGGTCGTTTGCTGTTATGAGAATTTAGAGGAATCGAACCGAAGCGTCGGGGACCCTTTGGGCCGACGCAAGTGGGGGTAGAAGGAGTGAGATATTCTTGAAGCGGCAGCGAACAAGAATATCCACGAGAGTGACCGATTCCCCTAGAGTCCACAGATTGAGCGTAGCGAAAGCTAGAGACTCTAGAGTAAACAGTCTGGGAGACTGTTTACGTGGAATCGAAAAGGTTGCCAGATAGTTTACGAACTTGTGAGTTAACTATCGACAACCTGTACTGAAGCTGTAAGCTTCGATTCCTTTAGACTCCACGAATAGAGAAGATAAAGGTAAAATACAAACAAGCAACAGACTCTGATCCTTAGTATTTGTAGTATTGACAAGCTATAATTAGTGACGTATTGTAATTAAGAAGCAAAAAACGAGGTTCCTATGCTAATCCTTGCAATTTTTATCGGCCTTTTTTTGGGCATCGGTATTTATCTCTTTACAGTCCTTTTGATGGGAATAAAGAAGGTTGGCCATCTTCCATTAGGCGCCATTATCGGCGCTACGCTCATGGGGGTGGAGTTTCTGTCCCCATGGTATTTGGCAATACTGCCTGCAGTAATTGGTCACTACATCGCTTACTGGGCGGTCCAGAAGTTCAAACTGTAAGCAATAGCGCCCCACGAAGAAGCCCCGCGGCTTCACATTCGTGGGGCTTCTTCATTTCCAATTTGTATTCATATACAAGCAGTAGTAAAGCTATTGTAATTATTATAGAGCAGGTATATAGTTTATATACATATGCATAGACGGCGAAGAATCACTATGTTGATGCTTCTGGCAGTAACTGCCTTGGTCTGTTTTGTGCTCAGGACTGAATCCTTTACCAACATCACTTCCTCATCTACAACAGTAGAAGAGGAAGTTTTGTTAAATGACGAAGTGATAGCAGAGTCACCAAAAGAAATTACCCCTGTTAATACTGAAATTATTACTCCGGTAATGTCTAGTTCCAGTGAATCTGCAATAGACTATGATGAAGTACCTAACCTCGATATTTCTACAACTTCAACAAAAGGAGCCTGTTTTATAGGCGGTTGCAGCAGTCAGATTTGTAGTGACCAAGTTGATATGGCTAGTACTTGTGAGTGGCGTGAAGAATATGCCTGTTACCAAAAGTCTATTTGTGAAAGACAACCAACTAGAGAGTGCGGTTGGCGAAAGACACCAGAACTAATGAGCTGTCTCGTCAATTCTAATAATTCTGTACAATAAATTTAACGACTCCGTTGTTAAACAACTAACTTTGAATTATCTTTAGTATTCTAGCGAGATTTTCTTTCATTAATTCCTCAGTACTAGCTTCAAGATTAAGTCTCAAAACAGGATCGTTAGCAGACGGACGAGTATTGAACCACCAATCTGGGAAAACGATTTTTAAACCGTCCAATTGACTCACTTCACCTCCCGGAAACTCAATTTGGAGATACTCGTAAATAACTTCAGGAGTTTTTGTAATTTCGCTATTTATCTCGGTTGAATGGTAATATTTTTGTACCTCTTTTACTAAGGTTGAAAGACTTTTGCCAGATTCATGAATAAGTTCAAGTATAAGAAATGCAGGTAATGGGCCACCTTCTGAGAAATAAGTGTCTTTAAAGAAGTAATGCCCGGCAAGTTCAATTCCAAAAATTGCATCAATTTCACGCATCTTTGTGCGAATATTTGTGTGCCCAACTTTCCATTCCAAAGGAACTCCTTGGTTAAGTAGAATTTCTTCACCAACAGCTTTTGAAGAACGTAGGTCGTAAACTATTGTTGAATTAGGTGCTCTTTTCAATAGTACACGAGATATTAGAGCACCAATAATATCTGCAGGAACGAAGGTTCCGTTTTCATCAACAAATCCAACTCGATCAGCATCTCCATCAAATGCTATTCCAATATCAGCTTGGTTTTCAATGACAGCTAAGCCAAGATCTTTTAGAGTTTCAGGTTTAATTGGATTAGCTTCGTGGTTTGGAGTGGTGTGATCAAAATTATCGTAAATTGCAAAAACTTCTAACTCTGGTTCAAAAGCTCGAAAAGTTTCAATTTCTAGTCCCCCAATCATGTTGGCGGGATCTATCACAATACGAAGTGGTCTGCCTCCAAAGGAATGTGCGGACTTAAATTTTGATTGCCACCTGGTCAGAGGTGACTCAACTTCAACAACACCAATTTCTTCTGAACTTGAATATGTATGTTCTCCGACTATTTTTTTTAATTCTTGAAGGACATCTTTTGTTACTGGTTTACCATCTTCGATGGCTATTTTTAAACCATTGTATTGTGAAGGCATATGAGAAGCCGTTACCATGACAGTTGCATCCACATCTGTACTACCGCAGACAAAGTATGTCATTGGTGTAGTTACTAAACCAAGATCTATCACATTACAACCAGCTTCAGTTAAACCTTTTACTAGCGCATTCTTCAGTGGTTCAGAAGAAGGGCGTATATCGTATCCAACAGCAACCTTTTTTGCTTTAAAGCGTTTTACAATTGCATAACCGATTTTTTCAACTTCATCTTCCGTTATCTCACTTGGGTAAAGACCACGTATATCGTAGTTTCTGTAGATGCTCTCTAAATGTTTGAAGGAGTGCTTGTCCATATGGCTATAGATTACCGTATTTTAGTCATAATTTGAATGCACAGATTGCCTGACTCTGTGGTTATATTGTCTGATATTATTGTCTGTATATGGAATTAACAATATTAATGCTTGGAGTTATCCAATCTATGGGTATTTCTCTGGGTGTAGGGTCTTCAACACTAGCAATTCTAAACTTTTTTCACGCAATTGCGGATGGAAAAATTAATGAATCTGAAAGAAACTTTATGGGTATTACCTATATTGTCCTTAGAGTAGCAATGGGAATTATCTTGGTTTCTTCTCTGATTCTAGCTATTATCGGTTTTCTTAATGTTGGGGCTGGTTATTTTAGTGGTTATGTAACAGCACAGGCTATTTTGGTTGCCGTGCTATTCCTTAACGCATTTTTGATGACTATTCGCGTAATGCCAAGTACTTTTGGTCCAGCTATTCAAGCCTCTAGTTGGTATTCGCTTGGCTTTATGTTGGCTTTGACTACACAAGGAATAAAAGAAGTTAACATTTTGGTTTTCCTTTTTGCTTATGCTACTTTTATCTTTTTTGCTATATCACTAATCAATAGTGTGATGGCTTATCTAAAAGATAAACGGGAAAGCGAAGCAACTCCAGCTAATTAAACAAAAAACTCCCAGTCGCTAGACTGGGAGTTTTTGTTTAATTTCTTCAATTATTAATAATATAGGTTAGTCTCTTATCGTACCGTGATCTACTAGCATAGTAGCTGTTAGTATGCCGCTTATCTCATCTGAATCTTGACCAGATTTATCCTCTTTAATCCCAGCTTCTTTTAGCTGTTTCTTTTTCTCATTTCGGTAGTACAGAGTTGGTACCAGGATAAGAGTTAGTATCATCGCAAAGGTTAGACCAAACATGATAGCAAAAGCTAAAGGACTCCAAAAATCAGAAATTCTTGATAGGGGAATCATACCCACAACAGTAGTGATGGTTGTTAGCATAATTGGTCTAAATCGCGATACTGCGGCGTCAGCAACTTGGTCAATTAGAGATACCGCAGAGGTAGAAGCTTTGTGAGTAATCATTGAGTCCATCAGAATGATGGCGTGGTTAATGATAACGCCAGCCAGTGCAATAACTCCGAGTAGGGAAGTAAATGATAGTGCCAAACCAGTCGCAGCAAGTCCAAAGAAGACGCCGATTAGTGAATATGGTACAGCCAAGAGTAGATAGAGTGAATAGCGAATAGAATTGAATGATAGTACTAGAATCGCTAGCATAAGTAGCAGTCCTACTACTAGAGCAATAAACATTTCAGTAAATGACTGATTGACGTTTTCGGCTTCACCTCCGTAAGAGACAGTAACTCCGGTTGGTAGATTTAGCTCAGAAATTCTCTCTTTAAAGATAGAGATAACTTCACCTGCCACCACACCCTCATTGGTATAGGAAGAGACTGTTACCAAGCGCATCTTGTCTTCATGTGAGATAGCGGCATTAGCAGGGGCAAGGGATTCTGTCAGTACGCTACTTAATGGCAGTTTATTACCTTGGGCTGTTCTGACTTCTAGGTTTCGTAACGAATCGATACTAATATTTGGAGTTGCAGAAACATCGGTAGTTGTTTTATCGATATCAAGCTTTACATAAACATCAATGTCTTCACCTTTACGATTGATAGTAGTGGCGTTTACACCAAACACTGCTGTTCGCAAGGTCTCACCAATCGAAGCTGGAGAAATACCCAAAGCACTTGCTTTGGCTTTGTCGATTGTTAATACAAATTCAGTTGCATTACTCTTGGTACTTGCTTCAATATCACGAGTACCATCTATAGTTGCCAAAAGTTTCTCTGCATTATCTGAAGCTAATAGTAAGTCATCCAAGTTGTCACCAGAAAACTTAATAGAGACAGGAGCTCCAGTTGGTGGTCCGTTTTGTTGTTCAGAAATAGAAATCAGTGCACCCGAAATTTCAGCAAAGTCTGCTCGTAATTCATCAGAAATCTCAGCACTACTTTGCTCTCGTTCTTCATTTAAAGAAATTGTGATGTTACCGAATTTTCCACCAGCATCAGTACTACCGGTAAAGTATGAACCTGAGCCAGCTGTAGTAGTAAATGACTCGATATAATCTTTTTCATACAACACCTCTTCAATCGCTCTAATTACTAAATCAGTTTCTGCTACTGGAGTTCCTTGTTTGGTTTCTACTTCAACATAGACAAAGTCGACGTTTTCTGGAGGGAAGAAAATAACTTTTAGTAAGCCAGTTGCTGGTAAAGCAAACGAAAGTATTAGTCCAATAAACAAACTCCACAGTAAGGCTCTTTGACCTGAAGTGTTCTTTAGGAAGCTAACTAATTTTGTTCGATACCAATTTTGCGCTTTGAGAGTGTATTCTTCTTGTTTTTCTTCAAATTGATTTGAATGTGAGTTCTTTGTTAGGTAGATAGCAATTAGAGGAACTATTCCTAAGGCCACAAAAATTGAGGCTAGTAGTACAAAGATAATCGTAAACGGAATTGAAGCAATGAACTTACCAGTTATACCTGAAAGGAAGAATAGTGGAGCAAAAACCGCAATCGTGGTCATTGTCCCAGCTATTAGAGGCCAAGCATATTCGATAATTGCTTTCTTGGCGGCGTCTTCAGCGCTACCCAACTTGCGCATACGAGTGTGGATTGCTTCAGTAATTACAATCCCGGAGTCAACCAAGATACCGACAGCTAGGATAAGAGCAAAGAGGGAAATGAAGTTGATAGTGTTACCAGAGAGGTAGAGTCCAATAAAGGCAATTACAAACGAAAGAGGAATTGATAGAGCCGCCACTAATGACTCTCGCCAGCCGATAGTTAGCAGTAGACAAAGGACAACCAAGAAGACTGTTTCCAGTCCAGCTTTAACCAAGTCAAACAAATCTTTTCGAACTTGTTCACCCAAGTCAAAGACGATTAGTACTTGTGAATCAGCTAGAAGTTGTCCAGGTTGTCTTAGTTCAGCTAGTTTTAAGTTAACAGCGTCTGTTACTTCAGTTACGTCCAAGCCAGATTTTTTATAAATAGAAAGGGTTAAAGAATTTTCTGAAGGCACACCATCAACTGACACTCGAGAAATTGAAGTTTCTTTTCCTACACTGTCGTTTACTGAAGCTACATCGCGAACATAAATCGTCTGTCCGTTACTAGTACCAACTGGAAGATTTTCGATATCAGTTGCTTCACTTAATTTGCCCTCAAAGCGAATCGCGTACTCAATACCGTCTGTAGATACAACTCCAACTGGTACTGATAGATTGCCACTAGAAATTGCGCCAGTTATTTGACCAATAGATAAATTGTATGAGCGTAAAGCTTCTTCTCTAACAACGACTTGAATTTGGCGACTTCTAGTACCTGATACAACCACTTCAGAAACTCCACTTACGCCACCGATAATATCTTTGAGATCTTCACCCAACTTGGTAAAAGCGGTTGGAGAAAGGTCAGAAGAGATAGCTATGATGTTAATAGGTTGATCAGCAAAGTTTACCTCGGTAACAAATGGATCATTGGCATCACGAGGTAGTTCACCTTTGGCACTATCAACGGCATCTTTTAGGTCTTGAATTGATTTATCAATATCAGCTTTAGCATTGAACTCGGCAGTAATACTTGATACATCATCTCGAGAAGTTGAAGTGAGACTTTCTAAGTCATCAATATTTTCAATTGCGTCTTCAAGTTTGTTAGTAATTAGTTCTTCTATGTCAGAAGCTGACGCTCCTGGATAAACAGTAGTGACAATACCAATTGGAATAATTACTTCTGGAGCAGATTCTTTAGGAATAATCACAACAGCATAAATACCCAACCCTATTAGGGAGAGCATTAATAGTACGCTAAATTCGCGCTTCTTTAGGAAGAATAACCAAAGCCAATGCATATATTATTTTGTTATGACGGTTACTTCGGTTCCGGCCTTTAGTCCTCGAGCATCAACAACTATCTCGGTATCAAGAGTAACTCCTTCTTCAATAACTACTTCCGAACCACTGACTGGTCCTAGCACGACTGGTAAATCCTTTAATTGATTTGATTCAGTTACAGTAAACACAACCGGTCCACTTCCAGTCATTTTTATGGCTGATAGAGGAATACTAATTTCAGTTGTCTGCTTAACTTCTTTTGCTGTGTATTTTACTGATACGGCTGTACCATTTTTTACTTCACTGGTGTTATCAATACTTATTTTTACTGCTACTTTGCCAGTAGTTGGATCAATAGCGCCGGCTATTGCACTGATTGTCCCGGTAGCTGTCTTGTCAATTACGACCATATCGCCAACAGCAATCTTAACCGAATCTTCTTGGTTAACTGAGGTATTGATTTCAAGTCCGTTATTATTATTGGCAACAATTACCGCAGGAGCTGAAGGAGAAACATATTCGCCGGCTTTTAGATAGAAGGCGTTTACTACACCAGAAATTGGCGTTCTAACTACAGTTCTTTCGTAGTTTGCCTGAGCAGAACGATAGGCACCTAACGCTTGTTTAAGTTGAGCGTCTGCACTAGAGGTAATGCCACCAGTTGAACTGATTTGCGCTCTTTCTACCGCCTCAACTGCATTCATCAATTCAGACTTTGAAGCTTCGATTGAATTTTGAGCGCCAATTAATTGCGTTCTTGCAAGGGCCAAGTCAGAATTCAAAGAATCACGTTCGGCATCACTGTATCTTGAATCATTTTTATCGTCGTTTACAGCTGTTCTAAAAATATCAACTAGGTTAACTAATTTTTCTAACTGTTGTTTAACAAAGTCTGCATGTTGATACAGAGAATCTGTCTGAGTAATTGTGAATTCAAAACTATCCCAATCTTTTAGAGCTACTTGAATAGCAATTCTTTCATCACTTAAAAATTTTGTATTAGACAGAGTAGCAATTCTTAGTGAAGGATAGGAACTATTAGGATTGGCGTAGAATGGGTCAATTTTGCTTACCAATACATCTTGAACAGTTCCATAGACAGAGTTACTGACACGTTCTATATCTAGTCGAGCGTCATTGAGACGAATATCAGCCTCTCTGGTGCCGACATTGCTTTGAGCAGCTGCAGCTTGAGCTGACTCATAGGCACCTTCTGCTTGTAGCAGGGAAGCACGCTCACTAGCGTTTTCTAGAGTAGCTAGAATTGAACCGGCATTTACAATATCGCCAATTTTGGCATAAACAGCGGTCACTCTACCTCCAGACTCTGTTTGTAGTCTAGCTTCAGAGACGGATTCGACGGTTCCAACAGAAGTAAAAGTACGACCTGAACTCATATCTCTAATTGACTGAACTTCGACACTAGGATTCTTGATATCTGTCGTAGCTTGTTCATCTTCTTCTATAGAACCAGTGATTGAAAAAGCCACAACCGCTAGCAAAACTGCTGAAAATGCAGAAAGCTTCTTGTGTCGCTTTATAATTGATAATAAACTCACCCCCTTATTGATAATTAATCTGTAACTCGAATTGATAATTTTAAACATAAATTATGTTGTATAATAACACTATTATTTGAGTTTGTCTAGATGTAGTTTTTTTCTCATCTTGAGGTGAATTATGATACAATCGCACTACTATGTTTGGAAAATTAAAACAATTTGCACTGAAAAAGGTCTTACAATCTCAAATGAAGGATGCTCCACCAGAGCAACAAAAAATGATTCTCGATATGGTGGAAAAAGATCCACAACTCTTTGAGAAAATTGCTAAAGAGATGCAAGATGAACTCAAAAAGAACGGAAACAACCAAATGGCGGCGGCAATGAAAGTGCTACCAAAGTTCCAAAAGGAAATCATGTCAGTTATGAGTCCTGAAATGAAGGAGAAATTGATTCAAGCTCAACTTGGTTCTCAAGGAAAATTCAACCCTAACGGTTCAATTAGAAAGTAGCTAACGAGAAAAGTAATCAACACACTGCAAGCTTCGCTTGCAGTGTGTTCCGTTATACTTATGTCATATGCAAAATCCTAAAAAAATTCTCGTTCTTTGTGGACATCCCGATAAAGATACCTTTAGCGGAACTGTCGCCAACCATTACCAAGTAGGAGCTGAAGACGCCGGCCATACTGTTGAGAGAGTGAATCTAGGCGAATTAAATTTTGACCCTATCCTCCATAAAGGCTACAAAGAAATTCAACACCTAGAACCAGATCTTTTGGCTCTCCAAGAGAAGTTTAAGAATGCAGACCATATTATGATTGTTTACCCAAACTGGTGGTGCACTATGCCTGCTCTACTAAAAGGACTTTTTGATAGATTTTGGCTACCTGGCTTTGCTTTTAATTTTAATAAACAAACCAAACAAATTGAGAAACATCTAAAAGGGAAGACAGGACGAGTAATTAATCTTTCTGGTACTCATAGTCCATTTATGATGTGGTGGAAGTTTGGTGATTATACCAATGAAATCCAGTACGGAATTCTCGAATTTGCCGGTATTCGAACAAATGTAACTTCTCTTGGACCTTGCGAAAAGGTAACCGACGAAACAAGAGCAAAATGGCTAAAAGAGGTTGAAAACCTTGGAAAAAGAGCTATTTGAGCCATTGACTTTTGGCACAAAATGTGCTAATATATAAACAGTTGGTCGCTCATCCCGAGAGACCATATGTACCATGACAGGAGTAAGATCATGAATGCTTTCAAGACTGTTTTCTCGGCGATCATCGCCACAGTTCTCTTTGCTGGTTGCGCAAGCAACGACTCGTACAACACGAGTCGGCGTGACGCAGTCCCAGTGAACGAACTGGGTGCACGTGGTGCACAGTTTGCTGGTCAAGCACAGCAGTTCCACCAAAACAACATGGACATTAACGTATGTCCACGTGGAGTAATCGAGAAATCCGGCGGTGGTTCAGTAAACAGCGGAGCTGGTGACGACAATGGCAAGGTGACGTACAACATAACCACTACGTCAACAGCAAAGACTGTTTGCGACTTCAGCCCCACACCGAAGACAGATCGAGTGACAACCCTGGTTGATAATCTGGGCGGCAATGCAACTCAGAACGCGGATAAGCCTGCGGGAGTTGCTCAGCAACAGGCACCGGTCAAGGCAGACAAGCCGGCTGGCCGTACAGGCAAGCAGCAACCGTGAATGCGATTCTTGCAATCGCCCTCTCGGTCCTAGTAACTGGTTGCGCAAGCACTAGTTTCTACGCCGAGAGTGACGTCCCTGGGTTGGCTGGTGAAGTAGCATTGCTACTTTCAAAATTCCCTCCACCCACCTGCGAACCAGGTCAAACGGGTCGCGTGGTAGCTACTGCCGAGCAGAGAGCCGCGAACGGTCGTATCCGTGAACGGTTCAGGAGCACTGCATCATGCTCCAACTAGAGGAAGGGCGTCACCGACACACTGGTGACGCCCTTTTCATATCTCTATAATGTTTATACTGCTATACTTAGAGTATGAATAATCAAATAGGTTGGTACAGTGAATTAATAAAACCGACGTGGGCACCACCGTCATGGTTGTTTGGCCCAGTCTGGTCAGTCCTATACTTCATTATCTTCATTACCTTTGGCTACGTCTTTGTAAAGGTTTGGCAAGGAGAAATACCAAAAATAGTGGCGATTCCATTTGCTTTAAATTTACTTTTCAATGCACTCTTTACTCCTATCCAGTTTGGTTTGCAGAATAACCTCTTGGCCGCTATCGATATTTCTTTAGTCCTAGTTACTTTGATTTGGACACTGGTAGTAATTCATCAATACTTTCCTCTAGTTACTTATTTAAACATTCCATATTTGGCTTGGGTAGGTTTTGCTTCAGTTTTGCAATTCACTATTACTTATCTCAATTGGTAAATTATTTACCACGTCCGTAGATTTCTTTAAGTTTTGCTACATGTTCTTCGTAAGTCTTTGTACAATAAAAACCACCTTTGGAGTCATGAAAATAAAACATACAGTCAGTGACGCGAGGGTTTAGAGCAGCGACAATTGCTTCAACCGAAGGATTGGCAATTGGGGCTGGAGGGAGACCAGCGTTCTCGTAGGTGTTGTATGGTGAATCAATATATTTATCTTTTGGAACTACTTTGGGCCACCAAAGTCTTTCGGACTTTTTACTTCCTCTGGCATATTGCAGACTAGCGTCTAGTTGTAGGGGCATTTCAATAAAAAGACGATTCCAGATAATTCCCGATATATAGCGCATGTCATTGAAGTCGTAAGCCTCTCGTTCAAGCAAAGAAGCAATAATCAAGGCATCAGCTAAGGGAACGAGTTTCTCTACTTCATCGTCATAGCGAATTAATATTTCGCTACTAAACTTTTCATATAATACATCGGCTACGTTTTCGGGTGTAGCATCGGCACTTACAACATAGCGTCCTGGATAGAACTTGCCCTCCTCTAAAAAAGGATCGGCTTCAATAATATAGTTTGAAAATAGCTCACGTTCTTCAGTGCTCCATTTCAAAATATCTCCAAAATCTTTTACTATTTCTTCCTTGCGCTGACCGGGATAGATAACAAGAACACGACTAACAGCCGAAGCTAAATTTTGATACCAGTCCCATTTAGCCACTTGGGCCAATACTCGATCTAGCAAGCGTCCTTTATTTGAATCATTTATATCAATCGATAAGTGAGTTTCTACGTACCAATCAACTAGGGGATTTTCGTTAATGACTCCTTCCTCAGTATTGACACTAACTGGGAAGCGCTCAAAAGTCTCAGTGGATTCTGTATCAACAGTTTTTTTGGATACAGTCTCGTTATCAATTATACTTTTTGTCCATAGAAAAAATGATAACGAGGTTGCAGAAATACAGACAACAACAACCGCCAATGAAATCAGCACGATTCTAAGCACTTTATGCAGTATGGTTGGCATGACAGTCAATCTAGTGTACACGAATCACAGTATAAACAAAAAATATTCTAGTCTTCATTAAGACCATCAATTGCTTCAACTAATAG
>JBGSVK010000006.1:0-12397 GCA_041752975.1 Minisyncoccia bacterium | reverse complement strand
ATTAGGATTAAAACAAATTGGATGCTCAACTGCTTCAAGAAGCGGAATGTCGCCTTCAGTATCACCAACAGCAACTGAATCCCTGAGAGTAAACTCGGGATTATTATCAAAAAAGCGCTTTACAATATTGGCTTTATTTTTTATCCAATGCTCATCAATTACCTCGCCAGTAAACCTATCTTGTGGACCAATTTCATAAAGTCTTCCATAAACTTTATCAAAACCATACTGAACACAAAAGTCATCCAACACTGTTTTGGGTGATTGTGATATAGCAACAATGAAATAATCATCATCTTTTAAATCTTTTATCAGGTCTCTCGTATATCGATAGACACGATGTTTTTGAATCGCCACCACCTCTCTTCCCACATCGGCCATTTCACCATAAGGAACACCCTTGAGGTGGGTTCTAAAAGTATTTATGACGGCTTCAATATATGTCTCGTAGTCACCTTCTCGATTCCACCATGCCTCGTATACATCATAAAACTCCTCCTTTGCTTCGGTTGGAAATAGACCTTTTTCAATTAAAGATTGCACTAACTCAATAAGTAAACTAGAGCGAAAAACCGTACCATCAATATCAAAGAAAGCGACTTTTTGCATATCTTTATCTTAGCAAATAATGTAGATACTTACCTTAGCTAACAGTTCTTAATCAACTATTGAATTTGTATCCAAACCGGTCTCCATTCTTGCCACTGCTCTTTACTCACAGCTTCCTCTCTATACTCTCCCTCAATTAAGCGCCCAATTCCTTCAATAACAATTGATTCATCAACATGAACAGATTTCGTATAACCAACATAACCACTACCATCTGACTTTGTGTATTCTATAATTGCGCCAGTTTTTGGCATAACTCCAATTTGAACTCCGAGACGTCCTTTAAGAATATTTTGCCAAGAACCAGCCAGTCTCGGTCTAATATCTGGCCAAGAAATTGTTCTACCTTCACATTTAAGTCTAAATACAGCAAACTCAATTGCTTGTAGAGGTAAGAACATTTCGGTGGCAAAAAATTCATCCTTGATAATTCTTCTAATCTTCTTTGTATCAGGATGATTTGATGAATAAATTTCTCCGGTTTGTAATTGCGGAAAAACATCTAACACGTTTGACGTTAGGTCGTCCTTGAGCACAAAACCAAACCTATTCTCTACCTCAACTCGAGCAAATCTACCCTCATAACCAAGCACTTGAACTGAGGCTGAATATGGAAGTCTTAAAAGAACACCATCAAATGTCCAAACCGGTCTTTGAAAAACATTTGCCTCATTCGACAAAATATAAAATTTTTCACCAAATGTCGAAAAATTTATATCGGGCAAGTTTGGCTTTACCAATCTTTGTTCATCTAGATGTTTCTCACCTAGAGATGGTTGAGCTAATTTTGACTCTACAACAACATCAGCCACAACTGACTCTGCAGGTAATTGATTTCCAAAACAGAAATCCCATAAATCTTTTATGACGGCAATTAGAGTTGACATAAGGAAAACAGATACATCTTTGAGACTAAATCAAAGATTTGGTCTCACTATTAAGACGAACGAACGAGTCTATACAAGTAAGTTGTTAGCGCACCTAAAGTTGTAAAGATAAGCATTAGCAACAAGACCGAACCGATGACTGGCACATACATAAGCGCCATGGTAGCAACTGTACCAATCAGAATATATGGAATAGTCACAGTTGAAGACTTAACTACTGCACGTGAAATTAGCGAACCAGCAATTACTCCCGCCATTGTTAAACTTAACATTATTAGAGCAAGGTAAATAAAGAAAATAGTTATTCCTAATAGGCTTCCTAGTGTACTAATTATTAGAATTCCCACCGCAACAGGGAAAAGGAAGAAGACTCCGAATCCGATTAATAAACTCCTAATTAAACTGTTATTTACTTGTAAAACAATCTTGTCTAACATTCTTCTAAAGAACAAGAACCAAACCAAAGCGGCAAAGAGAGTAATTAAAACCGGTATAAGCGCCTCTTTAAAATTTGAAACTTCAGTTACAACTGGGTCATTTTTTGCAACCTTTCCCGCCACTTTTGCATTTTGAGCCCTTACAATTTCAGTTGCACTGGTGAATTTAACCATCCCAACCACGTCAGCTCTCTCTCCCAAAACTAAGCCTGAGGTTTTAATATCAACATCTCCACCAACCGCTCCGTCAATTCTCATTATTTCACTGGTGCCAAAAATTGACTTGCCGACTTCTCCACTTATCTCTGCCTCTCCACCATAAAAAATAATATCCCCGCTGATTTTTGCTGTCGACAATACTTTTAGTGAACCTGCCACAACTACCAAATCACCAACTACTTCACCAGCTATTGTTACTTCTCCAGCCACGATTCGAGCATCATCTCCAACAACTCCGTATACATCAACAGTTCCTGCCACAGCAAGTAAGTCAGAACTAACTTTTCCGTTTACTGTCAAACTTGTACCGCCTATTAATAAGTCCTCTGTGACTTCACCAGAAATTGTTACGTTATTTGCCAAACCATAAAAATCACCTTCGACCGCCTGATCGCTCGCAATTGATACACTGTCCCCGGTCCGGACTACTGAAGAAGCATAAGTAACCGCTGGTATAGATAATGCTACAGTGACCAAAATAGCTAAACGTAATAACATATAAATAAATTATCTAATTACTGTGCAAACAAAACCACCCAAGCAACATATATCGGGTGATAAGTACACGTATATTATTGACTATTTTAACACAAAAAACATCGTGATGCATTCTCTAATCGGAGAATGATTTAGTCAATCATTGTTTGCAAATACCCAAAAATTGCCAGAAGGATTATCATCGCTACCAGCATTAACACGCTTGTAGTAATTAAATATTTTTTCATCTTGCAGTGTACTCAACTGGCGCCTGTAAAATAGTAATCAAAGTAATAGCTAAGACCATCAAAAAAATTGAAGCAAAGAGTAGTGCCACTCGAGATCTAGATAATTCCATCTGACCGTTATGCCAGTTTCTAATATAAAGAAAAGAAAAAACAAATCGCCAGAATCCCATATATTTTATCCAAGTTTCTTATATAGTGTACCAGTTAATACCAAAATGCTAATACCCAAAAACAGAATAAGTTCTGGTGAATTATCAAACAATTCATATTTGAGAATAATTCTTTCAATACCCAGGAAAACAGCCGTAACACCAGAAGTTACTAATAGAGAAAAAGTAATCGGAAACCTTTTAAAAAAAGATTTTCTGACTGGATCAATGTAAACACCAATTGTATTTTCGGCTTTAACAGTAGCAGTATCTATAACATTCAATGCTTCAGAAGTCTGCTCGAGAAAAACTCTCTGAAAGATATTTCTAAATATTCTTAACATAAAATAAACTCAATTTATTCCAAATTGATAAATAGTTCTTTGCCACGATTCCATAGCTCGGGATGTCCATTTTTTGTTAACCAATACCACCACTCAGCCCCCCAAAGATACTGTCTTTCATACCTTGTCTGCTGGGCATACTCTAAGATGTCATTAAACTTTTGAAGATCCATCCTCGAAAATTGTGTCTCGATTGGAACTGTCGCAATTGGAGCTATCAGCCACGGTTCAGCAGAAAGCTCTATCAAGAAAGTTGGTTTTTCTCCATAAATAAATGCCAAAATATTCTCCTTTACCCGATAGACAAAAGGTGGCAAAAGAGTACGAAATTGACCAATCTCAGGATTCCAAAAGTGAACATAAACACTTGTACCAAAAATATCTCCTCTTTTGTATGCACCATACCAAAGTCCCAAATTGCCACTATCGGTAACTATAATATCTCTAGTGGGGTCAAGATCTCTAACAAAACTAATTTCCTTCTCTAGAAAATCAATATCCAGACGACCACAGTGTTCAAAAGCAAACACTTCTAAGAATGGTTCATTTTCAACCTGCCAATATTTAATTGCAGAACTATTTCGATAACGCTCTATTACTTGCTTTACGTATTCTAGTTGAGCAGTATTTCTTTGCTCAACTTCAATAGCGTTTGCCCACTCTGGTATATGACATTCCGGCCAGCGCGGTAGTCTCCTACCAACGGCCATAATAACTTCTGCTCCAGACTCTTCGGCTTTCTGGATTTGATAATCTAATTCCTCAAAGTTATATTTACCAGCCTCTGGTTCTACCATCGGCCAATGAGCCGCCAGTCTAAGGTGTCTCACTCCCAAATCATCAATAATCGCGTCGTAGGTCTCTTTCCAATCAAGACCCAATTCACGTGCATAGAGAGTATTAAATGACATTCCGTAAGTAATTGTCTCAGGAATAGTTTTTTGGGCTAAGAAAATAATCACTAGTGCCAAAATGACAATTTTTAATAAAAGAGCAATTAGTAAAATTTTCCACCAAGGCATAATTATAAGAAAAGAATGAAGTAACCTACCGCTATCACAGCCACATACAAAACCCGTCGGATTATTTCTTGTGGCCTAGCTTCATGTTTGGCAATACTGTCTGGCAATAAATTACTGAAGGCAATTGTAATTAATAAAATGAAAACAAACTTGAGACCATCAAGCGCCTGAACAACAGCAACATCACCCAAATGAGTAGCTTTCAACATCAAGAAGGCGGCTATTCCCGCCAAAATTTTAGTTAAAATAACTATAAAGCCAGTCTTTTTAGTTGTCTTTTTTGTCTGTGCATTGACTTTGTCAAAGTAGGCCGGAACCATTAGTAGCGAAAGAGCGAACAGAACAAAACCAACACGAGACCAAAAGAAACCATCATCAAAACTAGTCTCCATAAACAAACCTTTCATGGAAATAAAATGGAGTGCAAAAAAGACACCACTGTGTAAAAGATTTAGAATGATACTTCTATGAGGCATGGTCTGCGCTACTAGAAGAGTTCCTAGTGCCAATACCACTACACCCCACATATGAACAACTGAAAGTGGTGTATTCAAAAATAAATAACTCATTCCAAATGTAGACAAAGCCGAAACCGCTCCAATTACCGGCATAACATTTACAGCTTCTGCTTTTCGTAAAGCCTCGTACATTGAGACAAGTGCCATAAAGAATGTGTAGGAAGCCAAGAAAGACATTCCAATTACTTGAATTGTTGGCTTTTCGATATTATCAAATGAAGGTACCCCTAAATCTGCTAAACCGGGTATAAAAGAAAGAAAATAGATAACGGCCCAAAAACCAGTCAAAAGACAGGAATAAAAGGCGTACACAAAGGGACGAGGTAAGGCATTCTCGTCAGTCACTAAATACTTATCTAGAAAAGCCACTACAGCATTAATCAGCTGTCCAATAGTAGCTAAAAAGACCCATGACATATATGGTTATTCTAGCACTATATTTTGCTCACAGATTTTTTTATACACGTATGCCGAGGGTCTGATTTTTCTTTCAAGAGTCTCGTAATTTACTTCAACTAAACCGAATCTTTTTTCAAAACCTAATGCCCATTCGTAATTATCCAATAGTGACCAATACATATGGCCACGAACGTCAGCTCCGTCTTGAATTGCTCGCCAAACCCCTTCTACTTGTTTTGTTATATATTCCGCTCTATCTGAATCATCAGCATCAGCAACCCCTCCTTCTGAAACAAAGAGTGGTTTTTTATATTTAGAAAGCATCTTCAAAGCATCGTAAATATGATCGGGCGCAAAATTCCAATCCATATCTGTTTTCTTCCATTTTCTATTATCGCCAAACTTTGTATAGAAGTAATAATTAAGACCGATTGAGTCGCAATTGCCTGACACTCTATTTAGAAAAACATTAGTCCAAAAGTAATTTGCTATCTGGGCTTTAAATTTATTAAAAGGATTCCAGTTAGCATCAAAAACAATAGTGTGTTTAACCAAACTTACTTCTGTATTGGGCGAGATACTTTTAATTTTCTTGTAGGCACAATTATGTGCCTTGGCAAGATTTTTCATTACTCTCAAATACAAAAATAACGGAGCGATTCCTCGATTAGCTCTAGATTCATATTGACGACCTGAATTAGTGATAGAAACTAAATCAGTAAGAGCAAAACGCTTAAATGGTGGCCAACTTCCGCGTAGCCAACCGTTGCTACCATAGACATTCGGCTCATTCATAGTTGAGAAATGTTCACAGAGGTCTCCTAGTTTAGAAACAACATAAGCAGAATATCTGGCAAAAATTTCCGGCGAGTCCTTTCTTTCAAAACCGCCAGTTTCAGAAAACCATAAAGGCAAAGTAAAGTGCCATATCGTTATAAAAGTTTTAATGTTTCGGTCACGAAGAGACTGTAGGACATTTCTGTAATGAGTAATAGCTTCCTCATTAAATAAACCTTCTTCTGGTTCTATTCTAGACCACTCAATTGAAAGACGATGTGCGGTGTGTCCTAACTCTTTTACAATATCAAAATCCTTTTCGTAGAGGTTATAGTGATTGCAAGCAGTCCCACAAACTGGAACCCTACCTTCTTTAGCAGCTTTTGCCCAATCATTGTTTTCAATTCCGCCTTCTACCTGATAAGAAGCTGTCGCGGCACCCCAATAAAAACCATCCGGAAATTTTTTATCAGTCATATTTCGATAGTATAACAAAACAAGCTCGTAAAGGCTTGTTTATAAGCTAGCGTAAAATAAAACTAGAAAGAGGCCGGTATTCCCCCATAACAACCCAAGACACCTGCTCTTTCATTTGATAAATAGTATCGATATTCCCCACTTAACGAAGAACCGCCGCATTCATCAGTCTTATTTTCACTTTGTCCGTAAATTGGAAATCCATCCAGTGCGTAGCCAATTAGAGTTTGGTCTCCAAATACTTTATATAGCGAATGTTCATCATTTCTAATTAAAGATCCATCCAGTGCCACTCCGACTACATCTGTACCCAAGCAAGTTTTCTCTGACAAAGGAAAAGTTCGCAGTGGTAACTGCAGAACAACTTCTCGGCTTGGGACACTATTTGTAGTAGATCCGACAACTTGTTCAACAACAACATTCCGATAAACAATTCTAGCTCCTTCAACAATTTCAAACAAAAGATTATTTGATGACCAGTTAGGAGTAATTGTTTGGTAATTTGAACAAAGACTTATTTCATTTACTTCATCTTCCTGTAACTCATCTTCGTCATTATCTACTTCAATGATTTCAGGCTCTGGTTCTTTTGGTTCACTTAAGACCAGTTTAGAAATTTTATCCCTTAATAGCTCTAGCCTTGATTGTCTATTATCAGTTTTTTCTTCCGGTAAAACTGCATTATAAACAACCTCCTCATCATTATCTTCTGTAAGAATGACTGAAGATTCCTGACTTCTAATTTTAATATCTGAACTTGCGGTTGAAAGAATACCAACAACCAAAAAAGCCACCGTAACAATGAATACTAGAAAATCCCGAGTTCTAAAAGGCATACAGTAATTATAATAGCAGGAAACTATACTTTTAGAGAAATTCTACCCACATAAATTAACGGCCAACTATTTTTATTTCAACTAATTGTTCGACTCGCCTAATATCTGCCAATAGTTTTGAACGATCATTGTTCTTCAGAAATAAATTGAAGACAGAACGACCGCCATTACGAGCAAAAGTAGCCCTGTCGCCTACTTTCTTATTCACGACAATACTATGAAAGGACTCTAATTGTTCGATTTTTTTTATACCTTTCATTTCTTTAATTCGTCCTTCTTTGGCTGCAAACCACTTCATTGCACAAGCAAATCCAGTACACTTTTTAGATAGTATAACTTTCGCCGGTATTCTAACTAATATGTCGTTTAGCGAGTGATCAATTCCACAAGTAAGACGATGTAATTCGTGACGAAAACCACCCATCCGAGCACCTAACTCTATTACCTTCCACTCATCATCAATTTTCATTAATTCTGTATGAGTAATTGTACTTCTAAGTCCTAATGCATGAATGGCTTTTTCAGCAGCTATTTGCGCTTTTTCAACTGTCTCTTTTTTGAAGACGGGCGGAGTTATTTGCAGATAATTATAAAAATCGTCGTGACCAATTTTTTTTCCTGTTATTACTTTCACCAAAGGACAATGATCTACCCCGCCTCTAGCTCCAACGTATGAATCAACCGAATACATGTCACCGTCCATATATTCTTCGGCTATTAATTTTGGTTCCTCTAGACGTCCATCATTTTGGTATGCTTTATTAAGCTTTTTAAAAGTTGATCTTAGTGTCTTTTCTAAATCCTCTTCGTGATAGCAAATAGATACGAACAAACTAGCCGCCAAATTTGTGGGCTTAATTATCATTGGGAAGCCAATTTTTTCCGCAACTCTTTGTCTTTCCTTTTTACTGTTTTCCTTTACTAAAGTAAATACAGGTGTGATAGAAGGATCATAAATCTTCATCCTTTTTCTCATTTCATATTTATCACTTGCCCACCTTAAAGATTCAGTAGTTGGTGTTCGTAAATATGGCACATGCGGAATAACTGCAGCAAAGCGTGCCATATTTTGCTCAGAGCGACAGGTAATGGCCAACATCTCATCTTGATACGGCAACAAAGCAGTAGCTATTTTATCTGGTCTTGAAAAGTCACAGGAAACCTTAATATCAATTCCCTCCTGTTCAGTTTTTTCCTTCTTTTCCTTCACATTAGTATCGCGCAAATACATAATGCGATATTTTTTGTTTGTTGACTTACTATATTTATTAATGCTCTCAACCGCTCCTTGCGGCAAGTTCATCACATAAACAATTATGTTCTTCTCAGGGGCTTTTTTCACTATAGATTGTGCTATTTTGTAAAAAATTAGTCTATATGTTTGTCTGAACCTTAGTTCAGCTTCAAGAGTTGTATAGCATACTATATTTTATGCAAAATTATTGTAACACAACAATAATCTAATAAAATCAAGTTAGGTTGTCTTCTCCAGAATTATTCCTTTGAACCATCTAAAACTTCTAAATCGCTGTCTAATATTCCTAATTGACTAAGTAAATAAACATGCTCATCATTAGTTGAGTCAAATTTACCAATTGAAAATGTCTGCACAACATCACTATCCTTACTAACCAAATGCCATATATCTTTATTACCTTCAAAATAAGCCAAATCTTTTGAGTAGACCGCTCCTGGAGTCTTTGCTGTTGTACCTCTAAATATTCTGACACAAGTTGTCCAAGCAGAATTTTCTGCCCTCTCAACTAAATCGTCATAATCTTTAAGTGTCGCAAGATAGTAATTCATCATCACTTCAAATGTCTGTCTAAAGTCTCTTGGCTCACCATCAAAACCTTTAGCCACAGCAATTGCAAAGTACCTGGGAATACCAGCAAAATCATTTGCTCCAGTTACTTGTTGCTCATTATATGTAGCAACACCTTCCTCTCCTTTAATATACCTGTCCAAACCCAAACCAAGGAGATGAAGTTTGGACCTTTCGCCGTTATATCTACGTAAAGCGTGGGTCTTGATTTCATGCTCAACCAAACCGGATAGTTTCTTCTTGGAAATCTTTCTCTCTGCCAACTTCTCATCACTAGGCACTCTTATTGTTTTATTTTCTTGATCTGCACTAAAGGTACTAAGTCGTGATTGTTTATCAACCACTATTTGCCAATCATCTATCCCCAGCTCAACCAAAGCCTCACTAAAAATTGACACAGCTTCTTGTGAACTCTCAACACTTCCAGTAATTTGTAGCCCTTTGGGAAATACAATTTTATCAGTTTGTTTATCTCCTTTGTCGAGACTAACCGCGCTAATTAGATTAAGAATATTTCTACTGGCCTCCGTTTTAATTTCACTACCATTTTGGTTGATAGCCTTTTGCATTGAATCATTAACAGATTGCAAAACATACGAAACATTTTCATCAGACGGACTACCGTAAATAAATTTCGCATATCTAGAAAATCGACCATCATCACCATCTCTTGATGCTTTTAACATCCTTAAAGTAGCGAGTAATTCGTTAATTTTTGTGCGGTAGATTTTCTTTACAAAAGGATTTAGCTCTTGTTCAAGCACCTCATTCTTCAAAGTGACGAGCGCTTGTTCCCTACCATCAAAATCAAAAGTAAATAAATCAGGATAATCTAAATCTGGATTATCACTGACTCTGTTTAGGAATGAAGTCTTTTCAATCTGTCTAATACTTTTATCCCCTTCTAACTTAGTATAATCTTCAAAATATAATTCTTCTAATCTTGAATACCACTTTTCATCAAAGGCTCTTTCATTTCTAGAATCAGGAAAAGATTCCATATATCATCCTAAATTCCAAATTGAACGGCTGGTTTTGCTTCTGTGGTTGTTGTTGAAACTTCATCTATTGGGACAACTCCTAAAGCTGTAGCAATTTGATCTTTAAAGTCTTGGTAAGTTTGCATTTGCATTCGTTCTCCGTTTAAGAAAAAAGTAGGGGTACCGGTTAGACCCAATTCGCGAGCCTCCCGTGAATTCTCTCTTACCTTGTCTGCAATAAGTGATGCGTTATAGTGTCGCTTAAACTTTTCAACGTCCAAGTTTAGCTCTTCAGCGTACTTCATAAATAAAGCTATGTGATTTGGACCATTTGACCAAGCCTGTTGATTTGCAAATAGTAAATCGTGATATTCAAAGAAAGCACCTTGCTGTGCAGCAGCTTCAGCAGCTCTAGCGGCCGGTTCAGCTTTTGGATGAATTGGTAATGGGAAATGTTTGTATTCAAATTTGATTGAGTCACCGTACTCAGCCAACACTTCATTTATAGTTGGTTGGAAAGATGCACATGCTGGACATTGGAAGTCACTATACTCAACTAAAGCAACAACTGAACTCTCACTTCCTTTTACATGAGCAGAAAACTCTATACCTTCATTATTTTTTGCACTTACGGTATTTGAGTACCAAACCGAACCACCAATAAGCACCACTGCCACAACACCGATTATTATCCAAGGATTTTTCATATAAGTAATAGTTTAACATACTGAAAATACTTATCATCTTTACACTATTAATATAGAGAAAACACTAGTATTATTGCTTTAAAAGATTTTTTGTGTTCTAATTCGTACTCATGGCTCACAAACCGAACTTTACTCGAAAAAAGAAGCGCAAACAGCACGGCGAGGCTTTTTGGGATGCGGAATACAAAAACCCTACCCACCTAAAACTCTCAACCAACCCTAGTGAAGATTTGGAAAAATTTACTCGTTGGGTTATTAGACGTAAACGTGAAGATGTATTTGGTCCCAAAGCCAGCGTACTTGATGTTGGCTGTGGAAATGGCCGAAACTTGCTCTTTCTAACTCATACTTTTGGAAACCCAGGTGTCGGCTACGACATCTCTAAAGCAGCCATTGCCCAAGCAGTAACGGCTTCTAGAAAGCTTCCTATTAGATACACAGCTCGAAGTATTGCTGGAAAATTAGATGTTGAAGACAATTCGCAAGCTTTGGTTTTAGATATGATGACGTCTCATTTTCTAAACAAAGAAGATAGGCTTATGCTTCGTGATGAAATCTACCGAACTCTTGAACCAGGAGGTTTATTATTTATGAAAACTTTTCTTAAAGACGGAGACCTCCACACAAAACGATTAATTGAAGAGAGACCAGGCACAGAAGAAGGTAGCTACATTCACCCAGTCATGGGCGTCGCTGAATATGTTTACTCAGAAGAAGAACTGATTGATTTCCTGTCAGAAAAATTTATTGTCCACAAAATATTCCGCTCGCATAAACACGCTTTTAGAGGGCAAGCTCGTAAAAGACGAACTATAACTATCTACGCAGAAAAAGACCGATTCAAATAGGATATCTTTATTAGCCTAGCATTAGACTGGCAACCACTAGATAAATACACAAACTCAATCCGTCATGAACAACCGTTGACAATGGTCCGCTAGCTATAGCTGGGTCATAGCCTTTAGCTCTAAATAAAAGCGGTAGAGTAAGAGCTACTACGATTGTAAAGCAAACCGTAATTAATATGGAGGTAGCTAAAATTGTACTAACTACTATATCTTTGACCCACACTAAAGAAACGAAGAAAATTAGCGTAGCCAAAGCAATACCAATGAAGAAATTAACAATGAATTCTTTGGCAATATATTTCTTTATATTTAAGTTATGCTCAACAGAAAGTGCTCGAATAAATAGCATCTGGGACTGAGAACCTACTGCGTCGGCCATATATACTATCGTTGGTACAAAAGCCGCTAATATCAGTTGCTTCGCTAAGGTTTCTTCAAATAAACCAATTACAATAGCGGACAGCACCCCTCCAAACATTCCCAAAATAAGCCAAGGCAACCTCATTTTAAAACGCTCAAAGGAAGTACTGTCGAGCAAAACCTCTGATACGTGGGCTCCTTTATGATTAACTCCAGCCATACGGAGAACCGCCTCAGTATGCTCATGATTTAATACTTCAAGGATTTTGTCTGAAGGG
>JBGSVK010000005.1:0-7613 GCA_041752975.1 Minisyncoccia bacterium | reverse complement strand
CAATCGCTAGTTGAGTATCTCCAGCTTTACCAATACCTACTCCAACCTTGCCGTGCTTATCACCAATCACCATCGCTACAGAAAAACTGAAACGACGACCACCGGCCATAACACGAGTTACGCGACGAATACTAATGATTTTTTGATCAAATTCTGGACGAACTCTTTCTGGACGACCACCACGTCTAGGGCGACGTTGATTTCGACGATCGTTTCCTCCTTGACTTCTTTGCCCGCGCCCGCGTGGTGTATCCACAGCATCAGTTTTTTCTTCTGACGGTGGTACAGCTGGTGCATCGGTAGAAGTTGTCACATCTGACACTTCTGGCTCTGGTGTAATACCAGTTGTAGCTTCCTGCTGTTTAATTTCTGACATTCTTAATGTTTCTTAATGATTGTAAATCTCGTTTAAAATACCAAACCACCACTTCGTGCACTATCAGCTAATGCAGCGATTGTACCTTGGTAACGAAAACCTCCTCTATCGAACACTACTTCTTTTGTACCAAGCGCAATAGCTTTCTTGGCCATTTCTGCACCAACAGCTACTGAACGTTCAGTTAAAGTAGCTCCCTTTTGAGTTCTTGTATCAACGGAAGCCAAGGTCTTACCCGCAACATCGTCAATCAGCTGTGCGTAAACAAAGCGATTACTACGAAAGATAGCAAGGCGAGGTCTCTCGGCTGTACCTGATACTTTAGCTCTAATACGATTGTGTCTAACAACTCGCTTAGAATGTTTGTACTGTGTCTTTTCCATATTTCAATTTGAATTACGGGCCTACGCAGCCTTCTTACCTTGTTTGCGGATAATAAACTCTCCTCGATAACGAATTCCTTTACCTTTGTATGGCTCTGGCTTCTTAACTTTACGAACGTTGGCAGCGAACTGTCCAAGTGCATCCTTATCAAAACCAGTAATAGTGATAACTCCCTTTTCTACTACAGCTGAAATTCCTGATGGAATTTCTATTGTAACAGGATGTGAGAATCCTACACTCAAAACAAGATTTGTTCCCTTTACTTCAGCTCGATACCCTACTCCTTCTATTTCTAGAATTTTTGTAAAGCCTTCGGTTACACCCTTAACCATGTTTCGCACATGAGCAGCATAAGTTCCCCAAAGGGCCTTGGCTGCTACTGTAGTACCTGGAATTAAGGTAACGCTTGTATCTTCAATACTAACTGAAACATCAGATTTGATTTCTCGAGTTAGAGTTCCTTTTGGGCCGGCTACTTTTAGTAGACCATCGTCACAAGTTACTGTGACACCGGCTGGGATAATGACTGGTTGTTTTCCTAATCTACTCATATTACCAAATGATGAAGAGTTGCTCTCCTCCTACATTTTGTGTGCGAGCTTCCTCGTTTGTGAGGATACCTGCTGGTGTAGAAAGGATCATGTGCCCTTGACCAAACTTAACTCTGTGAATATCGGCGACCTTTGTGTACAAACGACGTCCTGGCTTTGAAACACGCTTCACACCAGAAATTCGGTGCTTACCGCCTTCATACTTTAGAGTAACAGCCAATGTCTTTTGGACTTTCTTACCTTGTTGTTCTGCCTTTTCTATATAACCTGCGGCGACTAGTTTGTCTGCGATTGCATGTCGAAGCTTTGAATATGGTACAGAAATTTCTTTCTTACCTACCATACCCGCGTTCTTCAATCGAATGATGAAATCGCCTATTGTATCTCCTACCATGATGATTTCGTTATTCCTGGTATATGTCCTTCATGAGCTAGTTCGCGGAAACAGATACGACAGAGATCAAAATCTCTCATGTATCCTCGCTTTCTAGCACATAGCTTGCATCGTCGTACGACTTGGCAAGCATATTTTGGTTCGCGTGTTGAGCGAATTATTACTGATTTTCGAGCCACGTTTATTTGTTTATGAGATGGTATTGCGTAGTTATTCGCAACTCATCCCCTGATAATCGCCCAATCAATGTGTGATTAAGCAGCGAACTAAGGGTTATTTTGAGAAACCCAAAGCCTCGCCTTGTCGCCAAGAGTACCAAAAAATGTAGCAAAGTCAAGCTAAAAAGACGACACCCGCTTGCTAAGCGGGTGTGGTGTATGGGACTGAAGGATTGCTGGCCTTAGCCACTTGCCATCGAGGCATTGTTGCTAATGCAGTATCAATATCCTTCGTAGATTGCTAACTGCCTCATGTTCTTTATTTGTTGTCGCTCTGACTCGTGCCAGATGGAGCAACCTACATATTGTTGATGCTTGAAAATCACGGGTAGTGAGCATATGGAGGACTATGCTCAACAGATGACGCGTTACGTCATCTTTATCCGAACTATTCTCCGCTTGTTCGAGTATTTCGACTTTGATAGCTGAAAATCCAATTAAAGTTGCAAACTCCTCAACTTCAATCCCCAAGACTCTTTCGCGTACCGTTCTAACTGATTTATGTTCTCCTTTAACCTTCACTAGAAAAGCGGACTTACTCAATGGTATCGGGTCGTATACCATTAACCAAAGGCAATTGGCCCATAATCTAGGTAAAGCCCTTGTTTTCGAATACCTTCTTCTAACTTGGTATTCGTTTTCGTATGAAATCAAAAGCGTATCTCTAATGTCTTTGATCTTGAACGATCCGATGCCGTCGATATCCCAAACGACACCGTTTTGAGTATAAAGCGAACTCATTTGTAGTCTCCTTGAGATAAGAGTTGAAAGAAAGTTTAACGAGGACCAAATATCTATACAGAAAATACTACAAAAACATCTACCTTACAATGTTTTATATTAATAAAGACGACACCCGCTTGCTAGGCGGGTGTGGTGGACTATCTTGGTTATCTAGGAATTAACAACCTTCGCAATCGGGTAACCGCTTCATGTTCATTTGGAGTTTGGGCTTGGGACCTAGCCAAATGAAGCAGTCTACGAATCGTAACGACTCTTGATTCTGGTGTAGAAAGTAATTTCAAGAGTACATTCGTTAAGTGACCATGTTTCTCTCCTGCCCTCTCTCTAAATTCAAGAGAAGAAACTTTCTTCTCACCAATACCAAACAATACACCAAAATCCTTTGTCGTGAGCCTCAGGATATTGTTGCGAACATAGAGAACTGAAGAATTACCTTCATCGACGTAATAAGAGAATCTTCGTATTGAATTCTGATCATACACCATGAGCCAAAGAGCCTTTTGCCACCAATGTGGAAGTTTTCCGGTTTTGTTGTATTTCTTCCTCACTTGATACAAAGTCTCACGAGAGACATTTAGAGCAATTATTATGTCTCGATTAGTAAAATCCCCAATCCCCTGGATTTTCCAAACTACTCCAGTTTGAGAAATGCTTGAATTCATGCCAATCTCCTAAGCAAAATTGAAGAAAAATGACACTAGAACTATTCTACCTTTCGAAAAGATACTACTTTAATACATTATTTACAATCAAATATACAAGTCAGCACCCGCTCTAAAGGCGGGTGCGAGTGGGCAAGAAATCACTTCTTACTTGAAGAGCCGGTGGACATGAGACGCTATAGCTGAATCTGATATCACCACATCATCCCACGAAAAAACTGAAAGGTCGCTCTGGGGTGGATGGTTGCCACTACCTGATTCCCACCCACACGACTTCTTCCAGTCGGGCGGAAAAGATATATGTCGATTACCACATGGAAGATGAGTCACCGTCGGCTTCTTATAAGGATTATTCTCCTTTCCCAGGTCATCAAATGCGCTCATGGTAAATTCCTTTCATTATTTCGTTGGGGAAACCTCAAGATATATACTAGATAAAATAATTTAATGCAATATTAGAAAAGTCCCCGCCGAAGGCCGGGACTTTTCTTTTTTAGATTAGAACTTTACTTTACTTCAGCTGGCTTCTGTAACGGAAGGGTCAAGTTTCAAATTCGCTAACGCTCATAAGAACTTCCTCCCCGGACTCGACCGTTTCCTTCCTTTAGGTCGAAAACATGTCTCCGTCTCTTTCCACTACCGAAAGCAAAACTGTTTGCTTTCTAAAAATAAGCAAAGCTTATTTTTGCAGCGGCAAGCCAATATGTCGCAAGAAAGTTTCTGCTTCTTTCTTGGTTTTTGCTGTCGTAACGATTGTTACTGCTAGCGAGAACACATCCTTAATTTCTTCATCCTCACATTCTGGAAAGATTGTATGCTCTTTGATACCCATTGTGTAGTTGCCCATTTCATCGATAGCAGAAACCTTTAGACCACGGAAGTCGCGAGTCTGAGGTAGAGCAATATGAGTAAGCTTGTCTACAAAGTGAATCATTCTCTTACCTCGCAATGTAATCTGGTAACCAACAATATCTCCTTCTCGAAGCTTGAATGAAGCAATAGATTGCTTCGCAGGTCGAGGAGAAGCCTTTTGCCCAGTAATACGAGCCAAACGATCTTGAATAAGAGCGATTTTCGCCTTATCTTGAACGCGACCAGTACCAACTGAAATTACCACTTTCTCGATTTTTGGTGCTTGCATGACATTCTTGTAACCGAAGTCACCTTTCAATGTCTGGTAGACGCTACCTAGTTTAGTTTGTGTAGTTTCCATACGATTATAATTTCTTACCACTAGGACGAGCGACTCGAACCTTCTTTCGCTTCTCGCCTTCGCCTTCAAAAACATACCCTACGCGCACAGCTTTTCCTCCCTCTACGAGAGAAACGTTTGATGCATGGATAGGCATACTCTTTTCAATAATCTGACCTTGTGAACGAGTTCGCTTGTTCTTCTGGTGTTTCTTAACAAGATTAACTCCCTCAACAACAACCTGCTCAGTCTTTACCAAAACAGTAACTACTGAACCTGTCTTTCCTTTATCTTTTCCGGCAATTACCGCAACGGTATCTCCTTTTCTGATTTTCATAGTGAAATATTTATTAGAGTCACTACACCACTTCTGGTGCCAATGAAACTATTTTCTGATAACCAGCTTCAGAGATTTCGCGAGGAATCGGACCAAACACGCGGTTTGCTCTTGGCTCTTTCTTTGCCTTATCAATCAAGACAACTGCATTGTCGTCAAAACTAACATATGAACCATCCTTTCTTCGGTATGGCTTTCGTTGTCGAACAACTACTCCGTAAACAACATCCTTCTTCTTTACTTGTTTACGAGGCTCTGCTGTCTGAACAGATAGAACAACCATTTCTCCCAATTCTGCATAACGCTTCTTTGAACCGCCTAGTACTTTAAATACTCGGCCAACCTTAGCTCCTGAGTTATCAGTAATTTTTACTATTGTTTGTGGCTGAATCATACTATTTTGGATTGATTACTAGCTCAAAGTGCTTTCGCTTTGACATTGGGCGTGTCTCTCTAATATCGACCACTTGTCCTTCTTTTGCAGTATTACCTGCGTCGTGTACCAAGAATTTTTTCGTGCGTCGCATAAACTTCTTGTACTTTGGATGCTTTACATAACGCTCGACAGCTACCGTTATAGTGTCTTGCATTTTGGTCGCAACTACAGTTCCACGAAGGATACGACGACTTGATACTGTTGTGTTTTCAGTTGTCATACTTTATTTTGCGTCTTTATTATTGCGACGTGCTGTGAGCAAAGTGAGGGCACGAGCAACATCTCGCTTGGCACCAGTGATAATGTTAGCCTTGCGACTAAACTTATCCTTAAAACGTTCAGCGCGAATTGTCTCTCTGGCAGTATTTACCATTTCGATTAGTTCTGCTTCCGTTTTTTCTCTGATTTCTGACATTTTTGTTTTTGTCATATAGCTAGAATATTATGCGCGTGTCTCTTCGCGACGCACGAGTTTACCTTGTAATGGAAGTTTGGCAGTAGCCTTTCTGAAAGCTTCTTTTGCCAATTCTTCAGTCACTCCTTCAACTTCAAAAAGGATTCGACCAGGTCGTACCTCAAATACGAAGTGATCAGGATCTCCCTTTCCTTTACCCATCGGTACTTCAGCAGCTTTTTGGGTAATTGGCTTATCAGGGAAAATTCGAATCCAGATTTTACCAGTCTTACCTAGAGTGCGAGAAATAACTCGACGAGCGGCCTCAATTTGATTTGAACGTACACGCGATTCTGAAGTAGCTTTTAGACCGTATGAACCAAACGACACTTCGATACCACGAGTATCTGGAGCATTTCGCTTAGCTTCACTTTTTCGGCCGGTTTGCCACTTTCGGTGCTTAACTTTTATTGGAAATAACATACAGAATATAATTAGGCGTTACGGTCTCCTCGGTTTGCTCGTGGAGCAGCCTCTGCTGGATTAGCTTTTCTATCCGCAAAAACTTGACCGCGGTAAATCCAAACCTTAATTCCGATTGCACCATATGGTAGACGAGCGGTTACTCGTGCAAAATCAATATCGGCGCGGAGAGTTTGGAGAGGAATTCGACCCTTCTTTAGTTCTTCTTTTCGAGCCATATCAGCCCCACCTAGACGGCCAGAAAGAATAATACGTACTCCTTCGACATCTCGGTTAGCCATTACCTTCTCGATAGTTTGCTTCATGACGCGACGGAAAGTAAGTCTTTTTTCAAGTCCTTCAGCAATCATTTGTCCAACAATGTTGGCGCTTGATTCTGGAGAACGAACTTCTTCAACATCTAGCTTGATTTCAAGTTTATCAATCAGTTTGAGAGTACGGAAAAGCATATCTAGCTCCTTTTTGAGCTTGACTGCTCCTTCCCCACTACGACCAATCACGAGTCCTGGTCTGGCTGTCTTGATAATAATTCGAACATCTTTTTGGCTTCGTTCAATTTCAACTGTGTCTACTGACATTCCTTTTAGTCTTTTTTCTAGAAGGCGTCTGATAGCAGCGTCAGTGCGAATGTATTCGCGGAACTTCTTAGCGTCTGTTGTAAACCAACGACTCTTCCAGTCGCGATTAACACCGATGCGCTGTACATATGGATGTGCTACGTGTGTCATAGGTATTATTTCTCGCCGAGCTCGACAGAGATATTACTATTTCGCTTATTAATGCGTGACGCTGACCCGCGCGCACGTGGCATAAATCGCTTTATGGTCATTCCTTTATCAACTGAAACCTTCTTGATAAAGAGACGGTCTGCTTGCTTACCTGCATGGATAGCATTAGCTAGCGCTGATTCAATAACTTTTGCAAACGGTCCTGATGCTCGCTTGTCAACGAATTTAAGAGTAGCGATAGCGTCGGTTACTTTTTTACCTCGCACAACATCAGCCACTAGGCGAACCTTACGTGGTGATTGGCGGTAATTTTTTAGTATTGCTTTCATAATGGAAACTACTTCTTAGTAGCAGTTGTAGTCTTAGCGGCCTTTGCTGCTGAGATTTCTGCTTCCTTCTTCTTTTGCTCAAGCTCCTTCTGCATCTTTCCTCCATGGCGGTGGAACTTCTTAGTTGGAGAGAATTCTCCTAGGCGATGTCCTACCATTTCTTCTGCTACAACGACTGGAATGTGCTCCTTGCCGTTATGAACTCCGAAAGTGAATCCCACCATTTCTGGTGCAATCACGCTATCGCGTGACCAGGTCTTTATGACAGCACTCTCTCCGGGTTTCTTGCCGGCGATCTTCTTCAGTAACTTTTCGTTTATGTATGGTCCTTTATAGAGTGAACGTGACATATTTTCTACTATACGAATAAAGACGCACTTGTGGT
>JBGSVK010000004.1:0-4373 GCA_041752975.1 Minisyncoccia bacterium | reverse complement strand
AATTGATATGACTACGACTGACAACAATGTCTCGCCCGAAGTGGCTGATATTAATGTCTCATATATTGAATCAAGAAACTATCTTTCGGGAATTCCGTTTACTATGAGAGGTAGTAAAGCCATTGGTACAGATCTGTCTTCTGCCTTGGTATATAAGTATGAACTTTCAACCACCACTAACTCAAGCGGACAGGTAATCTTGGATGATATTGAATGGGATTCATATTTATTTACTCTTGGTGGTGGTAGGGTAGTTAGCGAAGCTTGTTCAGGAAATCCTCTTTCATTGGCTCCAGATACATCAGAAATTCTCCATCTACAATCTGTAGCGGCAACCGCCAATAATTTAAGAATTGTAGTAAAGGATAGTAGCGACTTGCCTATAGTTGGTGCTGATGTCGAATTAAGAAGTGGTGGCTTTACTTGGAACGATACTACCGGCTGGTGTGGCCAAGTCTATTTTGGTGGTTTAACAAGTGCTTCGGATTACGAAATAGAGGTTTCTGCTTTGGACTATTCAACTCAGACCATTAGTTCAACAACTGTTTCGGGTATCACTGTTCAAGAAGTAATAATGGTGCCATAAGTTATGAGTAATTATCTATTACAAAAAGGATTTACATTGGCTGAAACAATAATTGTAGTTAGTATTTATACAATTTTACTATTAGTAATATCAAATAGTATTTTTAACTTGTATCAAATTAATGGTTACACTATTGCTCAATCAAATGAAATTGATAGCGCTAGAATTGGACTACAAACTTGGATTAGTGATGCAAGGGAGATGACCTACGCTGACGATGGCACCTTCCCTGTTGCGGTGATACAACCTCATCGGGTTGGTTTTTATAGTGATGTCGATAGTGAACCATCAGTTGAATATGTTGAATACCAATTAGCTACCACCACTCTTTATCGTAGAATCTACAAATCAGCCGGCTCGCCTCCAGTGTATAATTTGAGTGTTCCATATAGAGTAGATACCTTGTCTGAGTATGTTCAAAACTTAACTCAAGCAACTTCAACATTTTTATATTTAGATACTAATGGAGACTTGCTTACTGGAACTTCTACTCTTTTGACAGACGTAAGATATCTGGAGGCGAGAGTAATCGTTAATATAAATCCAATTAAATCACCAGGTGAATTCTTATTGAGAAGTGGGGTTGCGCCTAGAAATCTAAAAGACAACTTGTAGAAATCTATATTTATGAGAACTAATAAAAGTAAAATTTCAGAAAAAACTATCAGTGGATACCTGCTCGTAACTGTATTAGTTTTCGGATCGATTTTTTTCCTAATCACTACTTCATTTATTAGTTATGTAGTAACTCAAAGTAATGTCATCAATCAGAAGGTTGAACTTCAAAGAGCAATAGATATTGCTGAGGCAGGTCTAAATTACTATAAATGGTACTTGGCTCATTATCCAGGAGATACCACAAACGGAACTGGGACCGCTGGTCCGTATACACACGTGTACTATGATCCTGAAGGCGCGGCGATTGGTGAATTTTCACTCGAAGTAGCTAGTACTACTTATTGTGGAGACGTTACTTCAATTGATGTTTCTTCAACTGGATTTACTTATGATGATCCGGCTGTGACCAGAACTGTAACGGCTAGATATGCCAGACCTAGTGTGGCTGAGTATGCATATATTATAAATTCCAATGTTTGGGCTGGAGAAGACAGAGTAATTGTGGGGCCATATCACTCTAATGGTGGTATCCGTATGGACGGCACTAACAATTCTACTGTTACTAGTGGTCAGTCTACTTGGTCTTGTACTAGTACCTTTGGCTGTTCTCCGACTGGTAATCGCAATGGTGTCTTTACTACAACTTCAAATCCAAACACAACATTGTTTTCGTTTCCGTCGGCACCAATTAATTTTACAGGCTTAACGGTAGACTTGGCACAAATGCAGGATAGGGCACAAAATGCCGGTGGCATATACTTGCCACCTTCTGGTGCTTATGGCTATCGAATAACCTTTAATAGCGGGGGTACTATAACTGTAAGTACTGTTACAAATACCAGTCAATATTGGGGCTATACAACTGAAGCTTCATGGCAACAAGAAAGACATGTAATTTCTGCGTCAAATGTAATTGGTAATTATTCAATATCAGCTTCTTGTCCACTCATCTTTGTCCAAGATAAGGTTTGGTTGGATGGAGTCGTCAAAAATAAAGTAACAATTGCCGCAGCTAATGTGGCTTCAGCTGCAATTAATCCGCAAATAATTCTTAATGGTAATATTACTTATACTTCTGCTACAACTTCTGGTCTATTAGCAATTGCGGAGCAGGACGTACTCGTTGGATTGTCAGTACCTACTGATATGACCTTAAACGGAATTTTTGTTGCTCAAAATGGTCGCTTTGGCAGAAATCATTACTGTACAAATTGTACTGAAGGAGGTGTTAATAGAGGTCTTTCTAATGCCCTAGATCCGTATGTGATTAGAAATTCTTTGACTGTAAATGGAACGATAGTTTCCAATGGTCGTGAGGGTACTAAGTGGACTAGTGGTGGAGTACATACTTCTGGATTTGCCGATAGATACAATAGTTATGACCGCAATTTGGTTAGTAATCCTCCACCTCTAGTTCCTAAAACTTCAGATGTCTTCTTGGTTACAGACTGGAAAGACAATCGCTAAATTGAATATATATTGATGTGCTACAATTTCTGCATATGAAACATGCACAAGCTTTAGTAATTGGAAATTGGAAGTTAAATCCTGGAACAGCTGTTGAAGCAAAGACTTTGTTTACTGAAGTGCGGAAAAAATTACCAAAAGATTTATCTGCCAAGGTGGTGGTAGCGCCACCATTTCTTTTTATTCCTGAACTAGCAAAATCCTCAAATGAGAAAGTTTTATTAGGTGCTCAGGATGCCTATTTTGAAGAACGAGGTGCTCTGACTGGTGAAATTGGGCCAGGTATGTTGGCTTCATTTGGTGTTCAGTACATTATTGTTGGTCATTCAGAGAGAAGAGCGCTTGGTGAGACAGATGAGCAGGTCAATAAAAAAATTCACGCTATCTTAAAGCGTCGACTTACTCCAGTTGTTTGTATCGGTGAAAGGGTAAGAGATTCTCAAGGGCAGTTTTTTAATGACGTTGCGTCGCAGATACGTTCCTTGGTGCAAGGCCTAACACCTTTGCAATTGCAAAAGGTAGTAATAGCTTACGAACCAATTTGGGCAATTGGTACAGGTTTAACTGCAACTGCAGAAAACGTCAAAGAAATGCAATTATTTATTGTCAGTACACTAACAAAATTATTTGAGAGAAAAATTGCCGAAAAAGTTCACTTACTCTATGGCGGATCTGTCAAAGAAAGTAATGCTAGAGAGTTATTTGAGCATGGCGGAATGAATGGTTTCTTGGTTGGAGGTGCCAGCCTGCAAGCTTCAGAGTTTAATGAAATTATTAAAGCAACACAAAAATAAATTATGGATTTAAAGTTAGTGACTGAAATAGAAAAGTTGGAAGGAATGACTGCGATTGTTCGCGCTTCTTGTAATGTTCCATTAGTAGAAGGAAAAGTTAGAAATTCATTTAGACTTAGAAGAGCGCTCCCTACTCTGAAATACTTAAAAGATAAGGGTGCAAAAGTTATCGTAATTTCTCATATTGGTCGCGAACCAGAAGAAACTCTTAAACCAGTTTTTGATGAATTAGTACTTTCTTTGCCAATGACTTGGGGCGGAGAAATTACCGACCCTTCATTTGATTCAATTAAATCAGAAATGAAGAATGGAGATATCGTCTTTTGTGAAAATCTAAGAAAGGATGTTAGAGAAGAAGAAAACAATGTTGAACTCGTTAGAGCGATGGCAAAATATGCAGATATCTATATAAATGATGCTTTTGCTGAAGCGCATCGTGACCACGCTTCTACTTTAGGTTTGGCAGAAGTTTTGCCCGCCTATTCAGGAATCACTCTAAATGAAGAAGTGACTGAACTACAAAAGGTGATGTTGCCAAACCATCCGTCACTTTTCTTGCTTGGAGGAGCCAAGTTCGAGACAAAGATGCCTCTTGTTGAAAAATATTTAAAACTTTACGACCACGTGTTTGTTGGTGGGGCGTTAGCCAACGATGTCCTAAAAGCTCGCGGTCTGGAAGTTGGGAAGTCTCTCGTTTCTGATGTTTCTTTAGTCGGAGCGGATTTTCTTTGGGATGAAAAAATGATTGTTCCAGTTGATGTAATTGTTGATGGTCCAAGAGGGGTAGAAACAAAATCTGCAGATGCTGTTTTACCTGATGAAAAGATTTTTGATATGGGTCCGGCGACAGTAGAAATGTTAAGTCGATATATTAGCGAAGCTAAAACCATTTTATGGAATGGTCCGTT
>JBGSVK010000003.1:0-18162 GCA_041752975.1 Minisyncoccia bacterium | reverse complement strand
AATCACTAAAAATCCACCTGGCTCTTTGGTTTGTATATCTGATTTCAATCATCGGATCCGCGCACTACGTGATAAAGCACAGAAAAAAGGACTTCAGAGAGCCACCCCTCCAGTGGATAGATTTGGTTCTCTACCTTTTTGGACCAATAGGTTTTCTTGTGATTGTTTGTGTCCTTAGAAAGGAGTAGTATCGCAACAATTGCAGAATACCAGCCCCGCAGGCCCCGCGCTTGCCGGGGTTTTGCATTATAAGTCTATTTCTTAAATTACCTTAAAACAAACAAAGGCACCTTACGGTGCCTTTGTTTGTTTTAAGGTTTAAGTGTGAACTTATTGACCTCTCTGCATATCCTCAATCATTTCAAACTTCTTACTACCCTTGAAACCTGAACCAGCTGGAATAAGTTTTCCAATGATAACGTTTTCCATCAGACCAGCTAAATTGTCGTGACTTCCCTTTACCGCGGCATTAATCAAAACACGAGTGGTGTTTTGGAAAGAGGCTGCTGAAAGGAAACTCTTTCGAGACAATGAAGTTTCAGTGATACCCAAGATAAGTTTATCTGACTTGGCTACTTCCTTCCCTTCTTCCTTTAGCTTGTTGTTGGCTTCAACAAAGATCCATTCCTCTACTACGTCACCAACTGTAAAGTGACTCTCTCCAGAAGCGGTAATTTTTACTCGAGACATCATTTGCTTAACGATAAGCTCAATGTGCTTGCGAGCAATCGTCACACCTTGTAGTTCGTAAATCTTGTTTACTTCAGAAATGATGTAGTCTTGAGTTACTTCTTGTCCACCGAATTTGAACAATTCTGGTAGTAAAGCTGAACCATCAGTTAGTAGTTGGCCTTGCTTTACAGTATCACCCTTAGCAACAGTTACTACACGTCGGTAATGAACTTCGTACTCAATATTATCCTTCTTCTTTGGAGCACCCTTAGCAGTCATATCTGGTGCCACTACAATCACCTTCTCACGTCCTTCAGTCCTTATATCTACTACGATACCTTCTGCCTTTGAAACAACAGCTGGAATTTTTGGTTGACGCTTTTCAAACACTTCTTCTACACGTGGCAAACCAGATGTTACGTCTCCTCCTACTGACGCAGCTCCTCCGGCGTGCTTTGTGTTCATAGTAAGCTGTGTTCCTGGCTCTCCAATCGCTTGAGCAGCTACAGTTCCTACCGCCTCACCAATATCAACTAGTTGATTACTTGAAAGGTCTACACCGTAACATTGCTGACAAACACCACGCAGTGTCTTACAAGTCATTGGTGAACGTACCACTACTGATGGACAAGTTGATTCCTCAACTGCTAGTGCATCTAGACGAGTAAGTAAGTGCCCCTTAGGGAAGATTACTCTATCCTTTGTATCGACAGCATCCTCAGCCAAAATACGTCCCTTAATTGCCTTTGAGAAAGCAATCTCAATACCTGAAGCTGAGATACGACCAATTCGTACTCCAGCCTTTGTCTTACAATCCTCCTCAGTCACGATAGCATCTTGTGCTACCACGAACAGACGACGAGTTAGGTATCCAGCCTTTGCAGTTTGAAGTGCAGTGTCAGCTAGTCCCTTACGAGAACCGTGAGTAGTAATAAAGTACTCAATCGGTGTCATACCCTCCTTCATTGAAGATAGAACTGGGAATTCAATTGTTTCACCACGAGTGTTTACAATCAGACCCTTCATACCGGCCATCTGAGCAATTTGCCCTAGAGAACCTCGAGCGCCTGACTTCCACATTTCATAAGCAGAACCATTTTCATCAAGAGTTTCAGGTAGGACCTTTTCAATCGCTGTCTTGGCACGGTGCCAAACTTCAACAATCATACGACGACGTTCATCGCGAGAAATAAGTCCTTCGTCAAAAGCCTCAAAGATACCTCGTTCTTCACCACGAGCTTTTTCTAGAATAGCTCCCTTCTCTTTTGGAATCTTAACTTCATCAATACCCCAAGTAGTACCTGAAAGAGTTGCGTACTTTAGACCAAGCTTCTTAAGCTTGTCGACAATTGGCGGAACTGCCTCTGGACCACGTGCATCAATAATGTCGATAATTACTCCAAAAATAGTTCGTTGAACAATTACGTCGTTAATGAAATCATGGTCTGATGGTAGAACACTGTTGAAGATAAGGCGACCAACAGTAGTCTCAAAAATCTTACCTTCGTACTGCTTGTATTTTTCAGTATCAGTTGCCATGACCTTGACCATCGCTCTAAAATCAATCACTCCGTAGTCATAGGCGTTAATAGCATCGTTTGGTGAAGAGAAATACTTTCCTTCTCCCTTGGCTCCCGGAATAACTTTAGTCATCCAGTAAGCACCAAGTGCCATATCTAGAAGTTTTTCTGAAACAACCGGCTCAGCCGATCCTGGCTTGAGGATGTTCTTGTTTGCAGAAATAATTTCTCTGGCTTCCATTTGTGCTTCATCAGAAAGTGGTACGTGAACAGCCATTTGGTCTCCGTCGAAGTCGGCGTTGAAAGCGCGACAAACTAGCGGGTGAACTTGAATAGCGTTACCTTCAATCAAAACTGGACGGAAGGCTTGAATACCTTGTCGGTGCAGAGTTGGAGCACGGTTTAGCAGTACGTGCTTATGCTTAATAACATTTTCCAAAATTGCCCATACTTCTGGTACGCCGTCTTCAATTAGACGACCAGCTCCACGAATGTTGTAGGCCAATTCTTGCTTCAATAGTTGAGCAATCACAAAAGGACGGAAAAGCTCGAGAGCCATGTGCTTTGGCAGACCGCATTGATCTAGCGCTAGCTCAGGTCCAATCACAATCACAGAACGTCCAGAGTAGTCTACACGCTTTCCAAGTAGGTTTTGTCGGAAGTAACCTTGCTTACTCTTTAGATAATCTGAAAGAGACTTCAATGGTCGACGTTGTGCCTGACTCATAGCTGAGTAAGCTCCGCCACCATGACGAATTGAGTTATCAATTAGGGCATCAACCGCTTCTTGCAGAATACGCTTTTCGTTACGCAAGATAACATCAGGAGCCATAATATCAATCAACTTCTTGAGTCGATTGTTACGATTAATTACGCGACGATAAAGGTCGTTTAAGTCTGAAGAAGCGTGACGACCTCCTTCGAGAGCCACCATCGGACGGATTGCTGGAGGGATAACTGGAATACGAGTTAGGAACATCCACTCAGGACGAACTCCGGCATTAAGCATTCCTCTGACAAGAGAAAGTCTCTTGTCTAGTTTTGCTCTCTCCATTGCTCCAGCTGTCTCGCGCTCTTTTTCTAGACGCTTAACCAACTCATCAAGATTTACTTTTTTGAATAATTCAAAGATAGCTTCAGCACCGATTTTAGCTTCAAAAAGTGTACTGTACTTGATTGAGAAACGATGGAAACTTGCTTCATCGAGTACTACTCCTGGAGCAATTCCTTCGATTTCCTTTTTCATTTCTTCTGCTCTTGTCTTGAGAGCTTCTTTTGCATCTTCGTTTTGAAGTGCTTTTAACTTAGTTTTAAATTCTGTATCAAGTTCGCGAAGTAAACGTGTTCGATCTTCTTCACTTACTTTAGTTACAATGTAACCAGCAAAGTAGATAACCTTTTCAACTGAAGCGGCTGTAATACCAAGAATCATCGCGATTCTACTAGGTACTCCGCGTAGGAACCAGATATGAGAAACAGGAATACACAAATCAATGTGACCCATTCTTTCTCGTCGTACGATAGCTCGAGTAACTTCTACTCCACACTTCTCACAGACAATACCCTTGTATCTGATACCTCGGTACTTCTTACATGAACACTCATAGTCTTCAACTGGTCCAAAGATTCTTTCGTCAAAAAGACCATGTTTTTCAGGACGTTGAGTTCGATAGTTGATTGTTTCTGGCTTTGTCACTTCTCCATGTGACCAATCTAGAATAGTTTCTGGTGAAGCAAGCTTGAGACTAATCTCAGTGAAGTTTGGCGTGGCCGGAGTGTGCTTGGTGAATGTTTGTTGTGTATTAGACATAAATAATTAATTAGGCAGACTCATAATCACGCTTTGGTCGCTCCACTTTATCTCTATCCAACTTTACATCTAGAGACAGACCTCGTAGCTGATTAACCAAAACATTAAAGGCAGCTGGTGTATGTGGATGACTAATTTTTTCGCCACGAACAATGGCATCAAATGCGGCCGAACGTCCAACGATGTCGTCAGATTTAATAGTCAACATTTCTCGCAGTGTATAGGCAGCTCCATATCCAAGGAGAGCCCAAACTTCCATTTCTCCAAAACGCTGCCCTCCAACTTGTGCCTTACCTCCAAGTGGTTGTTGAGTAATAAGTGAGTACGGTCCAATTGAACGCATGTGAATCTTGTCTTCCACCATGTGGTGAAGTTTAAGAATATACATGTAACCGACAGCAGTCTTTTGAGCAAATTGCTCTCCAGTTAAACCGTCTCGTAGTTGAATCTTTCCATCCTCTGGCAAACCAGCGGCTTTAAGTTCAGCCTTAACATGATCTTCGGTAGCGCCAGCAAAAGGTGGAACAATCGCTTGGTAGCCAAGAGTATTAGCCGCCATACCAAGGTGAAGTTCAAGAATCTGACCAAGGTTCATACGTGAAGGTACTCCGAGTGGTGTTAGCAGAACATCAATTGGTCGACCGTCTTCGGTGTACGGCATATCTTCTTCTGGAAGAATACGAGAGATAACTCCCTTGTTTCCGTGACGACCAGCCAACTTGTCTCCAACTGATACGTTACGAACTTGAGCGATAGTAATATGGATTCGCTTGATAACTCCACTCTCTAGTTGGTCACCATTCTCACGAGAGAAGATTTTTACACCAATAATACGTCCACGCTTTCCTGCTTCAAGGCGTAGTGAAGTATCTTTTACATCCTTGGCTTTTTCTCCAAAGATAGAACGTAGAAGTCTTTCTTCTGGTGTAAGTTGAGTTTCACCCTTTGGTGTTACTTTACCTACCAAAATATCTCCAGGACGAACTTCAGCACCAATACGAATAATTCCGTTCTCGTCCAGGTTTCTTAGTTTGAGTTCAGAAACGTTAGGAATATCTGAAGAAGTTACTTCAGGTCCAAGCTTGGTATCACGTACTGAAACTTCAAGTTCATCAAGGTGAACAGTTGAGAACTTACTTTGCTTTACTAGACGCTCAGAAATAACAATCGCGTCTTCGTAGTTAGCACCATTCCAACTCATAAAAGCCACTAGAGCGTTTTGCCCTACAGCAATCTGGCCATTGTCAGTTGATGAAGTGTCGGCTAGCAAGTCGCCTCGCTTTACATTGTTTCCAATCGTAACGGCTGGTCGGTGATAGAAAGCTGAGAAATCGTTAGTTCTTTGGAAAGTAGTTAGCGGATATTCCTTTTTCTTACCTTCCTTGTTCTTAACTACAATATGACGAGCATCACATTCCACAACCTCTCCGGCTTCATCGGCATAAATAACTCTTCCGGTATCGCGAGCTACCGTCCCTTCAACACCTGTTGCAACAAGCGGAGCTTCTTGAACTAGACAAGGAGTCGCTTGCTTCTGCATGTTACTACCCATCAGAGTACGGTTAGCGTCGTCATGATTCATGAAAGGAATCATTGATGTCGCCACTGAGAAAGGTTGATTGGTTGCTACGTCGATATATTCAACATCCTTTCGAGGAATAACTCGAGGATCTCCTTTCTTACGAGCCTCAACGAATTCATTCTTAATCTTTCCGCTAGCATCAAGAGCTACCGCCGCATGAGCAATATTGTACTTCTCTTCTTCGTGAGCATTAAAGTAAACTACTTCGTTAGTTACCACACCCTTTTCAACCTTTGCATATGGAGTCTCGATAATACCGAAACGGTTAACACGAGAGTACATTGAGAGACGTAAAATCAAACCGATGTTTGGTCCTTCTGGTGTATGGATTGGACAAAGACGACCATAGTGAGATGGGTGAATGTCGCGCACCTCAAAAGAAGCTCGTTCACGAGTAAGACCGCCCGGCCCGAGAGCTGATAGGGTTCGCAAGTGTTCAATTTCAGCTAGGATGTTTTGTTGTTGTGAAAATTGTGAAAGCTGGTTGGTACTAAAGAATTCTTTAATAGCAGCTTGCAAAGGACGAGGGTTGATAATTTGCATTGGCAAACTAGTTTCTGCCTCAATTGTCGACATTCGGTCTTGAATGTTTCGCTTCATGCGAGTCATACCAACACGAACACGTTGTTGTAACATTTCACCAAAGTAACGAACGCGACGGAAACCTAGATGGTCAATATCGTCAGCTAGTGCTTCTGGTTCGTGATTTTGAGTTACGATATGAGTCACAATCAGACGAATATCTTCAATAGAAATGGTTCTTTCATCAGTTGCCTTTTTATCGATTGGACGACCAAAACGTTCATTGAAGTGGTGACGTCCGATTTCTGAAAGGTCGTATCTCTCTGGAGCAAAAATAGATTTAACAAATTCACGAGCGTTGTCGACAGTAGCAAGATCACCATCACGAAGTCGCTTGTAGATTTCGATATATGATTCTTCAGTTGTTTTGGCTGGATCTTTAGCAATAGTTGCCTTCATGTATTCTTCGCCACGAGGAACTCCCTTTACTAACTCAATCATGTCCTTTTCTTTTTCAAGACCAAGAACGCGAAGTAGTGAAGAAATTGGGAACTTCTTCTTGCGGTCAATTTTTACATAAATTACCCCATCAGCTTCTGATTCAACTTCAACCCAAGCGCCACGAGCTGGAATTATCTTGGCGCCAAATAGTTGCTTTCCTTTTGATTCAGTCTGAGTAAAGAAAATACCATATGAACGAGCTAGTTGAGGCACAATAACACGCTCAACGCCGTTGATGATAAATGTTCCTTGTGGAGTCATGACTGGAAGGTCAGTCATAAAAATCTCCTGATCTTTCTCACTTTCAAAAGTCTTGTTCTTCAAAATTACGTGAGCACGTAGTGGTGCTTCGTAAGTGAGTTTGTTTTCCTTTGCAAACTCAGGGGTACACTTAGGAGAACCTAATTCGTATTTCTTGAATTTAAGCTCAAACTTCTTTTCAGAATAGTCACTAATTGGTGAAAATTCAGTAAAGATTTCTTTAAGAGCAGTTTCAATAAACCAACGATATGACTCGTGTTGTGGTTCAATCAAATCTGGTAATGGGATTCGAGGTGCTGGACTGACCTCAAAACGTTTCTGCGGCAAATTACCAACAGAGATTGTACGATCTTTTTGTGTTGCTTCCATAAAACACTAAATGATTATTACCCCTAAACAAACAGCACAAAATGCGCTAAAGCGCTTTGATACACGTTTGTTTTATTTTATTAATATCGACATCACGATCCTTTCTGCGCGACACGAAATCATCTCCCAACCAAAACTCATCCGAGACCTCTTTGCGTATGTGCGGGGATTATAGCAAAACTGTGGAAAACTGCAAGCGATTTTCCCCTGATTTTGTGCATGTAAATTGAAATATTAAAGGCCAGCTAGGAAATTGCACAAAGTGCATTTTCCTAGCTGGCCAAACCCGACTCAAAACAGTCGCTTGCCTGTGTCAAAGACTAAAAACAATCCTGCACAGAAACAAAGAGCCGATATCAATACCATCATTTGCCCATCCCACACTTCAGCCCTTGGGTCATTTCCTTTCAAGGTATCGATGGCGCACGTCAACATTTTCAGGCTTACGAAAATGATCAATATGCCAACAACGAAGAAAAGTTGATAAAAGCTAACTGATGGATTCACAGTCACTCCTTTAAGACCCAAAACATTAAGGAACGTCTTATACAATGTCACACTTTATATAGAAAGTCAATATCTCGGCTTATTTTAAGCCTTTATTTAACTTTATTGGAGCGCCAAGCTTCTATTTCCTTGTGATTCCCTTCCACCAAGACTTTAGGCACGGTATAGGTCTGTTTTTTGTACTTTAGGACCTCTGGTCTGGTATAGGTTTCCCCGTTAGTTGGTCGTTCGTCCTCAAGTGATTCAAAAGTACCCAAGACTCCTGGAATCTGTCTAGAAACAGCGTCAACAATTGTTAGCGCAGGCAATTCCCCACCAGTTAGCACATAGTCGCCCACCGATACTTCCTCTGCTCCTAGTATTTGCTGTACCCGAGCATCAATTCCTTCATAACGACCACTAATCAAAACTAAGTGTTCATATTCTTTAGCCCAAGCCTTAGCTACTTCATTGGTAAAGACAGTTCCCCGAGGAGACATTATCAGTGTCTTTACCTTCCCTTTCTTAATTGAGGTAGTTTTCTTCCCGGCTGCTTTTTCCCACGCTTTCAAAACTGGTTCGGCCAACATTACCATCCCTGGACCGCCACCATATGGACGCTCGTCAACTTTACGATGCTTATCAGTTGAATAATCACGCGGATTATAATATGAAACTTCAATCTTCTTGCCACGGACTTTCGCTCCTTTCCCTTTGTCGGTCTTTTGAGCACGACCAAGTACCCCAGCCTCTAGGTAGGTTTGGCAAACTTCTGGAAATAGACTAATGATATGGAAATGCATAGTGAAATCCTAGCATACAAAAAGCTCAGTGCGTAGCACTGAGCTTTTTGCTAAACCTGCCTAGGGTACCCCTTTGTAAAATCTAAATTAACTGAGTAGATTTAGAGGAAGACAAGAAAAAAGACCCGAGGCGTACTTAATGTACGGCGAGGGTCTTTTTTCGTAGTCTGACAAATAAATCTGCCAGATAATTTATATTTTCTTAAATCTTCAGGTCTCCTTAAGATTTAGACTAAGTGAATTTCGAGGCGGACAAAAAATTTTGAGGAAAATGTACGAATAGTACTTTGACCGAAAGATTTTGCCGTCCAACAAAGAAATTCGCCAGTATTAGATCTTAAGGTCGTCGATAGCTTCGTCTAAGGTCTTAGGAACCGCTGCAGAAGGATTATCCTCACGCATCGCTTCACTCATTTCTTGATTCATTCCTCGACCACCTTCTGGTTCGTTAATCTTTAGATTGACTCTTGCGTCATTCTTCATTCCTACCACCCTTAGGAGTGTGCGGATAGCCTTGGCTGTATTGCCAGAGCGACCAATAATCTTACCCATATCCTCTGCATGTACATCAAGAGTAAGAAGTACACCCATCTCATCGACAGTTCGATTAATTCTTACACTTTCTGGGTGGTCAACGAGTGATTTTACTAGAGTCTCTAGAAACTGCTTATCTTCGTGCATATCCATACATCAATATTCTTATCTAATCTGGTAAGCATGCGCCACGAGGTGACGTTGCTATCTATAATGATACGAGAGCATATAGACCACGTCAACACAAAACCGTGTGTAAGAACACACGGTTTTGTAAAAAATCTTTAAAAAAGTGTTACGCTACAACCTCTTCTTTCTTTTCTTCTGTAGCCACAACTTCTGGTTCTGGAGTGACTTCAGCTACCTCTGGAGTAGCTTCAGCTGCTGCCTTTGCAGCTTCCTCTGCCGCCTTGGTTGCCTCTAATGCTGCAAGAGCATCGGCTTCTGCTTTGGCCTTAGCTTCAGCTTCTGCCTTTACTTTTGCCTCATCGATAATTGGAGACTTTCTAGGTAGAACATTCTTCTTTTTACCTTCGATAATCTTGTGAGTAATAAGTAGATTATAAACTGTATCAGAAGGCTGTACACCTTGGCTTAGCCAGTGCTTGGCTTTTTCTCCATCAATCACAACATGATTGAGCTTTGGATTATAAGAACCCAAATGATCAATATGCTTATTGCTCTTAGGGCCAGTTCGCTTGTCCACTACTACCAAACGGTAAGAAGGGTCATTTTTGCGACCAACTCGTTGTAAACGCATCATTAACATAAGTGGGGCTAGAGTATCAGATAGAGCATATTTGGTCAATAGGGGTATACGTCTAAAGTTTTACATAAAATCTCATTATGATACCCTACGACCAGGACAGAACCTTGAAGGAAACAATATGAGCAACACTGACCTAATTCACATTAGTGATGGGCTCAGTTCTGAGCTCAAGAAAATCCTCGTAAATGCTGGCATCGCCACTTTTACCGACTTATCCAAACTTACCCGTATCGAGCTTCGGACCAAAGCACCTAAACTCAAAGTCCGCCACTTAGCGAACCTAGAGTATGAACTCTTGAGTCGCAACAAGAATTTCGTACCCGACGACAGCATAGTCCTGGATAACTTCATTAACCAAAGAAAGTTATACGAGCTTTGGAAGAAAGGGGTTGATACCTACCCCAAACTCGAACAACTGAGTCATGAGGAATTTGTTCAGGCTATGGGTGGTCCCCAAGCGGGCTTTTTTAGAAAAAAAGTAGCTGCGAAGCTGTGGAAAGAGAAGCACAATTTAACAGAGAAAAAACGCTTCGATTTTCCCCAACTTACCGAGCAGACAGCCAAGTTGCTCTATAAAGGTGGCTTGACCAACTTGAAAGAAGCAGCAAGTAAGTCTGACTTTGAGTTAGCTCAAATACTACAACCAAGCTTTGGTAAAACAAGAACAACAGTCAGTCCTCTAACCAGGGCAAGGTTGATTGAAATCAAGTACGCTTTTCTCAAAAGTGACATAAAACGCCACTTCAGACCACTCTAATATTTAGGTATTTAGGGTGGTTTGCTTTTATATAACAATAAGCAAATAGGCTGGTAAATCAGTGTTCAAATGCTATACTGCCCAAATGAATAATTTGACTACATTTGAAGGAATTATCATGATTCGCGGTAAAGGTACCGGTTTTGTGAATCATCCTGACCTAACCGAAGATATCGTTATTGAACGTGAAGCGCTTGGTTTTGCTCTTGACGGCGATGTTGTAAAAGTGCAATTAAAAAAGAAAGTGGCTGGAAAACGCCAAGAAGGCCAAGTGGTTGAAGTGGTTAAACCGGCCTACCGAGAACTTATCGGCATCATTAAGGAAAAGAAAATTGATGGCAAAACTGTTACCTACTTTGCTCCCGACAACCTCCGTCTACACATTCGTCCATTAGTACCAACCGCAACCAGTAACGACCTAGGAATGAAAGTAGTAGTTGAAATTACCTCTTGGACACAACCTCTACTAGACCCAGTTGCCAAAATTGTAGAGACAATTGGACACGCCGGCGATCACGAAACTGAAATGCAGGCTATTATCCGTAGCGGTGGATTTTCTAAAGCTTTTCCGGAGTCTGTTCAAAAGGCGGCTCAGGAGCTATTTGCTACCAAAGAACAAATCTTTACCGACGCTATAGCCGACCCCAAGCGCCGAGATATTCGTGGTATTACCACGATGACCATAGACCCAGTCGATGCCAAGGACTTCGATGATGCTCTTTCCTGCCAGTTTTTACCAAACGGAAATATTGAAGTTGGTATCCATATCGCAGACGTCTCACACTATGTACGTGACCATGATGGTATTGATGAAGAAGCCCGAGAACGTGCTACCTCAGTCTACTTGGTGGATAGAGTAATTCCGATGTTACCTGAAATACTTAGTAACGACCTCTGTTCTCTTCGTCCAAATGAAGACCGACTTTCCTTCTCAGCTATTTTTGAATTGACTCCAGATGCAAATATTGTCAATGAATGGTACGGACAAACTATCATGCATTCAGATAAGCGTTTTAGTTATGAAGAAGCTCAAGAAGTTCTAGACAAACAAGAAGGTCCGCTCTTGAAAGAATTAAATATATTGATGGACTTGGGCAGGAAATTACGCCAGAAAAGATATGCCCAAGGAGCAATCGCTTTTGAATCAGCTGAAGTTAAATTTGAACTAGATGAGCGTGGTGCGCCAGTTCGTGTTTACAAAAAAGAACGAGTTGAAACAATGCTGATGATTGAAGACTTCATGCTCTTAGCTAACCGTGAAGTTGCTACCTATATCTACAACCTCTCAAAAGACAAAGGGAAGGAACTAGCTTTTGTCTATCGTATTCACGACAAACCAGATCCAGACAGAGTTGAAGAGCTGGGTACTTTCCTGCGCGCTATTGGTTATGAGTTTGAAACTCATAAAGGAGTTGTTAAAGCTACAACTATCAACAAGCTACTTAAAGACGTCGTTGGTAAGCCAGAGGAGAGCCTTATTAAGACGGCAAGTATTCGTACTATGGCCAAAGCTGTTTACTCAACCAAAAATATTGGACACTTTGGATTAGCTTTTAAATTCTACACTCACTTCACTTCCCCGATTAGACGCTATCCTGACCTAATGGCCCACCGCATGCTCCGTAAGCACCTTGATGGAACATTCATTGGACCAAAAGAACTAGCCGAGTACGAAAGAATGTCTATCAAATCCTCACAGCGGGAAATGGAAGCCGTCACCGCCGAACGTGACTCAATCAAGTTCAAGCAGGTTGAGTACCTAATGAACAAAATTGGTGAAACTTTCTCTGGTGTGATTACTGGCGTCACAGACTGGGGTATCTACGTACAAGAATCAACCTGCTTCGCTGATGGTATGGTGCGCCTAGCTAGTATCAAGAGTGATTACTTTGAACATGAACCCAGCAAGTACCGCATCAAAGGTCAAAAGACTGGTAAAACCTATCAACTAGGTGAAGTAGTAACAGTAAAACTAATTGCCGCCGATAAAGAAGCCAGACAACTAGATTTTGAACTAGTGGTATAAAAAAATAATTACCAAAGGGCTACAACAAGTGTAGCCCTTTTGCGACCCTCGCCCGTAGCTAAGGAATCTAGTCTCGGAACTTGATAGCACTAGTCAAGAGTGCCAACAGCAAGTTCCTATGAACGATACTCAACTTGCCGAGCGTGAAATTGATGATGGATGGGCCACGAGAAGTCTCCTGGTACTTAAGCCTGAAATACTTCTTGACCAAACCAGACACGACTCGCTTGGTTGGTAAGTCATAGTCCTCATACTGAGCGTCTACGACCAAAGTGAAACTGTCCTGCCGAGGACCATGAACATGGAGACGAGAAGTGTATGGTTCCCGATTCACCGTAGTGACACAACTAAAAGATTTCAATTTTTCTCCCCTGGAGTTTGAGGTTGGAATTCCGCTAAGGATAATATGATAATTTACTATTAAGTCAATACAGCTGAAGAATTATCTAGTATTGGTTTTAGGGCTGATTTGATATATATTTATTCGGTGGGGATTTGTCCTCACGTTTAAAACCACGCGCAGCAGTCAAGACGTCACCCTGCACGCCTCCAAAAGGGACAATGAGACAGGTTGCTTCGTCACCCCGAATGGTACTACTTGGTGAGACCTAATATTGGGACGTGGACCCAGAACTACGGCACAAGGTACCCAACAAAGTTGCAACTATAGGTGGGCCCGCCTATAGTTGCTTTTATTTTATATATTAATATAAAAAAGGCGTCGCATTTCAGCTCGACGCCCCGGGACCTCATGGAGACTTGGTCATCCACATCCCTAGCTGTATACCACGTGTCAACTCGCACCTTACTTCCGCGAATAATGCGGATCAGCAGTTCTTGGAGTAAAGTGCCACGTACGAAGCTTCGGTGATAGTCATGCAACTGTTAGTGGGTCACACTCAGCCTTACTAACTACACTTTCAACCTTAGCTTTCGTTCTGGCGTCCTCTGCACTGGCGACATTCGCGCGGGCAAGAATCCAACCTTTAGCCTCTTCAGAAAATAACGGTCGTTGGCAACCGCCTGACTTAACCCAGAGACGTTCACAGCTTCGCCGATACTACCAGAAAAAAATTACTTAGCAACCGCCACCGCTTCATCAAGTTTTACCGAAAGTAATTTAGAAACACCATCATTACCCATCGTGACGCCATAGAGAATACCGGCTCGACTCATCGTCTCGCGATTATGAGTAATTAGGATTAGTTGTGACTTCTTAGCCAACTCCTCAATCATATCGCCATAGCGACGACTATTAGCTTCATCTAGAGCAGCGTCCGTCTCATCAAGGATAATAAAAGGTGGCGGATTAACCTGACTCATAGCAAAGATAAGTGCAATTGAAGTAAGGGCACGCTCACCACCAGAAAGCATTTCAAGACCTTTTACTCGCTTATTAGGAAGTTTGGCAACCAACTCAATGCCATCTTCTTTCTTTTCTTCCACCTCTTCTCCTTCTTCAAGTAACTCATCTTCAGTACCACGAGTCTTTGTCACTACAGTTACCAACTCCGCTTCCCCACCACCAAACATCAAAACAAAGAAACGGTTAAATTCTGCCGAAATCTTTTTGATACCAACTACAAACTGCTCCTCGAGCTTGCCATCAAGTTCAGTAATCAATTCACGTAATTTTATAATTGAACTTTCTAGGTCAGCAATTTCATGCGCCAAAAAAGCATCGCGTTCCTTTGCGTCATTGTATTCTTTTATAATATCTTCAGTGGCTCCAATACCCAGCTCTTCTAGGCGAATTTTTAGCTTTTCTAGTTCATGACGACGCGTACGTTGTGCTTCCCTATCTTCCTCAACTACCATGTTTTGCTGAATTTCATTACCCTCTTTATCTTTTATAACGTAATCAAAATAATTAGAAGCAGCCCTACCCAAAAGAGTCACCGCTTCTTGCAGTTCACGTTTAAATTCATTTCTGTCTCTTTCCAATACTGAAAGCTCTCTATCAATCCGTTCTAGTTTATTTTCCAGCTCTCGTTGTTCGCCCACCAATCGAAACACAGCTCTTTCTGCCTCACGTCCATCAGTCGCTTCTTTGGCTCGTTTTTGTTCCAATTCATCATAAGTAGTGCGAGTATTTTTTTCATTTTGTTGCGACTCCGAAACTCGCTTGGATAAATTATCCATTTCTTTCTTTAAACGATTCAGTTCAGCCTTGTCAAAGTCAGCCGAAGAATTTTTGGCATCAGCACCCTTTTCCAAGAATAATTTTAGTCGATGAACTATATCGGTTAGTGCCCGCTGCAAGAAAGTCACCTCTTCTTTTTGTAAAGCCTTACTTACCTGTTGTTCAATATCTTTAATCAAATTAACAATGTCTGTATAAGCAACTGCCTTTCCTTCAACAGTAGTGCTACGTCTCTCGTATTCAACTAAACGTCGTTCCAAGAGTGCAATTTGCCCTTCACACTTACTATATTCTCGCTCAGCTAACTGTCTTTCATGGGTAGCATTAGAAACCGCTTCCTGCGCACTTATCAGTATCTGCGAGTCATTTTTCGACTCTGATTCTTGTAGTGTCTTCTTGGCCTGTGCAAGCTGATTTAAAACTGCTTTGAGTAAAGTATCAGGCTCCATTCGCTCTTTTATCAGACGGTCGTGATGGAAAGCAATATACATATCCTCTCGACGCAAGTACTCGGCATAAACACCCTTTAGTTGCTCTTGGAGTTCAAGAGACTTCTCAATTTTTTGGACTTGTTTTTCTAGGTACTTTAGATGTGGTGCCGACTCACGACGAAGTGACTCTACTTGGGCTACATTCTCAACTGTCTTACTGAGCTTTCTTTCCGCTTCTTGTCTTTTATATTGATAGATTTTTAAACCGAGGGCATCTTCAATCATCTCTCGTCTTTCTTTTGGATTAGCTGTCAGAATTCTATCTGCCTCACCCTGAGAAATAATATGATGGCCAGTTGAACCAATATTTGCTGAAGCCAGAAGTTCTTGAATATCTTTTAGACGGACAGTTGAGCCATTCAATATATATTCATTTTGACCATCGCGATGGACCACTCGCTCGATTTTGATTTCACCAAAATCTAATGGGAAAACTTTTTGGGAATTATCCAAAACTATGGTAACACTAGCTCTATTGCCACGAGCAATTTGACTGGAGCCTCCCCAAATTAAATCTTCTCCGCGTTTACCGCGCATTGATTTGACAGACTGCTCACCAAGCACAAACCTAAATGACTCAGCGACATTACTCTTACCCGAACCATTTGGTCCGACAATAGCCGTAATCGGAGCCGAAAAACCCAAATCACCCTTCTTGGCGAACGATTTAAAACCGGAGATTGTTAATTCTTTTAAGTACATTTAAATCGATTTACCAAGTCTCTGCGCCAACACTATAGACTGCGTAAGTAGCTGCTGGCGGTGTTGAACTAGGGCATCCTTCACCTGAACCTGTTACAGCTGGACAGCGAGCAAACTCATCACCATAGGAAGTAACAGTTGCAGTCTCAACTGTATCCAAAAACATTAGTTTGTAGCTAGTACCATCTGAACGATAATAGATTCCTTGGTTAGAAACTGTTTCAGATTTTGGATCGATTGGTAGAGCAGAAATAAAGTCTGGAATGAATCCAAGTTGAGAAATATATTGTGCAGTACCTGTACATGACACTAAATCAGTTCGATTTTCACTTCCAGGGCCAGCAAACTTGTCTGTCCCTGCACTACAACCAGCTGTTGGATAACTACCATTTTGAGCCTTATAAAGCTCAATAGCTAATTGAAGTTCTTTAAGCGAGGTCATTCTAGCTTTATCCCTCGCTTGCTTACGCGCGTCATCAAAGTTGGCATAAAGCACAGCTGACAACATGCCAATAATTGCAACTACGACGGTTAGTTCTATTAAGGTAAAGCCTTGAGTGTATTTTTTCATAATAATAATTTTATCGGCATATAACAGTAGCTGTATCTTCTACTGCGTTTGACTTAATTGCATGATCTGCAGACGTCAGGCCAGCTAAAGTTGTCCTTCCTCTTAAGGGTGCTATTCCTCCCCATACACCATATGAAATTTGCCAATCTTCAGTATTAAATCTACATAATGGAGCAATATCACCAGCTAGACTATCAAAACGAACACTGCCACACCAACCAACCGTATCAATATCCTGACTGGAAGTAATAAACCCTCCAGTTGAAGGATTGCTAGTTACTCTGATATCACAAGGCTTAAATTCATGTGTATAGGTAACAACTTCAGACTCAACCGTTCGATGAGCCTTTAATTTATATACTGTGCCATTACCATTTACACGATAGATATAACCCGAATTAGTACCATTTAATTTTTTCTCTTGTGGTAATACTGGTATAAATTCGGGAGCTAAACCGACGATATATTGTGCACTTCCTCCTGGGCAAGCATAATCTGTTCCCTGTTGACCAGACCAAGTATTTGCCCCCTTACAAGCCAGAGGATACTCTCCGTTCTTATTTTTATACAACTCAATTGCGTTTTGAAGCAAGGCCAAATCCGCTTGTCTTTTGGCGTCACGGGATTTTTGTCCAGACTGAATAGCGTTAACTCCAATCACAGAAATAATTAGAGTGAGAATAGTGATAACAACCAAGATTTCCACTAAAGTAAAGCCTCTTTTTGTTACTGCTACGATAGACTTCATACCAAAAAGTATAACACGTGTCATTCAACACAAAATACTTAACTAGTGGGTATGAAAGTGAAATTAATCTTCCCAACCTTTGTTGGCGATAGCTGATTGAGCGGCTTGTTGTTCCGCCTCTTGTTTTGAACGCCCTTTGCCTTCACCGACTTTTTCATGACGCAAGAAAACACCGACAGTAAATACACGATCGTGATCAGGACCATTTTGAGAGAGCGTCTCATAAGTAGGTGTAATCGATGCTTTTTCTTGTGCTAATTCCTGGAAGCGACTCTTGGCATCTTGCCACAACCGCTTCTTTACAATATCCTCTGTTCCCGCGAATAATCTTGAGGCAATAAAATCACGTGCTGTTTCATAGCCTTGATCCATATACATAGCTCCAATACAGGCTTCAAAAACATTAGCCAAAATATATTGTCTTGCTCTTCCTTCATCTTTTGCTTCTCCTTTTGACATTAAGAGATATTTGTTGACGCCCATTAGTTCTGAGACAGCAGCCAATGAGTTGGTATTTACTAAAGCTGCTCTGATGGCAGTCAGTTCACCTTCTGGTTTTTCAGGATATTTAGAAAACAAAAAGTCCGTCACTGCTAATTCCAACACTGCATCGCCAAGGAATTCCAGACGTTCATTATGCTCCCAAGTAGCCTCTTTGTGTTCATTTAGGTACGAACGATGAGTAACCGCAGAAAGTAGAATAATCGGGTCTTTAAAAGTAACACCCAATAGTTCTTGTAGTGATAACAATTCGGCTTCAATATTTCTTTCAGTCATAGTCGTATCTTTAATATAATTTGAGGGTATCACTATTTACTGCGTCTGCCAACTAACATAGTTATGGCCTTGGTTACAATCGGCAAGATGTCTTCGTAGAAATTAAGCTCCAAAATAT
>JBGSVK010000002.1:0-14963 GCA_041752975.1 Minisyncoccia bacterium | reverse complement strand
CAATTTTTACCAAACCGTTAGACTCATGAAGGGCTCTTTCGACCGCTTCAGACAGTCGTTCACGAGAACCTTTATGGTCATCAGTAAACTCACTCACATAAATTTCATCAACTAAGACATCAATGTCATGCCTTTTAGTTTTGGTGAGGATAATCTTTTCTCGAAGTTGTTTCACTTCCCCGTCAATTTTGACAGTTTCATATCCTTTACCTAGCAAGTCATAGAGCAGTTGATAATACTCGCCCTTTCTACCGACAACTACTGGAGAAAAAATAGAGACTCGACCCTTAGAAAGCTCTATGCCCATCACTTTTTGTGATTGGTTTTTCGTTGCTGTCTGCACTTCTTTGGTTTCAATTGAATTTAAAATTATTCCCAGAATTTCGTCTTGAGATAATCTTTGAATTGGAACATCTACATCAAGACAATACGGTTGTCCTACTCGAGCATAAAGAATACGTAAGTAATCATAGATTTCAGTAATTGTAGCCACTGTTGAACGTGGGTTTCTAGAGGCAGATTTTTGGTCAATTGAAATAGCTGGAGAGAGGCCGCTTATCTCATCGACATCAGGTTTTTGAAGCTTATTTAAAAACTGTCTGGCATAAGGTGAAAGTGATTCGACATAGCGACGTTGTCCTTCGGCAAAAATGGTATCGAACGCTAGAGAAGATTTGCCTGAACCAGAAGGACCAGTAATTGCAATCATTTTGCCTCTTGGCATTTCAACATCAATATTTTTTAGATTGTGAGTACGAGCACCACGAATAACAATCTTGTTGCCAGGTTTATTCATATCATCTGCTTCCCATTTTGTTGTTGTCTTGTCTTGTTTTTTTGCCATAGCATAACGCCTTCACTTGCGGGTGAAGGTTTGTAAATCAAGTATAACTATTTTGGACAAAGATGCAAAATTAAGCTTTTACTAAAACTTTTCTTGAATTCCTTATCGTTTGTGCCAATAGTAAAAGAACGAATCCAAAAGCGACGACAGCAATTGAGGCAATGATAGTACTTGGTAAGAGTGGTCTATCAGTTGCAGGTTCAAAAAATGATTGCGTAGTAGAGATTGCCGAAGCTGTGATGTCGTTAGATTTTTTAGTAAAGGTAAAATTCTTACTTGTTACAGGAGCATTCCCGTTATTGTCACCTAAAGCTATTTTTACATTATGAACACCTTCTTCTAGTGCTCTTTCGTTGGTATAGGTAAAGCTACCTTGGTTATTAGTCTTAATTATTCCGACGGTTGGTTCGCTATATGAAATAACCGACACATATGAATTTGGAATTGCAGTACCGTGAATTATTGCATATACAAATTCAGTGCCATTTAATTGCTTTACCACTAGTGGCTCAACTGAATTTATTTTTAGTATTTCGTCTTGATTTGTAGAGTTTGATTTATTTATATTCACGAAACTTTTTACATCAGCATCTAGAGGAGAAAAATTACTAATTATTTCAACAGAATCTAATACACTATCGTTGTCGGTATCAGCTGAATTTGGGTCTGTAAAGTAGATAGTCAATTCATCGAAATCCGAAAAACCATCTCCGTCTGTGTCCTTTGAGATAAGACTACTGGTCATTTTATTAATTTCAGTCTCTTGGACAGAAATAGACTCTTTTAGTCTTTGGTACCTAAGTGCCAAGACCGTCTCAATTATCGGCATAGACTCTGGGTTTTCTAATTCTACAGAAGCTTGTTTTGCCAAATATTTGTATTGTTCAATTATTTGTTCTTCGGCTAGCTTTATAATACTACTTTGTCCAACTGTTACTGCGCTAGCATAGCTAAGTAAAACTTTGTTAATTTCAGTATTATTTCCATTCATTAATTCAGTAGCTAAAACAGAAATAGAATCATCGGCAAACTCATTTTCTTTGATTAAATCAGACTGTTCCGAAGTACTTGATGAAGTGAAAAAATCAAAATAGTTTAATCTTGAATTCAAATCAAAGCCACTATTATTTAGCGATAAAATAATTTTTTGATTAAGTATTGAGGCATCCAAATCATTACGACTAGAGCTCTCAGAAAGAGACTGATTTCTATAGAAAATGCCTTCGGTCTGCAAAGTGGATTCATTAGTTACCAAATTAGCAACTAATAGCATATCAACAGCCGGAAGACTCAAAGCTGAAAGATTAAACATCCACTCACCTTGAACTAATGTGGCTAGTCCTAAATATAATAGTTGATATGATGAATCAATCGTTCTAGCGTAAATTTCTATTCTGTCAGGAATAATGTCATTTGTATCGATCTTGATATATTCTGAATTTTGAATTTCTTGTAGCGTAAGACTAATGGAGGATAATTGCTTGTAGTCCACTGGTTGAGTTTTAATTAAATTTTCTTCAACAGTTGTTTCTGCCACTACTTCATAATTTGAAGTAGTAGCTACTAATTCATCTTCTACAGTGATATTTTCTATTTCACTAGTTTGTATATCACTACTAGTAGCAACCTCTTCAGTTTCTTCTATTAATGAATCAACTTCACTAATACTTAGCTCTTCGCTAACTTCAGGTTCAAAACTAAATGTTGGTCCATCAAATCTGTATGTTTTGTTAAAGTTCTTAATTTCAGCAGATAAAACATAAATACCTTGATTAAGTTCTGAACTAGGAATCAAGAAACGATATTCATCATTGGGTAGATTTTCTATTGGAGAAACGTCGATTTCTTCTCTTGAATTTACAGATTTTAGATATACACGGAAATTTTCTGAATTTTCAATTTTAATTACAATGTCTGTATCATTCTTAAGTTTTGAAGGCAAAGAGTTAATAAATGTGACATTTGGTAAACCGGGAGGAAGATACTCATTATCTATATCTGTACACAAACTATCTGTACAAATTACCGCTGCAAAATTAAGCTGATTTTTATCAATAATAAGACTTAATGACGCAAATAATGCTCCGAGAATTATAAAAGTATAACCACCAACCTTGGCTGTATTTACCATGTAACGAGACAAATTGTCTTGATACCATAATTTATAAATTTCAATCTTCTCTAGCAGTCTTAAACTGGCACCAGAAGGTATATAGACTTGTTCTTTAGGCTGTTTCGTCTTACTTACCCTCGGTTTGGCATTTTTCTTGGAGGGTTCTTTAGGTATTGAAGTCGAAATTGCCTTCTTGGAATCCTTTATAGATTTTTTAGCTTTAGAGATTGGTTTTGAAACTTTTGTAGCCACAACCAAATTACCCTTCTTTTTTGTAGGCGACATAACATTATCTTCCTTTTTGGGGGAAGTCTTCATTTACAAAATTATACACTTTATTTTTGTAAAATATGAGATTTATTAACTTATTTTATTTAGTTGGTTTACCCAATTCAATAACATGCGCAATCAACTCGCTTAAATCTGTCATGACTTTAGTTAGGAACACATCAACGCCAAGTTCTTTTGCTTTTTGCTTGTCTTTGTCATCATCACGGTTTGAAAATATAATTACTGGAATTGAAGCAATTTCAGGATTATTTCGAATATCGGAGAGTATTTCCATACCATTTCTGCCAGGAAGCATGAGATCCAATATGACTACGGTAGGCTTATATTCAATTATTGAAGAGATTGCATCGTTACCGGAGACACAAAAATCAAACTGGATATTACTTTTTTGTAATCGTATTGATAATAGATTTCTCAATAGAGAATCGTCTTCGACGACCAACAATCGCAAGTGTGGAGCCGCTTTACTATTTTGAATATGTGACTCAGACTCAGAAAAATCAAATATTTCACTTTCCGATTCATTATTACTATCTTTTAGAATTAGCCCTAACTTTTCAATTAGTAAATGCACTTCTAAATCATTTTTGACTATGTAGTCTTGGACACTATTATCAAAAAGTTTTTTATAAACCTCAATATCTGTCGAGGAAGCAATAATTATTATCGGTAGGTCATTAATTAATTCATTAGCACGAATTGTGTCAACTAAATCATTAACCGATACATCGGTAAATGAGTTTTCCAAAACTAGAGCATCTGGTCGAACATTTAATATGTCATTTAGACCCTTTTGTGCTGTTAAATATGCATGTACATTTGCACCAGCATAAAACAACATTCTCTCTAGTGAATTTACAAATGAAACATCACCACCAATTACAGCTATACTTCTACCATGTACTTTGTCTTTTTTGTCTATCATGTATTTACTGAGATATAGTTTATTATAGCAAAGTTACCTTGAAGTTTTTCTTTTCAACTGTGCTTTATTTTTCTTTATACTAGTTTCTTCAAGAATCTTAATTTCATCCCGAAGAATTGCCGCCGTCTCAAAATCCAAGACCGATACAGCTTCATCCATTTGTTGTTTCTTTTCTTTCAAAACAGCTTTTGGATTTTTTAAATACAATTCCATATCTACTTTTAGTAAAGTGTCTACAGTTTCATCATGTTCGGTTCTCATTTGGTCTGTAATGGACTTTATCTCTTTTGCGATAGTTTTGGGAGTAATACCATGTTCTTTATTGAAGGCAACTTGTTTATCTCGACGTCTATTTGTTTCACCAACAGCAAAATTGAGAGCAGGGGTCATTTCATCTGCATAAAGTACTACTCGTCCACGAACGTTTCTAGCAGCTCGGCCGATAGTCTGAATTAGAGCAGTCTCACTACGCAAAAAACCTTGTTTGTCAGCATCAAGAATAGCGACTAGTTCTACTTCTGGTAAATCTAGACCTTCACGAAGCAAGTTAACGCCGACCAAGCAATCAAACTTACCTCGCCTAAAATCAGTTAGAATTTCAATTCTCTCTATTGTATCAACATCACTATGGATATATTTGGTGTTGATATTTTTTTCAGTTAGAAATTCAGCTAAATCCTCTGCCATTTTTTTGGTCAGTGTGGTTGTTAGTACTCTGGCTCCGCTTTTAATGACTTTTTCTGCTTCTGCAATAAAATCTTTAACTTGGCCTGGATAATTACCTTTTTGGGTAATCGGTCTAATATCGATTTCTGGATCAACTAATCCTGTTGGTCGAATAATTTGTTCGACCATAGGAACTCCATTCTCTTCTAGCTTTTTGTACTCGTATTTGCCTGGAGTAGCTGATGTATATATTCGCTGACCAATTCTCTCCTCAAATTCAGCAAACTTGAGTGGGCGGTTATCAATTGCACTTGGTAGGCGAAAACCGAACTCTACCAAAGTATCTTTACGTGATCTGTCTCCGGCATACATACCATTTACTTGCGGAATTGTGACGTGGGATTCATCAATAATCGTCAAAAAATCCGGTTTACCATCTTTGGTGTGAGGAAAATATGACAAAAGTGTATACGGTGCTTCGCCTGGTTTTCTTCTATCAAAGTGTCTTGAGTAGTTTTCAATTCCATTGCAGTAACCGACTTCTCGCAAAAGAGCGAGGTCGTGTTGAGTGCGTCTTTTTATTCTCTCTGCCTCAAGCAACTTCCCTTCTTTCTTAAATTTCTTTAGTTGTTCTTCTAGTTCTATTTCAATGTCTTTAATAGCGACCTTACGTTCCTCTTCTGGAGTCACAAAGTGCTTAGCTGGAAAAAGGAAGAATACTTCTGGTTCACTAATAATTTCACGAGTGACGGCATCTATCTTTGTAATTGAAGAAACACTACTACCTACAAAACCAAGTCTAAATATAACTCGTTCGTTGGTTGGCATTATTTCTACAGTATTACCGACGGCTCTAAAGCTTCCAGGAGTCAAATCAGCATTGGTTCTCTCAAAGTACAAACCAATTAAGGTACGGAGCATGTCTGTACGGGTAGTCTCAAAACCTTTTTCTATCTTGAGGTGTTTTTTTAGATATTCAGCCGGTGCACCCAAACCATAAATACAAGAGACAGAAGCAACAATAATTACATCATCACGAGTAAGTAATGCTTGAGTAGAAGCGTGACGAAGTCTATCAATCTCTTCATTTATTTGTGCCTCTTTCTCGATATAAGTATCAGAGGTAGGCATATATGCCTCAGGTTGATAGTAGTCGTAATATGAAACAAAAAAGTGCACAGCGTTTTCAGGAAAGAAATCTTTGTATTCTTGAGCCAACTGGGCAGCTAGTGTCTTATTGTGGGCAATCACCAAAGTCGGCTTTTGAACATGTTGAATAACATTGGCGGCGGTAAAAGTTTTACCAGAACCAGTCACACCCAAAAGTGTCTGGTGAGTTACTCCAGTTTCAATTCCCTTTATCAGCTGAGCTATCGCCTTTGGCTGATCACCTGCTGGAGTCTTTTTGGTTGAGATTTTAAACATAAATCAATTCAAATATAACATTGTTACTAGCTGTTGACAAAATGTGTATGTATGCTATTGTCTTTGTAGGTGGACGCAACAGACGACTGATTTGGGAGTATCCGTCCCTCCTACCGCTTTAAACTCGGTCGTCACCAACCCAGCCAGCTTTTCAACAGAAGCTGGCGGTTCCTATTTATTTCATTAAATAAAAGAATCAATAACTTTCAGCGAGTCCGTCCGCAACTACAATGCCAGGAGTGAGGACAGGACGAAGTTGAAGTTATTGATTTTTTTTGAGTTAAAGATTAAGGAGTTGGTTTCGAAGTTGTTTTGTAAAATCAACAATGTACTGCAGGTTATGTATAGAAGCGAGTTGAGGCCCAAGCATTTCTTTGGCACGGAATAGGTGAGCTAAGTAAGCTTTGGTGTAAGTCTTGGCTACATAGCCTTCACTTAAAGGATCTAGTGGTGAGTAGTCAGTCCGATACTTCTCATTATTTAAATTAATTTTAATGCTTTCTGGGTAAGTAAGTCGTCCACACTTACTGGTGAGGGTTTTACCAGTCGCAACATAGATAGTACCAGTGCGACCAATTCGAGTTGGAGCTACACAATCAAAAGTATCACAACCTTGGAGTACACCTTCAACAATATCTTCTGGTTCACCGATACCAAGTAAGTGCCTTGGTTTGTCTTCGGGTAAAATTTCGTTTACTACTCGTAGTGAATCACCCAAATCCTCTTTGGAAAAGCTACCGCCAATACCAAAGCCAGCAAAATCCATATCGGCTAGTGTACGAGCACTCTCTTGTCTTAAATCTGTATAGCGTCCGCCTTGAACCACTCCATAGAGTCCCTGCTTCTTAATAGCGTGATAGTTTTGTTTGTGGGCCATAATACTGCGCTTGGCCCAACGATGAGTTCTATCCATCGCTTCTTTTTGATACTGATAGTCTGCGGTTGGGCTTGTACACTCATCAAAGGCGACAATAATATCAGCGCCGATAGCTTGCTGGATTTCGATTGAACGTTCTGCAGTAAAGCGATGCATCGAGCCATCGATATGAGAAGTAAAAGTAACACCGTCTTCATCAATAATGCAAAGCTTACCGTGCTCTGTAGCAAATTCCTGTGAATAGACATTAAGACTATGTGGATGATTTTCTACAGCTTCGTCAGCCTCACCCTTGGCAAATTTGGTGACTCCCTTACCAAAAGCTGCACCCAAAGAGAAGACTTGAAAACCACCCGAATCGGTCATGGTTGGTAATTGCCAATTAGCAAAGTTATGTAGACCACCCGAAGCTTTTATAATCTCATGTCCTGGTTGAAGAAATAGATGGTAAGTATTGGCTAGAGAAATTTGATTGCCAACATATCTTTTCATATCCTCAGGCATAATTCCTTTTGTACTACCCTTAGTACCTACCACAACAAAAGCTGGCGTCTCTACATCACCATGAGGAGTATGAATAACTCCAGCACGAGCAAGTGTGCCTTCAAGTTTTTTGGTTACTGTAAAAGTTATAGGTTGAGACATGAGTTAGGCTAGGTTAGTAAAAGGCACATGTGTATTGCTGGTAAACTTCGTAGCTCACAAACTTGGTCTCCTAAAGTAGTTGTGAGCGAAGAGTTAGTATCTTTCCGCAGGAGATAGATACAATCCTAACAGTACACGTGCGCCTTTACCGATTCAAGAAATTACTTCTTAACTTCGAGCAATTCAATTGAGAAAACCAAAGTTGAATTTGGTGGAATAGGTCCTATTCCTTGACTTCCATATGCTAAATCAGGTGGAATAACCAATATTCTTTGACCACCGACTTTCATACCTACTAGACCATCTTCCCAGCCTTTAATCACCATTCCTTCACCAACTGTAAAAGAGAACGGCTCACCTCGCTTCTTTGAATTATCAAATTCTTGACCATCCTGCAAAGTCCCGACATAGTGAACCGCTACAGTATCACCAACTTCAACTTCATCACCTGTTCCTACTAAGATATCGTCAATCACAAGTTTTTTAAGATTACCTCTTTCGTCAACTGCACTATATAGTGCTGTTGTCCGTTCATTTATAATATCCTCACCATCTCCTACTATCACGATACCAGGATTGGCTAGTTGAGCTGTCTGATTAGATGTATTTGACAATGTCAAAAATGATGTTTCTACTCTAATAAGATACAGCGCCAAAGCCATACATAGTACACTTATACCAATTCCAGCAATTTCAAATTTACTCAACATAATATTTCTGTTATTCAGCCATAATAGCGACTTCTGAGGAAGATGCAAGGGAGTTATGTAGTGTAATTTTACCTAACTTTATTTCATCTTCTAGAGTTTTATTGCTAATAGTTGCTAGTTTGTCTAGAAATGATTGAGTTTCTTCGACTGTCTGTTGCCTTGGTTGGTTTCTATTATCAATACTGGTAACCGGAACTAAATCAATTGTTAGTTCTTCCGCAAAACTTAGCTTGAGCATTAATCCATTTTGAACTGAGTTTGAAAAATACTGATCAAAAATATAGTTTCCCAATGAGTAAAAGACGAGAGTCTCATCAATTTTTCCAACACCTTGAACCACATGAGGATGATGTCCGATAATTATATCCGCACCATGTTTAGAAAGTAATTTTGCAAGCGATTCTTGACTAGATGAATAATACTCTGAATATTCACTTCCCCAATGTATATATACTATTTGATAGTTACTATTAGATGTAGCGTAATTTAATATCTCTCTAATCGTCTCCGCTTCAGGATTACCTAGTAGAGTATGGATAGCAATTACCGAAACCTTAATTTCATTAATATCAATAAAGGTGACAGAACTTGAAGACAAAATAGAAGGGTGGCCAAATGGTATTAACCCATTATCCCACAAACTAGATATAGTGTGATTGTATCCTGCTAATCCGAAATCAAACGCGTGATTATTTGCTAATGACATATGAGTAAATCCCGCATCTTTTAGTGCAGGTAAGAACTTTGAATTAACAGAGAATCTAAATGTATTGTCCGCAGTTGGTTGATGCTGGATAGGTACAGAACCTTCAAAATTACCTAAGATATATGATTCATTTTTATCAAATATAATTTTTCGGTACGGATAGTCATTACCTAAAGAAAGCATTCTTCTCTCAACATCACGAGCAAGCATAATGTCACCCACTACATACAAACTTCTTTTAGGTGATGTATAGTTGTTGTTTGTGTCTAGGATACTGTCTTCAGCAGCAAATTCTAGGTTGACTTTGATTGGTCCTATAGAATCAATATCACTAAAACTTGCTTTTACTGAAAGTAAATTTATTGTCGCAAAATAGCAACAAAGGATTGCCAAAAGTAATACTGAAACTTTTTTACTACCCGGCATGATTAAAGACTACCAAAGGCAGAGGCTGATGGATGGAAAAGACCTACTTTGTAGAAATACATTGCTAAAAAGAAACCTCCAATGCCTAATGCTAAAGTAAAAATTGTCATGACAACTTTTTGGTAGTTAGAAGGTTCTCGCCGACATCTTCTTTGAATTGCCACTTCATCAACTTCAATGTTAATGCCTAGTAGTGAAGAAATTTCAGCTGGCTTAAGCGTTTCGTCGCTACGAAAAATTTTGTGCATTCCCTCAACACGAGTTTGGTGAGTAGAAGTATTTTCGCGTAATACCATTATAGCTGTATCCACTTCATCATTATTGTATCTAGCATTAAGCAAAACAGATTGAATTTCTTCATCTGGAGCAGTAGGGTTTACGCCATTAATCTTTAAAATTGTTTCAATGTCTTTTTTTTGGAACATATTCTAATTTGAGCTCTTTTTTGCCTTAACAATGTATTGATTGTAAACCTCCAACAATGAAACGAACAAAGTGACAATAACCGGGCCAATTATAAATCCAATCGGACCAAAAGCAGATATTCCTCCCAGCACAGAAGTAAGCATAATAAAAGGATGTAAGTTATTTCCTCTACTCATTAAATGAGGTCCAAGTAAATTATCGACTAGTATGATTGTCACAAGAGTCCAAATAGCTAATCCAACTGCATTAAACATGCTGCTGGTTATAAACAAGAATATAACTCCTGGAATCATTACTGCCAGTGTACCCACTCCTGGTATCATAGATAGGATGGCTCCGATAGCTCCCCAGAGTACTGCTCTATCGATACCAAAAATTGCAAAACCAGTTGCCGCCAACACTCCTTGAATAAGGGAAATTAAAACAACTCCAGTTGCAACTGATCTAACCGCAACAGCTAATTTTGAAATAATAATTTCATCTTCTCTATCTGGCAATGGACTTATCTTGATGGCTAATTTAATAAACTCTCTTCCGTCTCTAAAAAAGTAAAATGAACCAATTAGTGAAATTAAAACAATAAATATTGTAGAGACAGTTCCGGCAAATATAACGCCGATATTCTTGACTAACCATTCAGCACTCTGTCTTATCTGCTCGGTTAAATTAAGTTCAAATGATGGAATGTATTTCTGAGCAATTGTTTCAATATTTAATACATACTTTTCGATTGTTAACTCTTGACCAACACTTAAGGTTTGATAGAAACTAGCGAGTTCTTTTACAAAAATAGAGGATATAAAAACTAACGGTAAAACAACTATAAAAACTACTGTCAAGGTACTTAGTCCGGCAGCCAAGGACTTGCTTCGTTTGTAAGAAATTCGCAAAAATCTCTCGTAAAGTGGGTAACAAATCGTAACTATAATTACCGAAAGAGCCAATGCAACTATGAAGGGAGAGAGGACCTTCCACACCAAATAACCTGCTCCGGCCAGCAACAAGAAAAAGAATACGTATTCAACAACTCGACTTATCGTCATATAATTAATTATAGATTAACTATAACAAGTGAAACCATAAAGGGCCAGGAATAATACCCAGCCCAAAATCTATTTTTGTTGAATCAAACGTTCTTGAGTGACAATTGCCGCTGTCTCGAGCGTTTTAAAGCTTTGTGCGACAGCAGAATTAAGCGCTACAAACGTTTGGTTCAAAAAATGTGACAATCCCCACAGGATAATCACAAAACCGACTGCATTGCGCATACAAAATGTATTGCGACCCAGAAAACCTTTCTCTCGAAAAGCTCCAAATAAAAATGGAAGGGGCGCACACTGTATGCAAGAACCAGCTAATAATAGTATGTCACTAGTTTTAAAAAATATCAAATTTACTATTTTCTACCCTACTCTTTTATAATTAGTGAATCAATGACTGTTTTAATATCTGATTTGGGAGTTACTCCTCTATAATGCTGAGTAATTTCACCCTGCTGATTGTAGATAGCAGTTTCTGGCATAGCATAACCACCGACTGTCGTATAGAAGATATCTCTAGGATCTAAAGCAACAACAACTCCATCAAGTTTGGGTAAGGTGTTAGTAAATCTTACAGCTTGTTCTTTTGTTTCTTTTCTGTTAATTGCAAGAAAGGCAACTTCTTCAGAAGAATATTCATTCGACAGCTCTAACATTGTCATTAAATCTGTTTGTGAAAATGGTGACCAGCTTGCCCATGATACAACCACCAGTACTTTTCCTAGATACTGATCTAGAGCTAATTCGTTACCAAGTAAATCTGTATATGGAAGCTCACCGGGTTGATTGGTGAATAGAGTTACAGTATCTTCAAGTACCTCGTGACTTTTTTGATACTTCAATAATACAACCAAACTTGCGACAACTAAAATTATTGCAAGTAGTATTGATATGGTGATTACAGTACTTTTCTTAATTTTCATTTTTAACCCTTAATAAATAACTCAAAATCTTCAGGCACTTCTCCAGCAGATGCAGGGATTAAGTTTAGCTCAATATTTCTTCCCATAAAGGTTGCCCCAAACACAGCTTCCCCTGAAGCGGTTGCGGAAACTTTAAATCGCTGAGTTGTTAAAACCTGAGCACACATCTGAGAATTATTAATTACGTTAAAATCAACTTTAATTTGCTCTGGAAATGATTCCATAACTACAGCGTTTACTTCCAACAAATCACACGGAGTTGGCATAGTCAGTTCTCCGACTAGGGTGTGAACTCCGTCTATAAAATAGTGTTTTGCGTCAATTCTTTCGATTTCTGGATATGCAACGGTCTCTTTTTCGACGACAACTGGAGCTTGTGAAATTTCAGTCTTCTTTAAGTAAGCAAAAATAAACATGCCTGCTACAATCAGAGAGAAAATAATCACTGCTAAGATAATACTTTTTTTATTCATATAGATTGTAAGTTAGTAGTACAAATTAATTATACACCTAATTAATTATTGATATCACTTCCTACGTATACGGTAATGTATTCTTCAACGTTTGCACTTTCTCCTTCATAGACAGATACAAGGGCGTTATTTAGGCGAGCACTTAATCTTAGTGCGTCTTTCTCTTTATCAACTGAATAAACAACTACGGTTTTTGCTTGACGTGAAGTAAAATCGGCTTCCAAAGAAATAATTTCATAGCCCTGGTCTTCAAGCATTAATCTAGTTTCAGCACCTTGCCCAGGTCTTCCACTTCTATTAATGATTTTTAGCTTGGGTAGATTTGGATTGGTCTTAATATCACTCTCACCTCTCTCTTCAATAAATTTATTATATATTAATTCTTCAGATGTAAGAGTAATGTTTGCATCAGTATTCTGATAAGTTACTTCATAACCTCTATGAGAAGTATTTGCGTTGTAAATATAAATAACGATTATTATCAAGAATGATGTAAAAAGTATCACTCCTCCAAAAAACAGTTTGTACTGGAGAATAAAGTTTAAGATAATTCTTAAACGTTCACGGCTTCTAGTAACATTAATTAATCTCTCTTTGAGATCATCGATTCCTGCTTTTACGGGTGAATGGATTTTTACACGAGAACGATGTGAGTACCGATCATTCAGAGCATTATTCTTTTGTGCTTTTTTATATTCATTGATATCAATACCGGCCATCACTAACATTTTTCTTACATATAACCTAACCAACCAAGTTGTTAGGAGTACAAACAACAATAAGCTCACAAAAATGATAGTTAATAACTTGAAAGGGATAACCCAAAAAACTGTTTCCGAACTGGTAAACTGACGTCCATTTTCTCCATAAACTAGAGTGGTAGCAGCTGTATACCGACCAATATCCGAAATCGACCACTCTCCTTTCCAAGTAAAGGTAAACTTTCTAATACTTTCAGGTAGGACATTACCAAAATGAGAGTTTTGATTAATTGGAATTACTCCTCTTTCCTGCCCCCACATATTAGTTATTCTTATGTCTCCTTGTGGTTTAAGGTGAACATTACCTTTGTTTTCAAATCGTAATTCAAAAGTAGCTTCTGGTCTGTCTAAATATTTGTCTGTTGTTCTAAACTCACGAATATGGCCAGATTCATTTATATCGCCAGCAACTCTAGCAAAAAAAAGTGATGTTACCATCTGAGAAGTTTGAACCCTTGCTTGTCCAGGTTCAGGTGTTATTGGCTTGGTTCCTACAAGAATTGCAGCAAAGTGTCCCCCAGGACTTGCGTCAACCGGTACACGAACAGCAATAGGAACCTCTTTGGATTGCTCTCGAGGAATTGTTATTGGTTCTTTTGAGACAATAAACCACTCAGCTATTGTTGAACCGTCGGCATCTGTTTGTGATATTGGAATAAATCTTCCATCACCACCCTCGCCATTAGGAGAAAAATTTACTACCTCAAGGTAAACTGTTAAATCAAATTCATTAACATTAATTATTCGAAGCGAACTTCTCCATTCTTGACCTGGAGTTGCCGACATGTCAAAAATCGATGGTGAGATGCTTAGCGTTAATGATTCATCGGCAAGAGCAATATGAGAATTCGAAAACAATAAAAAAGCAACTAAAAAGATGCTCAAAATTCTATGTATCTTTTTTCTTGAGATCAATGTCATGTTCATATTCACTATGTTCTTTGTTATCCCGTACAAAAAGAGGTAAATCATGTGCCTCATGACTATCGTAATCACTTACAGTAGTGTTTCGCCTGAATAATAAGATCAAAACAGTTAATACTACGGCTAATAATAGCACGATAATAATTAGATAGAACCAAGGAATTGAATAGTAAAAATTCGTATCATAAAGTGAGGCCCGATTAACTTTCCCATATTCAATTGACAAATAAGCTTTATTCTTGCCCAAACGACCAAGGTAAGGTAGTTCTTGCTGATATTCAATGCGTTCACCGGGGTTTATTACCTCTGATTCATCTTTATTTAGTTCAACTGTTGTTAATTCCCTTCCTCTTGAGTCATAAATAATTACATCACCTTTGGGAGACAAAGGAACATCACCGGTGTTCTCGAGCACGTACGTAAATTGACCTTTATTATCAATATAGCTGAATGGATCAGTGGCAAATGATACTAGTCTCAAAAACTCTTCTTGCTTACCACCAACCTGTATTCTAAGGACAACCCCAGTCCCCTGACCAGAGAGAATCGTGGCTTCAGCTATGTCTCGATTAGAACCGGAAGCAAACCCAACGTAAGCGTGATATAAGCCTGGCGGAGTATTAGGATTTATTTTAATTATTAAGGGAACGCGTGCAGTACCGATTTTTATTGGGATTGCTATTCTGGCTTTTGTGAGCTTCATTAGCGATATTATTCAGCTCTCCGCCTTGAAATGGATGCTTGGTCATCTTATGACGATCATGATCATTGCCATTCCTGTTGTGTTC
>JBGSVK010000001.1:0-8073 GCA_041752975.1 Minisyncoccia bacterium | reverse complement strand
AGCAGATGTTCTTACACCTAATGGGCTTGTAAACCCAACTGGTTACTTTGGACCATCTACACGTGCTAAGGCTAACTCAATGTGTACTTCAGCTCCAGTAGTAACTCCAGATGATGGAGATATGACAGATGATGAAGACATGGATGATGAGGATAATGACATGAAGGATCTTTCAGGAGAGGCTTCATTAGACACTCTTACTATCGACTCAGCTTCAGATGATGAACTAGAAGAAGGTTCAGAGGATGCAGAAATCGCTGAACTTTCAGTTGAGTTCTCAGATGGAGACGCTTCAATCTCACGTCTTGATGTTTCAGTAACAGGTGTTGCTGATGCTTGGGATGTTCTAGAGACTGTTTCTCTATGGGTAGACGGAAAGATGGTAGCTGAGATGGATGCTTCAGATGAAGATGAATACCAAGAGGAAGATGCTGGTACTATCCGATTCTCAGGTCTTGACATCGTAGCTATGGAAGATGATGAGCTTGATATCACTATTGCTGCAACAGTGCAGTCAAGTGTTGATTCAGGAGATCAAGGAACATACAACGTATCAGTAGATTCAATCCGATACTTTGACGCTGATGGTGTAGCAACAACAGAAACAGAAGATGATCCTGTAAATTTCGAACTTGGAGATACTGTTAGTTTCGAAATTGAAGAAGAGGGTAATGAGGATGAGCTTATTGTTAAGACTTCAACTTCAGACCCAGATGGTACAACACTACAAGTAGAGGATGACAAGAAGTCAGACTTTATGTCAGTGTTTATCTTCGATCTCGATACTGATGATTCAGTAAACGATATTGAACTTAACGAGGTAGCTGTAACAGTTACTCTTGCTGGAGATCAATACGGAGACGTAGTTGACGATGCTGAACTAGTTATCGACGGTGTAACAATCGACGATTTCACAGCTTCTACATCAGTTAACGGTCTTGTAACTGACCTAGTATTCGATGTTGACGGAGACGTTACTATCGATGCTGGTGACCGAGTGGCAGCAGAATTGAAGCTACGCTTCAAGGCTCTAGCTATCGAAGGTACAACAGTACGAGGCTCTGTAACTTCAGCGCAAGCTGATGCTATCGATGCTGAAGGCGCTGATGACCTAGACTCTACACAACTTTCAGGTGCTGCTACAGGAGATGTACATACACTTCGAACAGCTGGAATTGATGTATCTGCTGAATCAGTAGATGCTGATATTACATCTCAAGATGGTAATACCAACGACTATGCAACATATGTAGTTGAAGTAGACGTAACTGCATTTGAACAAGACGTATACGTTGCTATCGATGACGCTGTTTCATTCTTGTATTCACTTGAGAATTCAGCTGGAACTGCAGTTTCAGTTGGTACAACAACTGCTGTACTTACATCAACAGGAGATGAGCAAGGCGCTTACTTCCTAGTTAATGAAGGTGAGACTGAGACATTTACACTTACAGTTACATTTGTACCTGGAGTTGCAAATACTCAAGCTCGTGTACAACTTGATTCAATCGAGTTTGCAGCGACTGAAGTTGCTCCAAATCAATCATGGACAGCTTCTCCAGACGAAGATTACCGAACTGCTGTTGTAACAGTTGTTAACTAACCTTAACTCTAGTTTCAACTCAGACGAAAGTCTAAGCTGATGAAATAAACAAAAGCCCCCGCAAGGGGGCTTTTGTTGTATCCAGTAAAAATAACTAAACAAAGGCCCGGCCTAGTGTTCACAAAGGGGTACCCTAGGGAACTTCCCTAGGGTACCCCTTTGTGTAATTTTGCACCAAGTAACTTCTAGTATAAAATAGTCTTATGATTAATTTTAAATTAAAGGTTACCTTACTAGCTCTAGCTTTATTTGTTATCGCCCCTCACACCTCGTTGGCTTATTTCACTACTGCCCAAAGTGCTGTGCAGCTAAATTCTGATACTTTGCTTTATACTGTTACCTATAAATTTGGTATGGAGAGGGGAGCTCTACATATGCCTATTGGAGCAGTACGCAACTTACAGGCCGGGGACGCTTCTCCATACTTGGGTTACACTCTATTAAATAATGGTGAGGCTGTAATTGCTTCGGGCACTACTGCCGCCTTCGTATTTAGTGACGCTAAAGTTGTCGATAATGAATACTTTGTACCGAAAGGGAAGTCAGCCACCTTTACTTTAGTGACTTTAGTTAAGCTTGGAAAAGACTTCACGGTATCAGAAGATGAAAAAACTGAACTTTCTCTTCAGGTGACTTCACTACCATTCAATATGGTAGGAGCTGACGGAAGTAATGAAAGTATAACCAAACTAAAACTCAACCCTTCAGAACTTCAGTACTACATCACCCCAGAATTAAAGCTAAAATAACTGACCCTAAACCAACACCAGGAAGTTCCCTAGGCAAGGCCTAGGGAACTTAATATATACAGCCCTAATAAATGCCAACCCAACTTCTCCCTAGGCCTTGCCTAGGGAGAAGTGCTTAAAATGTTATTATAAAAATATGTCATCAAGAAGCGTTTCCTTGTCAGAGGGTGAATTCTTTCATGTATATAATAGAGGTACAGATAAAAGAGTAATTTTTTATAGCAAAGATGACTATCTTCGTTTTCAGGAGTTGTTATTTCTTTGTAATACTAATTCTGCAATTAATGTCCGCGATATAAGAAAGATTCATGAAAATATTTACGAATATGAGAGAGGGAATATTTTAGTGGCTATAGGTACCTACTGTTTGATGCCAAATCATTTCCATATTCTAGCCACACCACTTGTCGAACATGGACTAAGTACGTTTATGAATAAATTAGGGACTAGTTATTCAATGTATTTTAATAAGAAATATAATCGTAGTGGAGCTTTATTCCAGGGTAAGTTTAAGGCGGAACACGCAGTTACTGATGAATATCTGAAGTACCTTTATTCATATATACATTTGAATCCAGTAAAGTTGATAGATTCAACTTGGAAGGAGGAGGGAATAAAAGATGCGGCAAAATCTTTCGATTTTGCCGCATCTTTTCAATACTCAAGTTTGTCAGATTACTTAAATATAGCTAGACCAGAAAACGCCATCCTGAATTCAGCCCTTTTCCCACCATATTTTCAATCTCATACAGATATGGAAAACGAACTTTTTGAATGGTTAACCTACAAAGAATTTACACCCTAGCTTACCCGGAGGACCAGCCTTACGAGTAGGCCATAAAATTACATAGGAAAGGCCTATGTATTTTACTGGTCTTTTTGGCACTGTTAACAAATAAACTGCACCAAATTAATACGTGATATATTAAAATTAATGTTTAGTTTGATTAGATGGCAGTTGCGACTGGCCATCTTACTCACATTACTCGTCTGGATGTTTTCTGGTTCATCCACTTCTGCCCAAGCTCTTTGTGGCAATATAATTGGTCCGGATAATTTTATCAATCAGTCAAATATTGTCACTGTTACAATAAGTGACTGTGCTGACCCTTTTGATTTAACTACCGACCCAATTTCACCTTATACTTTAAAAATAAACGAGACCGAAGTGACAGATGGGGAATCTATTTTTGTGGAAGAAGTAAGGGTAGAAGATATTGTAATAGAAGGGGAATCTTATCTTTCTACTTATAGTAACGTTCTATATAAGCACGAGGGCGAAGACTATGTTTTTGTCGATTACGGTTCAGTTATCGGAGTGGGTACATACACGATGGTGATTAAAGAATATGAACTAATCCTTTCCCAAAAATCTTTGCTCCAGAATTTAAAGGAAATAATTTTGCCAGTAGCCCACGCCCAGTCACCTGGAGGTTACACATATGCCATTACTTTCACTATCTCTGAACCCATTCCCGAACCAGTCGGGGCCTCTAGTGTATTATTTTTGCCGGGGATTCAAGCTAGTCGTTTATATAAAGATGGTGTCATAGGAACTGAAGATCAGGTGTGGGAACCAAATATTAATAACGATGTCGAACAATTAGAAATGACCGGCGACGGCTTTAGTGTAAATGACATATACACCAGAGACGTAATTGACGAGATAATTTTCCCGGCCCTGGGAGGAAATATTTATAAGGGCTTCCTAGTAAAACTGGAAGATCTAGAGGAAGAGGGTGTTATTGCAGATTCATTAGCTTTTGCTTATGACTGGAGGTATGGAGTTCAGGATATTGTAGTAAGTGGTACTAGGTACAAGAATGAAATAAAAAGTTTAATCAATGAAATTGAGACATTGGCGAGTAGTTCTTATACTGGCAAAGTAACTATCGTCGGGCATTCAAACGGAGGGCTCTTAGCCAAGGCCTTAATTACTGAACTGGAAAGACTGGGAGAAGATGACTTGGTCGATAAAGTTGTTTTTGTTGGAGTACCTCAGCTTGGTTCGGCTAAGGCTATCGGTGTTTTATTGCACGGACTACAGCAGCAAAAAATGGGCGGTTTAGTTGTTGATGATACGACCGTTAGAGATGTAATAGAAAACATGCCTGGAGTATACTCTCTTCTTCCGTCACAGAAGTATTTTGACCTGAGCGACACTTCTTTAGTAACAAGTGTTAGTTCTTTGAATACTAGTGGCATTAGTGAATATGGAGAGATAGATTCGTTAGCAAAATTATCAAATTTTGCTCTGGACACACAAGACTTACGAAATGACAACGTGCCAGTTCATACTCCCAGTACACTTAATTCACAACTAATGTCGGATATGATTGATGGTAGGGAGTATTTCGATAATTGGTTGGCACCAGCCAATATAGAAGTATATGAAATTGTTGGTACCGGAGTCACAACCATAAAGAGCCTTGAGTATAGAAACTACCCCTGTATTAATCTAATTTGTGCTTTTGGTAGCTACGCTAAACCTTACCCGATTTTTACTAATGAAGGTGACGAGACAGTAGCTTCATTTTCCGCTAAAGCCTATGGAGGGGAGAAAGTGACGGGGGTGGTGGATTTAATTAGAGAAGCTAGCAATTTATTTGATTTACCAGAAAACCATTCGACCCTAACAGAAAGTCCAACGGTACAAGATTTCATTGATTCAATTATTCGTTTTCATTATCTGAATGAGACTTTGGAAATACCCCAAGATTTCATTGAGACAACCAGAAAATACACGATTATCGGCACACACTCACCGGTAGAAATATCCCTCAAGGACGTAGATGGGAAAAGAGTCGGCATTTTTGGTGACAAAATTTTAGAAGAAGTAATTGGTTCACAATATTTTGAATTAGGTGGAAGCTCCTATCTAATTGTTCCTTCCGATACCGAATATGAAGTGACAATTAAAGGAAACGATATTGGGGTTTATTCTTTAACGATTGATAGATTAAATGGAGAGGATATTCAGAGTAATTTGCATACTTACTTAGGGGCAAGTACCTCACCCCAGATGGTCGCCACTTTCCAAGCTAGCAGTACAGGTTTTACCAACATTTATACAGATTTAGATGGAGATGGGAAAACAGATTCAGAAAAAACTTTAGATGGAGAAAGTGTAGTTGTGGAGCAAGAATACTCTTATGAATCACTGGAGTCAGAAATAGAATTACTGAGTTTACCTAGAATTTTTAAAAAGCTATTATTACTACAGGTAAAATTGGCAGAGCGGTGGGGAGAGAAAGGAAACGATAAGTTAGAATTGATTACCCTTCAAAACCTCATAAAAACTATTAAATTTTATGGAGACAAGAAATTAATTTCGAAAGAGCAAACTGTTCAGTTGAAAGAAATAATTAATCATCTAATAAATTAAATATGTTTAATAGTAGAAAAAAAATGTACTTCACTATTTCAGCTACGGTATCATTGATAATGTTGTCTATATATTATGGTTTTATAGTTAATATGAACGGGACATATAGTTATTTATGGATGATCAATACTAAAATAATTATTTATGCCTTATTTTACTTAACCTTAACATTTTTAATTCTACTATTTTTCAGTGATGACATTTTTAGAAAATGGTTTAAAAAGTTTATTATTTGGTACGCACCATTGTCTGTACTGTTAATATTAACTGGCGATGACGGCACTTCTTATACTTGGCTTAGTAAAGCTGACCTAGTTAATAATTTTGGCGTCATCCTTGTTGTCACTACCCTTGTTTTTGCCCTAGTGCAAAAATTTGTCTATAAAAGTAAGTAATTAAACTTAGATGAATCGAATTGTCCCCACAAAAAACGCTATGATATTAAATGATGCTCTAAAGGCGGTTGGGATAGAAACCATTCTTGAGTATTATGATGGACACAAACATATTGATATATACATCCCAAAAGGAAAGATATACATAGAAATTGATGGTGCTCAGCATTATACTAACCCGCATCAAATGGTAACTGATTTTGAACGAGACCATTATTCAGATGACAGTGGTTTCCATACCCTTCGTATAGCAAACGAAGTAGTAGAAAAGCAAGCAATCAAGATAGCACGTGCTATAAAAAAGATTCTAAACTTTTAGAATCTACTCACCTTAACTCCGGATGAGTAAATATTCTACTGGAGCAGTAGCGAATGCTATAATAAAAAGCACTTTCTTATGTTTAATAAGACTTTTTATAAGTTCTTAATGAGTTTTGTGGCTGTGGTGGCTGGAGTACTTTTCTTCATTCTAATAGTGGGATTGGGTGTATAATATATTTTAAGTTCATTTATGATAAAAATTACCGATCAGTATTTTTGGAATTTCGTTTTTTTGATTTTCTTTCTTTTCTTGGTAACGATGGGGGCCATCATTTTGGAAACCGAAAGTAGAATTCCTTATGCTGATTTGACGTTGATTGATTTCTTGTTGCTTACACTAGCTACTTGGCGACTGACTAGAATGTTTATTTATGACACCATCACAAAATTTTTTCGGGAACAGTTTTGGGATTTGGTAAAAGTAGGGAAGGGCTTTGAATTAGAAAAGCCCAAATTTGGACCAAGGCGTACGCTAGCAGATTTACTGTCTTGTTCTTGGTGTGTGAGTACTTGGGCGGCGGCTTCACTTATCTTTTTCTACCTCCTTACACCCTACGCAGTCTTTCCCATTATTATCTTGGCTCTATCGGCGGTAGCGTCATTTTTGCAACTAGCTTCAAGTGCCTTAGGCTATAAGGTCGAAAAACTAAAGAAAGAAAACGGGGATTAAAAGTTTAGAGTAAAATTGGCGGCAGCTTTACTAGAGTAGTTTTCTACCGCTTTTATTTTGTCTGGCTGATTTAGTATAATGTCATTTAACTCAGGCTATAGCATAGTGGTAGTGTGTACGCATGGGGGGGTGAAATATTTAGTCGGGGTATAGTACAGTGGCAGTATATGCCCATGGGGTGGGTAAAATATCGGTTCGATTCCGGTTACCCCGACTAAGTATTTAACCAGATGTCTAGGAGACATCTGCGGCCCAGAGGGGGTGGAAAGCTTTGCTTTCCACCCCCTCTTTACGCAGCCCCCGCTATCTGTTATAGTCTCCGGACCAGGCTCATGACAGTTGGTCGCACGAAAGTGCGGTAATTGACGCAAAAGCGCCAGCCGACCGAGGTCCAATCTATTGTATTGGGGTCGAAGCCTAAGATATTGTACTTATTTTGTATTCTATCCATGGCCTGTGTTCTTATTCATTATTCTCAATAGTTCATGGCAATTACAAAAGCCAAGAAGCAAGATATTCTTGCTAAACTTGAAACAGTACGTGACAACTCAGAATCAATTGTCTTTGTACATTACAAAGGACTAACTGTTTCTGACACGACTGCAATGCGTAGAGATTTACGCGAAAAGGGAGTCGGTTACTTTGTAGCTAAAAAGACGCTAATGAAGAAAGCGTTTGGTGCATACAAGGGAGAGATGCCAAATCTAGATGGAGAAATTGCGGTTGCGTATAGTACAGATGCTATCGCCCCAGCCCAAAACATTAAAGAATTCGCTCTAAAATTCAAAGACAATATTTCTATTGTTGGAGGAGTTTTCCAAGGTGTCTTCAAGAGTCAAAACGAGATGATTGAAATTGCTTCAATCCCTCCTCTACAAACTCTACGAGGAATGTTCGTTAATGTTATTAATTCTCCGATTCAAGGTTTGGTCATATCACTTGACGCCATC